>JAYREN010000213.1:0-5011 GCA_041908845.1 Holophaga sp. | reverse complement strand
TTCCCGCCCAGCTTGACGGCATGCGCCAACTCAGGCGTAGTGCCCACCCGGGTGAGTCCCCGGCCCAGAGCATCAAAAATGCCGAGGCAGCGGGTCACCTGGGCCTCGGGCCCCCCCGCCACGATCCAGAGGTGGCGGGTGGCCGCCCCTCCGGGTCGACCGAAGACCGGCGCGGCCACATAGCCCTGTCCCTTGGCCTCGTGGGCCGCAGCCAGTTTGCGTGAGGTCTCCACCCCAATGGTGCTCATGCAGAGATGAATGGCCCCGGGGGGGAGGTGGGCCAGCAGGCCATCTTGCTGGAAGGTGAGAGCTTCCTCGGCCGCATCATCGGAAACCATCGTCAGGGCGACTTGGACCTCGGTTACGGCATCGGCCACCGAGATGGCCACCCGCACGCCTGTGGAGCCTGGTTCGATGGCCCTGGGGTGAGTGCGGTTGTAGACCGAAACGTTGTGCCCAATCTCGGCCAGATTGCGCGCCATGGGGGCACCCATCCTGCCCAGACCTAGGACGGCGATCCGCATGAAAACTTCCTCCCGGTCACCATCCTAGCCTGCCCTGGGCTTGGGTCAGAGTCAGAAGCTGGTGCCCACCAGAAAGGTGGCGGAGGTACCGGACCTGAATGCGTCCCCCTCCTTGTCCAGCAATTCCCGGTTGAGCCGATCCTGCCGGAGCTCCAGCCGCATGAAGGTCGGTCCGTATTTGCGCTCATAGCCAAAAGCGGCAGAATCGAGGCGGAGATCCGCGCCCACCTGGTTGGCCAGGGGAGCGATGGTCTTGTCGATACCCAGACGCACGCCCGCGCCATCCTTGAGGGATTCCGCCCGAGCGAAGAGCGCTGATCGTTCCCCCAGCGTGTAGCGGAAGATCGCGCCGCCGCCTCCCCAGCTGGCCTTCCTTGCATCCGGTGCAAGGGCCCCAGGAACGAAGGATTCTCGCCCGAAGGTGCCCTCCCACTGCAGCGTGGCGGCCCCCCAGACCCATTGACCCATCAGACAAAGGCGCTCGCGCACGCGGCCTTCGGCTCCAGTACCGCTCTGCTCGGGCCCACGATAGGCCTGCAGGGAAAGGTAGTTGTCGGCACTTCCCCCATGGTTGTACGTCAACCCCACGCCCAAGGTCTTGCCGCGGTTATTGTCGGCAACCTGGTCTTCGCCGTTGAACACCCACAGATCACTGCTCCACACCGGCGTGAAAGCGTGGTGCCAGTTGACGCCCACCTGGGCGAGCGGATCCGCAAAGGTGTACAGGATGCCCTTGGAGGCGGCCACTCCTGCGGTCTGGTCCGTAAATTCCATGCCGATAGAGGTGAGCATCCGCCCGATCCGGACCGTATCGTTCTTGCCCGTCCAGATGAGCTGGGCCTCAGGCCAGGCGATGGAACCCGTGTCACCGCTGCCCAGGTTGATGTTCTTGGCCAGCTGCCCCGCCATCAGGGTGAACTTGAGGGAAAAGCCCTCGGGCAGGGGCACGTCGGCGCCAAGGGTAAGGCCGTCCAAGGTGAAGCGGTCCTCTCCAGATTCCAGCGGTCGAAACACCAGCGAACCGTCCGAGGTGGAACGGTCCTGGGTGATGCCACTGGCCCAGAAGGAGCCCCGCCATTTGATGCTGGAGGCCCCAGAAACGGGAGACTGGGCCACGAGGGCAGAGCCGATCAGCCCGAAGATCAGGAGAGATGTGCGCATGGATTGCTCCAGAAACAGGAAGGATGGACTGAAAACACCCTGGCACCCAACCGAAAGGTGGGTGCCAGGGACGTGCATCAAGAACGAAGGTCAGAGCCCCTGGGGATAGGCATTCTCGCCATGAAGGCCGGAATCCAGACCTTCAGTTTCCTGGGCCTCCTCGACCCGGACGGGAGTGATCTTGTTGATGATCCAGAGCATTCCGTAGGTGAAGGCGAAGGCCCACACCGAGGACACCGCCACCGCCACCAACTGCTTGCCAAAGAAGGCCGTACCGCCAAAGAACAGGCCATCGGCGCCATTGGGATTCCACATCTTGGAGCCGAACAGGCCCAGGAAAATCACGCCGATGAAGCCGCCCACACCGTGAACACCCCAGACATCCAAGGCATCATCCCAACGCAGCTTGTTCTTGAGGGCCACTGCGTAGTAGCAGATCACCCCGGCGAGAATCCCGATGAGGGCCGCCACCGCCGGTGAGACATAACCGGCCGCAGGGGTGATGGTGGCCAATCCCGCCACCGCGCCCGTGAGCAGACCCACGAATTTGGGCTGTTTGGCGTTCATCCACTCCACAAAGAGCCAAGTGGCGGCGGCGAAGGAGGCCGCAATATCCGTGTTGATGAAGGCGGAAGCGGTGATGGAGTCCACGCGGAATTCGGACCCGGCATTGAAGCCGTACCAACCGAACCAGAGCAGGCCCGTGCCCAGAGCGATGAGGGGAATGCTGTGGGGCTCGTTCTCGATGACCTTGCGCTTGCCCACGAAGAGGATGGACGCCAGCGCCGCCAGTCCAGCCGTGTTGTGCACCACGATGCCGCCCGCGAAATCCAGCACACCCCACTTGGCCAGTAGGCCTTCGGGATGCCAGACCATGTGGCAGAAGGGGAAGTACACAAAGATCAACCAGGCCGTCAGGAACATCATGTAGGCCTTGAAGGTGACCCGGTTGGCAAAGGCGCCGGTGATGAGGGCGGGCGTGATGATGGCGAACATCATCTGGTAGGCCACATGCACGATCTGGGGAATGCCAGCGGTGGATCCGCCCAGGGTGAACATGCTGGATAGGTTGATGTTGTTCAGGAAGGCGTAGTGGCCAGGCTGACCGACAATGCCGTGCCAGGTGGGGCCGAAGCACATGGAGTAGCCGAAGGCGAACCACAGCACCGTAGTCCAGCCCAGGCTGACGAAACTCTGGATCATGATGGCCAGCACGTTCTTGCGGCCCACCAGGCCGCCATAGAAGAAGGCCAGGCCAGGGGTCATGAGCATGACCAGACTGCAGCAGAGCAGCATGAAAGCGGTGTTGCCAGTATCGATGGGCATTGCCTGCGGATTCACGGAACCTCCTGTCGGAAGGTGTCAGAGTAGGGGCATTGCCGGGCGCCGGATTCGAACCCACCGGCATTTTTACGTTCTTTTTACACGTGCCCCTTTCCATCGAACTCATCTGATATCCATTCCGATGCCCGATTCCACTGACACTTCTCCGCTCCTCGTGGCCCTGGGCTCGGATGCCCAGGCCCTGCGCCTCATCCACGCGGGGTTCTGGAGCGTGCGGGAATCGGGCCGCCCCTGGGTAGCCCTCCATGTGGAGGTGCCTGGAGAAGAAAATGCCGAAACGAGCGACCAGGCGCGCCTCTGGCTCGAAGAAGCTCAAAGCCTCGGCGCCGAGACACTCTGGATCCAGGCCCGTACCCTCGTGCAAGGCATCCAGGAGGCGGTGCGCCGAACGGGCGCGGAGGAGGTCATGCTGGGCAAAGGGTCGGGGCGCTGGCTCTGGTCCCGACTCGGGCACTCCTCGGCCCAGGAGCTGCAGCGACGCCTGCCCGGCCTGCGCATCACCCCCGTGTTCCTGGGGCCCGAAATGCCTCCCTGTCCCATAGCGCCCCCCCGCGACCAGTGGGTCGGGGCCTTCTTCGGAGCCCTGGGCATCCTGGGTGCGTGCACCGGACTCGGGACGATCCTGCCTCCAGAGCTCCCCCTGCCCGCCATTTTTCTCATCTTCCTGCTGGCCACGGCCCTCATCGCCCAGCGCTGGGGCCTGCTGGTGGGCGCGCTCTCGGTCGCGGCGAGTGCGCTGATCTTCGATCTGGTTTTCGACTCGGTCCAGGGCAGTCTTCAGGTCGGCAACTGGCCGCTGCTCGCCCTGTTCCTGGTGATCCTCATGGGCGGACAAGTTGCCGTCGCGCTGGCAGAGCGGCTCGCCCATCAGACCCGCAACTCCCGGCGACGCGCCGCGCTCCTGGCCGCGCTGCTGATGCTGGGGCGCAACCTGAACCGGGCCACCGGCCCCCAGGGGATCGCCGAGGTCCTGGCCCACGTGGGCGAACGCTTGCTCCACCGCCGCATCCACCTCCTCCTGCCCCAGACCGATGGGACTTGGCAGACCCTTCCCCTGGGCCCCGCGCCTCCGGAGGCCCCACCCCTGGACCCGGAGACCTTCCCCCGTACCGGCGAGCTGCAACCGGTCTTCAAGGGAGGGTTCGCCTTTCTGCCCCTCGGCCATGGTGAGGCCCTGGAAGGCATTCTCGCCGTCGAGGTCGACACCCAGCGGGACCTTGATGAGGATGGCTGGGAATTACTCCGAGCCTTCACGGTGCAGATGGCCATCGCCCTGGAGCGGGTGCGATGGTTCGAAACCGCCCAGCAGACTCGCCTGGAAAATGAGACCGAGCGCATGCGCAGTGCGCTGCTCGGGGCCATCTCCCACGACCTGCGTACGCCTCTCGCCGGCATCCAGGGGGCCGCCAGCACGCTGCTTCTCGCCTCGGAGACCCTGGAGCCCTCTACCCGCAGCGATCTCCTGACCATGATCCACGACGAAAGCGAGCGCCTCAATCAACTCCTGGCCAACCTCCTGGACCTGACGAGCCTGGAGAGTGGCGTCATTCGGGTGCAGAAGGAATGGCATCCCCTGGAAGAAGTGATCGGCGCGGCCCTGCGCCACGCTGAGGCGGGGCATGGGAATCTCCGGGTGGAACTGGAACTCCCCGAGGATCTGCCCCTGGTACCCGTGGATGGCGCCCTGCTGGAGCAGCTCCTCATCAACCTGCTGCTGAACGCCCAGCGCCATGCGCCCGAGAGCCCTGTCACGCTGCGGGCCTGGGTGGCCTCGGACACTCTCGAACTGGCGATCTCGGATCGCGGTCCCGGCATCCCCGAAGCCCTCCACGAACGTATTTTCGAAAAGTTCTTCCAGCTTCCAGGTAGCCGTGGGGAAGGTGGCGTTGGGCTGGGACTGGCCATCTGTGACGCCATCGCGCGCGCCCACGGGGGGCGAATCTGGGCCCGAGCGCGGCGCGAGGGTCAGGGCACCGCGTTCC
>JAYREN010000212.1:0-5124 GCA_041908845.1 Holophaga sp. | reverse complement strand
CACCTTCACCGAGGAGGCCCTGGAAGCCGCCGTGCGCCTCTCCGCCCGACACCTGGGGGAACTGCAGCTGCCGGACAAGGCCATTGATGTGCTGGACGAAGCGGGGGCCGCCCAGAAGCTGCTGCCCGCGCGAACGCGCAAGAAACGCATCGGCCTCCCCGAGATCGAGGCGGTGGTGGCCCGCATGGCCCGCGTGCCCGTGCAGGCGGTGGGCTCCGACGACCGACAGAAACTGTCCATTCTCGAAACCGACCTGAAGGCCGTGCTCTTCGGCCAGGATCCCGCCATCGATGCCGTGGCTTCCGCCATCAAGCTCTCCCGCTCGGGGCTGCGGGGCCATGACCGCCCCGTGGGCAGTTTCCTCTTCGCGGGGCCCACGGGCGTGGGCAAGACCGAGCTGGCCAAGCAACTGGCCCGGATTCTCGGTGTGGCCTTCCTGCGCTTCGACATGAGCGAGTACATGGAAAAGCACGCCGTGGCGCGGCTCATCGGCTCGCCCCCCGGCTACGTGGGTTTCGAGGAGGGCGGCCTGCTGGTGGATGCCGTGCGCAAGACCCCCCACGCGGTGCTGCTGCTGGACGAGATCGAAAAGGCCCACGGCGATCTCTTCGCCATCCTGCTGCAGGTGATGGACCACGCCACCCTCACGGACAACCACGGCCGCAAGGCCGACTTCCGCCATGTGGTGCTGGTGATTACCACCAATGCGGGTGCCCGGGATCTCAGTGCCCGCAGGGTGGGCTTCGCGGAAAGCGGCACCGGCGGCAGCGCCAAGGGCGCCATCGAGAAGCTCTTCACCCCGGAATTCCGCAATCGGTTGGATGCCATCGTCACCTTCGCGGGCCTGGGCAGGGCCGAGATCCTCAAGGTCGTGGACAAGAACCTGAAGGAACTCCAGGGCCTGCTCGACGAGAAGAACGTGACCCTGGAAGTTTCCAAAGAGGCCAAGGCCTGGCTCGCCGACAAGGGCTACGATCCCGCCTTCGGCGCCCGCCCCATGGCCCGAGTCATCGAGACCCACCTCAAGAAGCCCCTGGCGGACGCGATGCTCTTCGGCAGGCTCCAGAAGGGCGGCACCGCCAAGGTGAAGCTGGCTAAGGATGGGCTGGAGATCCTGGCGAGAGGGAAGTAGGGTGGGTCAGGGCACTTGCGAGCATCGAGAATATTCGGGCGTTTGAATCTCTTCACCTTGCGTTTCGACGAATCAGGAGGAGTCGCCGTGAGCCGTGCCCCATGGAATCAAAGCCCTTGGCGTGCCCCCCTCGGATTCACCTTGGTCTTTTTCCTGGCCCTGGTGGGGGTCCAATGGCTGTGCCTTGTCAAGGGCGTTCCCTTTGTGGCCCTCTCGCGGGATCCCTCCGCTCATCTGAACGGCCCACCCTACATCGGACTGCTCTCGAACCTGGGGGGAATGGGATGGGGCGCCGCCGCCGCGCTGGCTGCCTTCGGCTGGCGTTTCCTCCGCCACTTGCCCAGCCATCTGCACCACGCCCAGGCGCTGGCCTGGATGTTCTTCATCACTCTGACCTTAGGCCTGGATGACATTGCCCTGATTCACGACGATTGGATTCATCGAATTGCCGTACGGGGCGGCGAGAAGATGCTCTTCCTCCTCTACGGTCTATCGGTGCTGGCTTGGCTGTACCGATTCAGGAACCTATTGAGGGAGGTTCGCGTCCCCCTACTGATGTCCCTCGGGTGCTTCGCGCTTTCAATTGCGGCGGACCTCCGCTTTCAATTCATGGGAGACACCTTCCACCACTTGTTCGAGGATGGCTTCAAGCTACTGGGAATCGGGAATTGGATCATCCTGGCCGCGCAGCTGTCCTGGGGACCCATGACCGAAGGCGGAAATCAGGGTGCGCTCCCAGGGAGAATGCCCTAATCCACAGCCATCACCCAGATATCCAGGTTTTCGCCCCGGTTTGATTCGAAGGCGATCCTGCGGCTATCGGGACTCCAGCGGGGGTGAAAGTCGAAACCTTCGGTGGTGAGCCTCTGCACTTGGCTGCTTTCCAGGTCATAGATCCAGAGCAGGGCCCGGAAGGAGGGGTCCCAGCCCCAGAAGGCCACCTTCTTGCCGTCGGGTGAGAAGCTGGCGCCGCGATCCCCCAGGGTGACCGCCGAAAGCACCTCGGAATGGGTGGCCAAGGCCTTGGTGCCCGAGAACGAAACCTCGGAGATGGTGGCCAGGTAGCTGACGCGATCCTGCCCCGAGGTGCCCGAAACGGCTTCGGCGGTATAGACGATCCGGCCGCCATCGGGGCTCCAACCGCTCATCTGGATGGACTGGGGGCCCTCCCAGGCCATAACGACGGGGGCCTCGAAGCCGCCGGAGACATCCAGGAAAAATTCCTCGGTGAGGTTGTAGGTGCCTGAGGTGGCAACCTTGTAGGCGATCTTCATCCCGTCGGGACTCCACAGGGGATTGGTCTCCATGGAGGGAGTGCGAGTCATGCGCCAGGACTTGGCGCCATCGCTCTGGACGACCCAGACATCCCAGTCGCCGCCGCGATCCTCGGCGTAGGCCAGGTACTGGCCATCGGGCCGCCAGGTGGGGCGATCCAGGATGTTCGTGGATTCGGCCAGAGTGATGATCGAGGTGCCATCGAGCCGGATTGTCCGCAGGGCATAGCGCTTGGTGGCCTCGACATACTCCCAGTACACCAGGCGGCTGCCATCGGGACTCCACTCGGGCCAAGCCTGCATGCCCACCCCGGTGGTGACTTGCTGCTTGCCGCTGCCATCGCTGTTCATCACCCAGATGTGGGTGCTGCCAGGGGCGCCGGAAACCCAGGCGAGGCGGCTGCCATCGGGATTCCACCGGGGTGTGGTGTCGGAAACACTAGCTTCGGTGAGACGCTGGAGCTTGCCCTCCTCGCTGCCGCCCAGCACGGGCGGGGCGTAGAGCGCACGACCCGCGAGGTTCTCTGCGGGCACGGCATAGTCCAGGCGGTGACAGCTGTAGCAGGAGGGGATCTTATTCAGCGGCACGATGGCCTGGGCAGGCACCGTAAGGCGGTCGGGAAAGGGGAAGGCCACGCCCTCCATGCTGTAGCTGCTCTTGTAGATCAGGCCGTCTCTGGCTACGGAGTAGAGTTTGCCGTCGGGCCCTCCCGTGCCACTTCCAATGATCTGAGCAGTGTCCTGGGCCGACAGGGACGGTAGAGCCGGCATGGAATTTCCGGCGATCCGAGCGCTGTTGTAGGTGCCTGCGGAACCCAGCGTATTCAGGGCCTTGGGAATCCGAGTGACCTGTTTTGGAGAAACCGTCCTGTGCACGTTCGTCGCGGGCACCGCGGTGGCGTCGCGCCCGTGGATGAAACTCTGCTCGGCCACGAGGGTCCGATAGGCCTTGTTCAGGATCAGGGCCCGCTGGGGCGAGGGGTTGAGGAGCAAGGTTGCATCGTCGTTGAGCTCCTTGAGGTTGTCGGCCTTGACCTCGCCGGAGGGCGTGAAGAATTTTTCCAGCGCCTCCCGGTTCTCCCGCAGCTCATCCCCGGCCTTGTTGTACATGAGGTAGAAGGCGTATTCGGGATAGACGCCCACGCCTTCGATCTCCACCTTGGGACCGGGGCCCTGGAGCGCCTTCTGGCTCCAGTGGTACCAACCCTCTTGGAACGCTCCGGCCTCCTTCTTGCGGGGGAAGGCGAAGGTGCCATCCGTCGTCACGCCCAGGCCACCGTGGCAGCCCATGCAGGAGGTGGTCTCCTCGTAGGACTGGGGCCGCAGGTTGCCCCGGCTGTCTTCGATGAAGCCCGCGTAGACCCAGCCCTGACCGTTGCTGAGGCCCTGCTCCACATCCCCGATAAAGGTGGAGAGGCGATCGGGATAATCGAATTTCTCCTTCAGTTCTTCACCGGCCGCCATCTGCAGTTCCAGGTAGGACAGCCAGGAGCGTTTCTTGGCGTAGCGCAGCTCCTTCATGCGGGGAGCCAGGGCGATGCCGCCATCCTTGGCCACATCCAGGTAGCGGACGCTATGCAGGAATTCAGTGCCCTCTGGGTAGAGGCCCGCCGCCAGATGCACGCGGCCCGCCGCCTGCTCCAGGGGCGCCTGCCCCACGTAAGACATGGCCCGCCCCTGTTTGGGGGCCCAGTCGTAGCGCACCTTGGTGGCGCGACCAAGCATGCCATTCTTGTCCAGGTCCACCCCGAAACGCTGTTCATTTACCGCCGGGATGGGCACATCGCTTCGCTTGATCAGTGCCTCCACGATCGCCAGGTTCACCTTGTAGACCGAGAGATCGAAGGTGCCCGACGCGTCGTTCTGGAAGGGGGCGGCGAGGCGGATCAGCACATCATCGGTGGAGCCGTTGGTGGGCCAGAAGGTGCTGGGCAGGGGATGATAGGCGAATGCCCGCCACCCGGTGCACTCGCCGCTGGGATTCCGATCGAAGCCTTCGCCATCGAAGGCAAAATGGGCATCGGGCGTGTAGCCGTCCCACCGCCCGTTGCCGTTGAAATCCCAGCCCTTGGGCACGTTCTTCAGGACACCGGCCAGAAGGATGTTCCGGGCGCCATCTGAGTAGTTGTTCTGGCGAACGTAGTCCAGGATCTCGCCATCACTGATGGCGGCCACCTCGACCTCCCGGGACCGGAACAGGTTGGACCAGCGGTTGGTGCGGGCGTATTCGGGAAAATCGTAGCTCAGCTGCAGTTCCTGATCGTTGGAAAAGTTGGGTTCCATCGACCCGGTGTGGCAGGTGTAGCAGGCGTTGTGAATGGCCCCATTGGCGCCCTCGGTCTTGGTCCAGCACATGGGCGGAATATAGGCGGCGTCGTTCACCAGGCTCTTGGAGCGCAGATCCATGTCCACGCCGGCAACGGCTCCCGGGGCAACGCCCGCAGTGGCCCCCGGCGCTGCCACAGGCTTGTTCCCACCACAGCCGATCGCCCCCACCAGAAGCATCCCCATCAGGGCCAGAGTCCCACCCAGTCTGCCGCCACTCATTTTCTCTCTCCTTCGAAGCCTTCAGCTCGTGGGGGGACACACGCGGGGCATGTCCCCCCACTCGTTTGTTGGGTTTTGTCGTCTACTTCATGGCCGGAAAGGGCCCGATGTAGCCGGTGTAGGCACGCTTGGCCTCGGCCGCGGGCAGCTTGCCCTGGTCGGATTCACCGT
>JAYREN010000211.1:0-5166 GCA_041908845.1 Holophaga sp. | reverse complement strand
GGACCCCAAAGCCGAAACACGAGCCGAAGGCCTGTTGCATGATCCCCGAGAAATGCAGCTGACCGCCGCCATACCCTCCGCAGAGAACGAAAAGCTCCTCAAGATTTCAAGGTGCTTAGGTCAGGATGAAGTGCTCTTTCATTGGTTCTTGCTTGCTGACTCTGCCACTAAGGGAACTCATTCGGGACAGTGATCGAATCATTCCTTCCGGAGAGTTGGTATGAGTCCTCGGCTTGATTGGTTTGCTATTTCATTCCTGATTTCCCTTCCTTTGGCTGGACAAGCCACGGAGAAGAAGCCGAAGCCGCCCGTAGTAAGGCAGGCAAATGATCCGATTGCCGATTTGCGGGCCAAGGCGGACAAAGGGAACGCAACGGCCCAGAACAATCTCGGCTTATGCTATTACAGAGGGCAGGGCGTTCTGCAGGACTACGCCGAAGCGGTGAAATGGTACCGAAAGGCCGCTGAGCAAGGGAATGCCATTGGGCAGTACAGTCTTGGCGTTTGCTACGGGAAAGGCCAGGGCGTTCCGCAAGACTACGCAGAAGCCGTGAAGTGGTATCGCAAGGCTGCTGAACAGGGGAACTCATCGGCCCAAAACAACCTTGCCATCTGCTACGACTACGGCTGGAGTGTTCCGCAGGACTATGCCGAGGCCGTAAAGTGGTATCGCAAGGCTGCGGAGCAGGAAGACGTAATAGCCCAATATTTCCTTGGCTACCATTACGCCAACGGCAAGGGAGTTCCGCAGGACTACATAGAAGCCGTGAAGTGGTATCGCAAGGCTGCTGAACAGGGGGTTGTATTAGCCCAGTTCGAACTTGGCCACTGCTACGTATACGCCAAAAGCCAAGGCGTCCCGCAGGACTACGCAGAAGCCGTGAAGTGGTATCGCAAGGCTGCTGAACAGGGGAACGCATCGGCCCAAAACAACCTTGCCATCTGCTACGCCCAAGGCCAAGGCGTTCCCCAGGACGATGCCGAGGCGTATGTGTGGTTCATCCTTTCGGTAGCAAATGGAAACGCCAAGGCCACTAAGAATCGAGATATTGCAGCCCAAAAGCTCACTCCCCAGGGCCTCGAACACGCACAAGCCCGTGCGCGGAAACTCCATGAGGAAAATCAGGAGAGGTTGGGAAAACGATCGGAAATCAGTGGATTGGTAGCCCACACGAACCAGTGAGGGACCCGATTAGGACACTCTTCAGCAGCAGGAGGTTCAGGAGGATCACCACTGCGCCGGTGGTCCAGAGCAGGAACTTCTCGATTCCTGCATTGGTGTAGCTTCCCATCACCTTGCGTGAGGAGGTGAGGCTGAGGTGAAGGAGGATCGTGATGGGCAACTGGATGCTGAGGAGTCCCTGGCTGAAAATCAGCACCTTGAAACTGTCGGTGACGAGTAAGACCGCTGCCAGCGCGGGCGCCAGCGTGAGGAGCAGTCCCATCTTGGTGTGCCCGTCCCGCAGATCGTAGGTGTGCCTGAACAGCCCCGCGAAGATGCTGCCCCCCGCTATGCCCTAAGTGATGGTGGAAGCCACTCCCGCAGAGCAGGGCCAAGGCGAAGACGATGGCCGAGGCCGGGCCCAGGGTGGGGCGCAGCATGGCCTCCGCCTGCTCCAGGGATTCCACGGGGATCTTGCGCTGGAAGAAGGTGGCCGCCGCCAGGAAGATCAAAGGGTTTGCCGCTGGCTCTGATTTTCGGGGGTCTCCCTTCATACTGGTAGAAACCCGGAGACGCCATGCAGACCTTCACCCTCGCCCCCACCGAGAAACAGGAACTCCTCGCTCGTTTTCTTCGCTACGTGCAGGTGGATACCCAGAGCGATGAAGAGGCCACCTGCTTTCCTTCCACGGAGAAGCAGAAGGATCTGGCGCGGATGCTGGTGGAAGAGCTGAAGGCCCTGGGCTGCGGGGATGCCACCATGGACGAGTGGGGCTATGTCTTCGCCACCGTGCCTTCCAATCTGCCCGCCAATCATCCCCCAGTGCCCGTGGTGGGCTTCCTGGCCCACCTGGACACCTATGCGGGCACTCCCGGCGGGGGCGTGAAGCCCCAGATCATCCAGAGCTACGCCGGGGGTGACATCGCGCTCCCGGCTACAGGCGAGCGCATTCCCGTGACCACCAACCCCTCTCTGGCCCTCTGCGTCGGTCATACCCTGATCCACACGGACGGCACCACGCTGCTGGGGGCCGATGACAAGGCTGGCATCGCGGAGATCCTCACGATGGTCGCGTGGTTGAATCGTCATCCCGAATTCCTCCACGGTGAGCTGCGCATTGGTTTCACGCCGGATGAGGAAGTGGGCCGGGGCACGGAACATTTCGACGTGGCGACCTTCCGGGCGAAGTACGCCTACACCCTGGACGGTTCCGATCTCGGCGAGATCGAGGATGAGACCTTCTGCGCCGACACCGCCATCGTCACCATCAAGGGCCACGATGTGCATCCCGGCTACGCCAAGAACGTGATGATCAACGCCGTGCGCGTGGCGGCGGCCATTGTGGAGGCCCTGCCCACGGATCGCCTGCCGGAAACCACCGAGGGCCGGGAATCCTACCTCCATCCCTTCGACCTGAAGGGCGATGTCACCAAGGCCGAAGTGAAGCTGCTGGTGCGGGCCTTCACGGAAGAAGAACTGCACCAGCGGGAGGAGGCCCTGCGGGCCGTGATCGCCCAGGTGCAGCCCCGCTTCCCCGGCGCCCAGATCGCCCTTGAGATCAAGCCGTCCTACCGCAACATGGGCTACAAGATCGCCGAGGATCCCAAGGTGCTGGACTATGCCTTGGAGGCCGTGACGCGCCAGGGCATCACGCCCATCCGCAAGGCCATCCGCGGCGGCACCGATGGCTCCCGCCTCTCCTTCATGGGCATCCTCACGCCCAATGTCTTCGCGGGTGGCCAGAGCTTCCATTCCGTGCAGGAGTGGGTCTCGTTGGAATGGATGGCTGCCGCCGTGGGGGTCTCCATTCAGTTGCTGTCCGTGTGGGTGGAGCGCGCTCAAATCAAGGTGTGAGTCACCGCTGACAGGAACGGAATTACCGCAGAGGGCGCAGAGGAAAGACGGAAACAGGCACGATTCGCTTTCCTGGTTATCGGCTTGGCTCAGCCAGAAAAACCGCACACGGATTCCCACGGATGAACACGGATGTGCCTCGACCCATCAGGCCAGCGGACCCCGGATCACGGGGACGGGCGGGTCCGCAGGCCGGTTCCTGCCAAAACTTGGCTAGAAACTTCATCCGTGTGTATCCGTGTGTATCCGTGGATTATTTTTCGGACGCCTTGGGTCGTAGCCTTTGTCTGGGATGCTTTCTCTGGATTTCAAGGCCTCTTGGTCTGGCGGAGTCGAGCCGCAAATCAGATTCGCTTTTCTCCGCGCGCTCTCTTTTTAACTTTGTGCCCTCTGCGGTTCGCTTTTCCCCAAGGCTGATCAATTCCGCCCACGGGTACCCAGGAGATCCACCATGGAAGCCGTTCAGCGCGTTCTCTTCATCGATCCCGCCACGGGCTTCTACCGGCACCGGCGCTACAAGCTGGACGAGTATTTCGGGCCGGTGGATCTGGGGCTCCATCTCGCGGATCGGTGGCGCAGCCTGAACATCGGCACGGGCATTTTCGCGGGTTCCATCATCCCGGGTTCCAACCGGCTCATCATCACGGGCTTCTCGCCCTGCTGGCGGGGCTTCTTCGTGTCCAGCATGGGGGGCGCGGGGCTGGTCTTCGACAACCTGGGCATCAACATGGTGAGTCTGGTAGGCAAGGCGCCGGTGCCGTCGATCCTCTACCTCAACCGCAGCCACGGCGAAGAGATCCACGTGGAGGTCGTGCCCGTGGATCTGGCGAAGGCCTGGGCACGGGGGCGGGGTGGGGTCTACGGGCTCATGGATGAAGTGCTGGAACGCTTTGGTTCCCGCTACGAAACCGATCCCCGGGTGCTGGCGGTGGGGCCTGCGGCCCTGGCCACGGATTTTGGCGCCATCGGCAGCGCGCCCATCGTGAAGGGGCAGATCACCTTCGCCGATACCTGGGCGGGGCGGGGCGGCATGGGCTCCAAGATGCTCCAGGAACACGGCATCGCCGCCGTCATCTACGGGGGCACCTTCATTGATGAGGACTTCCGCGACCGCAAGGTGGCCGACGAATGGTTCGAGGAGAAATACAAGCAGCGCCTGGCGGCCAAGGATTTCGAGAGCACCACCAAGTATCGCTTCGACCCCAAGTTCGAGACGGGCGGCACCTTCGGCGTGAACTACGCCTCCCTCAAGGGGCGCATGCTCACCTTCAACTACCGCTCCATGTTCGAGACCGAAGATGCCCGCCTCGCGGCCCACCAGCATCTGGTGCTCGATCACTACCTCAAGCAGTTCAACGAAGAGACCATCCAGACCAAGCAGCAGTCCACCTGCGGGGAACCCTGCGCCGCCGTGTGCAAGAAGCTGCGGGGCGAGTTCAAGAAGGACTACGAGCCGTACCAGACCCTGGGGCCTCTCTGCGGGATCTTCGACCAGCGGGCGGCGGAGCTGCTCAATGCCAAGGCCGATGCCGCTGGCTTCGATGGCATCAGCATCGGCGGCGTTCTTGCGTGGCTCATGGAGTGCCTGGAACGGGGCGACCTCACCCAGGAGGATCTCGGAGTGAGTCGCCTGCCGCGTTGGAACCTGGATGGCTTCGAGGTCGTGGCCGATTCCAAACACAACGCGGAACTAGGCTGCGAGCTCATCGAGGCCATCCTCGGACACAAGGGACAACTCAACCTGTCGGAAGGCGTCCGCAAATTCGCCCGCAGGATCCGCCGGGAGCGGGGCACGCGCATCATCGATACTTTTGTCCATCTGGCCCATGGCCGCAGGGGCTGGATGGTGCCCAACCAGTATTGGACGCCCGGGGCGCTGGCGCCCATGGCGATCATGGGCAAGTACTACATGTTCTATGGCCCGGAATTCTTCCCGCCCCGCACTCTTGGAAAGATCTGCGCCGAGCGCATGAAGGCCGAGCTGGTTATGGACAACCTGGGGCTCTGTCGCTTCCACCGGGGCTGGGCGGAGGAGATGCTGCCGGAGATCGTGGCGTCGCTCTTCGGGATGAAGGCCGAGTTCCTGCATCTCGTGGAGGTCGCCGCGAGCCGCATCAACAGCCGCAATGCCTCGGTCTACTGGGAGTCC
>JAYREN010000210.1:0-5219 GCA_041908845.1 Holophaga sp. | reverse complement strand
GAAGGGCGCGTTTTTGGCGGGGCTGACGGGGCTCGAACCCGCGACTTCCAGCGTGACAGGCTGGCACTCTAACCGACTGAGCTACAACCCCAGGTTTTCAAAGGCACCAGCGAGAAAATCTGGTGGGCGATGACGGATTCGAACCGCCGACATCTTCCGTGTAAAGGAAGCGCTCTACCGACTGAGCTAATCGCCCGTCTCGCCGAACAAGAATCCTCCCATGGACGGGTGACGGAGTCAACTCAAAAAGCATCCTTTGAGGGTGGGGTAGCTGACGGTAAGATTGCGCCAGATCCGTTCTTGAGACGGAAACGACCCGCGAACCAATTGGTTCCGGCAGAGCTGGAACGGGAACTTGGGGGGAGACTGTGATTCCAACCGCATTGGCAGGCCTGACCTGGATGGGTCTCCCGGGAACCCTCGCGATGGCGACCCCCAATTTCATGGATGCTCTGCCCGATCCCATGAAGCTGGATGTCTACCAGACCGGCTTCGTGGTCGTGTTGATCACAGTGCTCTACCTATTTCTGAAGTTCATGTTCTTCAAGCCCCTCACCCAAGTCATGGACGAGCGTGATGCCGCCATCGCCGCCGGGGGCTCCGCCAAGGCCGAGGCCACCTCGCAGGTTGAGCAGCGGCAGTCCGAATATGCGGCCCGCCTGCGCGAACTCCGCGGTCAGGCCTTCGAGCACCGCAAGGCCCTCGCTGCGGCCGCGGCCCAGGAGAAGACCAGCCTTCTCGAACAGGCCCGCCTGCAGTCCTCCGAGACTCGCGTCGCCGCCCTCGAAGCGCTCAAGGCCGAGAAAGAAATCGCCAAGAGGGATCTCGTGGCCCAGGTGGATGCCCTCTCCGAATCCATGGTTCAGCACCTCCTAAAGCAGGCCTGATCGATGATGCGCCGACGCTATCTCTCCATCGCAAGTCTCTGCCTGGCTAGCGCCCTGTGGGCAACTGAGCCCGCGCCCCACGCCCAGGAACACGCCACTGCCCAGCAGCAGAGCCACACGCCGGAACCCCATTCCGCCGCGGCGACGGAACACGTGGCCCCGGCCCACGGAGCTGAGGGTGCTGCCGGACACGGGGAAACCGCTCATCACGGCCCCGAGATCAAACTCTTCGGCATGACCCTTGGCCCCTTCGGCCAGTTCATGCTCAAGGTGTTCAACTTCGCGGTCTTCTTCTTCGGGCTCTTCTTCCTCCTGAAGGGCGCTCTGTCCTCGGCCTTCAAGACCCGCGCCAAGCAACTCCAAGAGCAGCTCGGGCAGGCCGAACGCGATAAAGCCGAGGGCCTGGCTCTGATTCAGGAATTGGAAACCAAGATGACCGGGCTCCAGGAAGAACTGGACAGCATCATGGTCAAGGCCGAGCGCGATGCTGAACTCGAGAAGCAGCGAATTCTCGAGGCCGCGCGACAGGAAGCCGACCAGATCCTGGCCCAGACTCGGCAGGAGATCGAATTCCAGAAGCGCCTGGCGGAGCAAGAACTTCGCTCCCTCGTGGCCGAACTCGCCGTACAGGGCGCCACGGACCGACTCAAGATCCAGGTTCAGGGCAGGACCGCCGAACAAGTGCTCGATCGATCCATTGAGCAGGTTGGGGGTGCAAAGTGAGCACGCGTCTTGTCGCCCGTCGCTACGCCAAGGCCATGATCGAGATCGCCCGCAAGCAGGGCACCCTCCAATCCATCCAGAAGGAACTGGCCGCCATCGATCTCCTGGTGAGAGGCAATGCCGACCTGGAGCGGCTCACTGCCGCGCCCCTGATCAGCCCCACCAAGAAGGCTGCGGCCTTCGATGAAGTGCTTTCCAAGGCCGGTGTCACCGGCGGCGTACGCAAATTTTTCATGGTGGTGGCCCAAGCCGCACGCCTGAACCTGCTCCACGAGATCGTGGCTGCCTTCGACGAACTGGTCGATGAACATCTGGGCATCCAGAATGCCGCCGTATCCAGCCCCCAGCCCCTCAGCCCCACCCAGTCCAAGGCGTTGGAAGCATCTCTTTCCGCCCGCACGGGGAAAACCGTCCGTCTGCGCTGGAAACAGGATCCCAGCCTCCTGGGCGGCCTCAGGGTCCAAGTGGGCTCCACCGTTTACGATGCCTCCCTCCGGGGTCAGCTCCAGCAACTCAAGACTCGTCTCCTCACTGCCTAGGCACCCATCCCCATTCCGGAATACTCGGAGGATTGCATGGACATTCGCGCGGAAGAGATTTCCCGCATCATTCGCGGCCAGATCGAAGGCTTCGACGCCCAGCTGGACGTCGCGGAGATTGGCACGATCATCAGCGTCGGTGACGGTATCGCCCGGGCCCACGGCCTGGAAAAGGCCATGGCCGGTGAGCTGCTCGAGCTTCCCCACGGCGTGATGGGCCTGACCTTCAACCTGGAAGAGGACAACGTCGGCATCATCCTGCTGGGCGAGTACACCAAGATCAAGGAAGGCGACATCGTCAAGCGGACGGGCAAGATCATGAGCATCCCCGTGGGCCCCCAGTTCGTGGGCCGCGTGATCAATCCCCTGGGCCAGCCCATCGACGGCAAGGGCCCCATCGAGGCCGCCGCCTTCAACCCCATCGAGAAGATCGCCCCGCCCATCGTGGAGCGCCGCAGTGTGCACGAGCCCATGCAGACGGGCCTCAAGGCCATCGACGCCCTGATCCCCATCGGCCGCGGGCAGCGCGAGCTGATCATCGGTGATCGCCAGACCGGCAAGACCGCCCTCGCCCTGGACACGATCATCAACCAGAAGGGCAATGGCGTGATCTGCATCTACGTCGCCATCGGCCAGAAGCGCTCCACCGTGGTGCAGGTGATGAAGACGCTGGAAGAGCACGATGCCATGAAGCACACCATCATCATCAGCGCCACGGCCTCTGAGCCCGCGCCGATGCTGTTCCTGGCGCCGATGGCCGGAGCCGCCATGGGCGAGTACTTCATGTGGCACGGCGTGGACGGCAAGCCTGCGGGCGCCGACAATCCCGGCCAGCATGTGCTCTGCGTCTATGACGATCTCTCCAAGCAGGCTGCGGCCTACCGCGAAATTTCCCTGCTGGTGCGCCGTCCTCCCGGCCGCGAAGCCTACCCCGGCGACGTGTTCTACCTCCACAGTCGCCTGCTGGAACGGGCCGCCAAGCTCAGCAAGGAGCGGGGCTCGGGTTCCATGACGGCGCTGCCCATCATCGAGACCCAGGCTGGTGACGTGTCGGCCTACATCCCCACCAACGTCATTTCCATCACCGACGGCCAGATCTTCCTGGAAACGGACCTCTTCAACTCCAACGTGCGTCCGGCCCTGAACGTGGGCATCTCCGTGTCCCGCGTGGGCGGCTCGGCCCAGCTCAAGGCCATGAAGGCCGTGGCGGGCTCCCTCAAGCTGGATCTAGCCCAGTACCGCGAGTTGGCGGCCTTCTCTCAGTTCGGTTCGGACCTCGACAAGTCCACCCTGGCCCAGCTGAACCGGGGCCAGCGCCTGGTGGAGATCCTCAAGCAGCCCCAGTACCTGCCCATGCCCGTGGAGAAACAGGTCGCCATCATCTGGGTGGCCTCCAACGGTCATCTGGACAATGTGGCCGTCAAAGATATCAAGCGCTTCGAAAAGGAACTGTTCGAGTACCTGGATGTGAACGGCGCCGACGTGCTGCGTCAAGTGCGCGAATCCGGCCAGTTCACCAAGGAGGCGGAAGAGGCCCTCAAGGCGCAGGTCCTGGCCTTCAAGGAGACCTTCAGCGTCGCGCAGTCAGGCGTCGGAGCCTAAGCCATGGCGTCTCTCCAGGACATTCGCCGCCGTATCCGGTCGGTGAAAAACACCCAACAGGTCACCAAGGCCATGAAGATGATTTCTGCGGTGAAGCTGCGGAAATCCCAGGACCGCCTTGTGGCCATGCGGCCCTACGCCACCAAGCTCCACGAAGTCGTGGGCCGGGTGGTGGCCCGCTTTGAGGAAGGCGCGCCCGCACCAACCTCCGTACTGGCCCAGGCCTTTCTGGCCCCCCGGGAAGAAAAAGCCATTCGCCTCGTGGTGGTTGCCAGCGACAAGGGGCTTTGCGGCGGCTTCAATGCGAACCTGCTCAAGGCTGCCGATGCGTTCTTCCAGGAGAATGGCGAACGCATCGCCATTCTCGATGTGGTGGGCAAACGCGCTTCCGACTGGGCCCGCAAGCAGAAACACAAGACGACCACAGAGTATCTACAACTGGCCCTGCCCGATCTACTGAGGGTGGCCCGGGAGATCGCCGAGACCGCCACCGCCCAGTACGCCCAGGGCGAGATCGACGGCCTCTACGTGGTCCACAACTACTTCCACTCGGCCATCAGCCAGGGGCCCCGGAATATCAAGATCTTCCCGCTGACCTTTGACGCCACTCCCGAAGACACACCCGACGTCAGCCACCTGCTGGAGCCCGATCCCAGCGCCGTCCTTGAGAGCCTTCTCGCGCGCTACATCGAGACCGAGGTCTTCCGATCGCTCATCGAGAGCAGCGCCTCGGAACACGCGGCCCGCATGTCCTCCATGGACAAGGCCAGCTCCAACGCGCAGGAAATGATCGACAAGCTCACCCTCAACATGAACAAGGTCCGCCAGGCTGCGATCACGAATCAGATCATCGAGATCGTCTCCGGCGCGGCATCCTAAAAATGATGAAACCGCGAAATTCGCGAAAAACGCGAAAAGGCGCGGCAGCAAGTTCACTTCTTTCTTTCGCGTGATTTAGCGTCTTTTGCGGTTCCACTTTTTTGAGGTTCCCATGTCCGACTTGAAACAAGGCCGCGTGATCGCCGTCGTCGGCCCCGCCGTGGACGTCGAGTTCGACAACCACCTTCCCGAGATCTACAACGCCCTCGTCACGGATGTGGACGGCTCCCGGGTCACCCTCGAGGTGCAGCAGCATCTGGGGGAAAACCGCGTCCGCTGCGTGTCCATGCAGCCCACGGACGGCATGACCCGGGGCCAGCAGGTGACCGACACGAACCAGCCGATCCTGACGCCGGTGGGTCCGGCCACCCTGGGCCGCATCATCAATGTGGTGGGCGATCCCGTGGACGAGCGTGGTCCCATCGTCACTGACCACTACCTTCCCATCCACCGCGAGGCCCCCAAGTTCGACGAGCTGAGCACCAGCAAAGAGATGCTGGAGACGGGCATCAAGGTCATCGATCTGCTTCAGCCCTTCGCCAAGGGCGGCAAAGTGGTCCTCTTCGGCGGCGCCGGGGTGGGCAAGACG
>JAYREN010000209.1:0-5236 GCA_041908845.1 Holophaga sp. | reverse complement strand
GCCCTGGAAAACGAACTCGAAGTATTCCCGGTGCTCAACCAGACGGACCTGCCTTCCAGCGAGCCCGAGCGCGTGCTGGAGGAGATCGAGACCGTCATCGGCCTAGTGGACATCGCCCATTCCGTGAATATTTCAGCCAAGACCGGCGAGAACTGCGAACAGGTGCTGGAGCAGATCGTCAAGTGCATCCCGCCCCCCACTGGCGATCCCAAGGCGCCACTCCAGGCGCTCATCTTCGACAGCTACTACGACCAGTACCGGGGCATCGTCAGCCTCATCCGCATCATGAACGGCACCCTCCGGCCAGGGGAGACCATCCACTTCATGGCCACGGGCTCCGATCATCGGGTGGACGAGATCGGCGTCTTCAGCCCCAAGATGCAGAAGCTGGACGAGCTCAGCGTGGGCGAAGTGGGCTATTTGACGGGCAGCATCAAGCAGCTCTCGGATGTGAAGGTGGGGGACACCATCACCCACGCCCTCACCCACAACACCAGGCCTTCCACCGAAATGCTCAAGGGATTCAAGGAACTCCAGCCCGTGGTCTTCGCGGGCATCTTTCCCACCAATAGCGACGACTACGAAAACCTGCGCAACGCCATGGACAAGCTGCGGCTCAACGACAGCAGCTTCCACTACGAGCCCGAGACCAGCCAGGCCCTGGGCTTCGGCTTCCGCTGCGGTTTCCTGGGCCTGCTGCACATGGAGATCGTGCAGGAACGCCTGGAGCGCGAATACGATCTGGATCTCATCACCACGGCGCCTTCCGTGCGGTACCACGTCTTCCTCACCGATGAGACCGAGATCGACGTGGACAACCCCGCCAAGCTGCCTCCCCTGCCAAAGATCGCCCGCATCGAAGAACCCATCATCGAAGCCACGATCCTTACGCGGCCCGATTTCGTGGGTGGCCTGCTGAAGCTCTGCGAAGAGCGCCGCGGCATCCAGCAGCGTCTCGAGTACGTGGGCAAGGATCGCGTGATGCTGGTCTACGAACTGCCCCTCAACGAAGTGGTGCTGGACTTCTACGACAAACTCAAGTCCATTTCCAAGGGCTATGCCAGCTTCGACTACCACATGAAGGAATACCGGGAATCCGATCTGGTCAAGATGGACATCCTGGTCAACGGCGAGGCCGTGGACGCCCTGTCCGTGCTGATCCACCGCGCCAAGAGCCAGACCATGGGCCACCAGCTCACAGTCAAGATGAAGGAAGTGATCCACGCCCAGATGTTCGATGTGGCCATCCAGGCCGCCATCGGCGCCAAGATAATCGCCCGCACCAACGTGAAGGCCCGCCGCAAGGATGTGCTCGCCAAGTGCTACGGCGGCGACATCAGCCGGAAGAAGAAGCTCCTCAACAAACAGAAAGAAGGCAAGAAACGGATGAAGTCCATCGGCAGCGTTGAGATTCCCCAAGAGGCGTTCCTGGCGATCCTCAAGGTCGGAGACGATTGATGAGACAACCCACCATCGAGCTCCAGTCCCAGCCCCCCAAGGAGACCGTCAAGAGCCCCACGGGCATCGTGCTGGGCGGCACCCAGAAGATGGCCCTGCTGGTGCTGCTGGGGCTGTTCCTCTACCTCCGCCTCTACATGCGGCGGCGGAAGAAAGACCGCATCTGCGCCCACTGCGGCGAACGAAATCCGCCTCACCGCCAGAACTGCCACAACTGCAGCGCCCCGTTGATGGACCTGCGACCGAAGTCCTGAAGCAGATAGACCCACCCGCATACCGTCGCAGAGCCAGCCTTGGGCTTTTGCTCAACTGCTGTGGATCGTCAGGTGGGTCGTCTATCGCGTCATTCCATGAGCCTCAAGGGGTGGGAATAGGGCCACCTGGTGGTACGGGTAGGGTCGTTCCATGGCGGGGGCCTCGATGAGCGAGGCCGGGTGCGTAGCTCGGAAGTCTGGACTGGCTCCAATTGATGGAGCTTGACCCCGAGACTGGGAAAGTCGTCCCCACCGAGTGCGAGATTTCCATCGACTGGCATCCAAGGGCGTTGAGTAGTTTCCACCAACCCTGCGGCATTTCTGGGCGCGGGCCTTTCAAGAGTGGGTATGACGCAGACCAACCACATCACCACAGATCACCGAACTCGACCTGAGGGCTTGCCTGCCCTCTTGGTTTTCCTGCTCGCGCTGTTCACCGCCACCCGAGTCACCCTACTGGTCCTGACGGGGCTCTCAAATGTACCCGTCTCCAGCTGGCCTCGGATCTTTCTCTTCGGAGCCTGGTTCGACACCCTGGTGGCCCTGGCCCTGGTCGCTCCCGTTCTGCTGTTTCGCGCCGCGCTTCCAGATCGCGTGGCCAAAAACAAGGCCTTCCGGGCCCTGCGTTTTTTCGGAATCTGGCTCCTGTCCTTCCTGCTGCTCTTCGCTGCGGTCTCGGAAATCACCTTCTGGCTCGAGTTTTCCACCCGCTTCAACTTCATCGCCGTGGACTACCTGCTCTATACCCACGAGGTCACCGAGAACATCCGCCAATCCTATCCCATCTTCTGGATCCTGTCCGGGCTTGCGCTGGCGGCCCTGCTCCCGGCGATCTGGCTCTCGAAGCGGGTTGCCGCAGCCCAGACCCTCCCCTGGCCTCGCCGACTCCAATTCGGCCTGGCTGCAGTCGCCATTCCTGTACTGGTGTTCTTTGGCGGAAACATTGACCACATGTCCGGTTCGGGCAACACCTTCGCCGATGAGCTGTCCGGAAACGGCTGGATGACCTTTGCCGCAGCCCTGCGCCGCAACGAACTGGACTACGACCGCTTCTACGCGACGATGCCCCAGGCCGAGGCCGACGGCATCCTCAAGCGCCTCGAGGTGGAGCGCGTTCCCTTGTCCGAAGCCCTGCGCCCCCAGGTGGATGAGGACGAAGAACCCATGGGGCCCCTGACCCATCCCCCCCGGAATGTGGTGCTCATCTCAGTAGAAAGCCTCTCCGCCGAGTTCCTGGGGTGCTACGGCAGCACCCGCAACCTGACCCCCAGCCTGGACCGCATCGCAGCGGAGGGGTACCGATTTCCTGAGGTTTACGCCACCGGCACTCGGACCGTGCGCGGCCTGGAAGCCCTTTCCCTGGGCACCCCCCCGATCCCCGGGCAGGCCATTGTGCGACGACCCCACAACGAACACCTGACCACCCTGGGCGAGATCCTCGCACGGCAGGGTTTCAGCCCACTGTTCATCTATGGCGGCTACGGCTACTTCGACAACATGAACGCCTATTTCGGGGGCAACGATTACCGCATCGTGGATCGCTCCGACTTTCCAAAAGCCTCCGTGGGATTCGAAAACGCCTGGGGCGTGTCCGACGAGTCGCTCTTCACCAACACCATCACCGCGCTGAATCAGGCTGCCGCGAGTGGGCAGCGGCTCTTTGCCCACATCATGACCACCTCTAACCATCGGCCCTTCACCTACCCCCAGGGGCGGATTGACATCCCCTCACCAGGTGGACGCGAGGGAGGCGTGAAATACACGGACTACGCCATCGGCCAGTTCATCGAGGCCGCGCGTCAAGCTCCCTGGTTCAAGGACACCCTGTTCGTGATCACAGCCGATCACTGTGCTTCGGTGGCGGGTAAATCCCAGTTACCCGTGGGGAAATACCGGATCCCCATGATCTGGTACGGCCCCGGCCTAGTGAATCCTGGAACCCACGAAGGTCTGATCAGCCAGATAGACCTAGCGCCTACGCTCCTTGATGTGCTTGGCGTTCGGGGCGACGATCATTTTTTCGGCCTGTCGGTGTTCGAGCAAAAGGACGAGCTGAGGCGGGCCTTCATTAGCAACTACCAAGCCCTGGGCTACCTGAAGCACGGCACCCTGACTGTGCTCCAGCCCAAGCGAAAGGTGGAAGCCTTCCGCGTTGATCCCATCACGTTCGAGGAAACCCCGGTTCCCGTAGACCCAGAGCTTCGGGACGAGGCCATCGCTTACTACATGACAACCGCCCACGCATTCAAACAGGGCCGCCTGCAGGCACCAGCCGAGATCAAGTAGGCAGTTTTCCCAGGTACCGGAGGCCGTCAAGAGCCCCACGGGTATCGTGCTGGGCGGCACCCAGAAAATGGCCCGGCTGGTGCTGCTGGGGCTGTTTCTCTACCTCCGCCTCTACATGCGGCGGCGGCAGAAAGACCGAATCTGCGCCCACTGTGGTGAACGAAACCCGCCTCACCGCCAGAACTGCCATAACGGCCATAACTGCAGCGCCCCACTGATGGATCTGCGACCAAAGGCCACGACGCCGATAGGCCCCTCGCGTTTGCATCATCTGCCGTCCGTCCCACGTCCCCCGCCAGTGGGAGCCGCGGCGCAGCCGCTGGGCGATGGGCATTCCACTGGGGAATGGACTCCATGCATCCTGGATCCAGGAGTGAACCATGAACCAGGAACGCATCTTCCTTGGTATCGGCGGCTACGTGGTGGCCCTCAACCGTTTCGACGGCCACGAGCTCTGGCGCACCAAGCTCGGCGGAATTTGGTCATCGGGGTTCGTCACCAGCGTGACCCTGCTCGACGACCTGCTCTACGCCACCAGCAACGGCGAAATCACCTGCCTCGACCCCAGAACGGGCGAGGTCAAGTGGCACAACGGCCTCTCGGGTCTCGGAACCGGTTTCATCGCTGTGGCGGGCGGGAGTTCGGCCCTGGCCGGCGCAGAGCAGGCGGCCCAGACGGCGCACGCCACGGCCATGGCTGCCGCCACCACCGCCGTGATCGTTGCCAGCACCACCGCCGCCAGCAGCTGACCGGGACGAAAAAGCCAAGGCTCTGTGGAGGCCTGATCGTTCCTGTGTTTTCGCGACTCAACCCGGTAAGATCGCGACAACGATTCCAGGAAAGGACACTTCCCTATGCTGACGGTGGGAATCACGGGCGCAGGCGGCGGCGTGGGCAGCGCCGTATTGCGCTCTCTGGCCCTTTCCGCTCTAGAGACTCGCATCGTCTGTTTCGATACGGCCGCCGACACGCCCGGCATGTACCGCGGAGACCGGGCCCATTTGATCCCGAAGGTCTCGGATCCCGCCTACCGGGATGCAGTGCTGGAAGCCTGCGCGCAGGAAGGCCTGGACGCCCTCATCCCCGGACTGGATCCAGAACTGGAGCCCCTTGCCGAGATGGCGGCAGACCTGTCCGCCCTGGGCTGCACCCTGATCGGCTCTTCGCCCCAGGTGCATCGGATGCGATTCGACCCGCCGCGCAGCGCCGACTGGTGCGCGAGAGTCGGGCTACCCTTC
>JAYREN010000208.1:0-5330 GCA_041908845.1 Holophaga sp. | reverse complement strand
ACCGGGCGCGTGGGAACCCGCCACGGGAAATACTCGGCGCTGCAGGCCGTGCTGGGCGAGCGCGTCTTCGTAGCGGACATGAAGGAGCCGGGCATGCTCCATGGCGCCCTGCTGTTCTCGGAACACCCCAGGGCCAGAGTGCTTCGCATCGATACCTCCGAGGCCCTTTGCCTACCCGGAGTGGAGCGCATCCTCACGGCCGCGGATGTGCCCGGGCAGCGCTTCGTGGGTTCCATCTTCAAGGACTGGCCCGTGCTCGTGGCGGAGGGCGAGACTACCCGCTACATCGGTGATGTTCTGGCCTGCGTGGCCGCCACCACCGAGGAGGCCGCCCGGGAGGCCGTTTCAAGGATCAAGGTGGACTACGAAGTCCTCAGCCCCGTGACGGATATCTTCGAGGCTCTGGCACCCGACGCGCCTCAACTCACAGAGAAGGGCAATGTCCTGCACCGCGCGGAAGTACGGGTGGGTCATGCCGAGGAGGCCCTGGAACGATCGGCCTTCGTGACCCGGAACCGCTTTACCACTCAGCGCATCGAGCATGCCTTCCTGGAGCCGGAGGCCACTCTTGCCAAGCCCTGGACGAAGGACGGGCAGCGGGGCCTCAAGGTCTTCAGTTGCAGTCAGGGCGTCTACGAGGATCGGCAACATCTGGCCCTAGTGCTGGACCTCCCCAGGCCCCTCGTGAACGTCGTGCAGGTGCAGAATGGGGGCGGCTTCGGGGGCAAAGAGGATCTGACCACCCAGGCACACGCTGCCCTGCTCTGCTGGTGCACGGACCAACCCGTGAGGGTTCGACTCACCCGGAAAGAATCCCTGCGGATGCACCCCAAGCGGCATCCCTTCGTGATGGACTACGCCGTGGGCTGTGACCGAGAAGGCAAACTCACCGCCCTGGTCGTCACCATGCACTCCGATTCGGGCGCCTACGCGAGCGTGGGCTCCGCCGTTCTCGACCGCGCCGTTTCCCATTCGGCCGCCGCCTACACCGTGCCCAACGTGCACGTGAAAGGCACGGCGGTCATCACCAACAATGTCCCCTGCGGGGCCATGCGGGGCTTCGGCGTGAACCAGTCCAATTTCGCCTTCGAGTCCTGCCTGGACGAACTCTGCCGGATGGGCGGTTTCGACCGCTGGCAGTTCCGCTGGGACAATGCCCTGGTGGATGGCAAGACCACCGCCACGGGTCAGGTGCTGGAATCCGGGGTGGGGGTGCGGAAGTGCCTTGAGGCCCTCAAGGAGCGCTTCCAGCAGGCCAAGTATGCGGGCCTGGCCGCAGGCATGAAGAACACTGGCATCGGCTGCGGCATGGAGGATTTCAGCCACGCCAAGATCGTCGTCAAGAGTGCCCATTGCGTGGAGGTCCATCACGGCTGGTGCGAGATGGGCCAGGGCGCCTTCACCATGGCCGTCCAGACCCTCGTGGAGGAGACGGGCATTGATCCCGCGATCATCGACGTGGTGGTCGAAACCAACGAAGAGGCCGAATCGGGCATGACCACGGGATCCAGAGGCACCTCTCTGCTCGCCAACTCGGTGCGCGTGGCCTGCCAGGACCTGAAACGGGAGCTGGCCTCGGGCAAGCAGCTGTCCGACCTCATAGGCCGGGAATTCCGGGGGAGCTGGGTCTGCAACTGGACCGTGGCCCCCGGCCAGGAGCCGCCTGCCGGGAAACCGATCGTTACCCACTACTCCTACGGATACGCAGCGCAGCTCGTGGAGCTGGACGAGACTGGCAAGATCACGCGCATCACCGCCGCCCACGATGCGGGCCGCATCATGAATCCCACCCTCTTCGAGGGCCAGATTGAAGGCGCGCTCCACATGGGGCTGGGCTATGCGCTCACCGAGGACTTCCCCTTCAAGGACGGTTTTCCGGTCTCCTACAAGATGGCGGATCTGGGAATCATCAGGCCCAAGGACATGCCCCCCGTGGAAGTGATCGGAGTGGAAGTGCCCGACCAGCACGGCCCGTACGGGGCGAAGGGTGTCGGCGAGATCGGTCTGGTGCCCACCGCCGCCGCCGTGGCCAACGCCCTCTGTCAGTTCGACGGAGTGCGCCGCACCACCCTCCCCCTGCGGGAGCCAAAAGCCCTGGGCAAGCAGGCGAAGGAAGGCAAGTGATGGAAAAGGCCTTTCGCCCCGTACCGCTCGCACGGCTTGCCCGCTGGATCTTCGAGGACCTGGACACCCGGGACACGGTGCTGGGGATCCCCAAGGCGAACTTCCAGATTCCCGGCGCGCAACTCGCCACCCAGGTGCTCGGACGGACCTTGGCCGCTCCCCTGGGCGTGGCTGCGGGGCCGCACACCCAGCTATCCCAGAACATCGTGTCCGCCTGGCTCTGCGGGGCCCGATTCATCGAGCTGAAGACGGTACAGATCCTGGACGAGCTCACCGTCAGCCGCCCCTGCATCGATGCGGCGGACGAGACCTTCAACTGCGAGTGGAGCCAGGAACTGAAACTGGAGCAGTCCTTCGACGAATACCTGAAGGCCTGGGTGCTCATCCATGCGCTGGCCCACCGCATGGGGCTGAAGACGCCCGGGACCCACTTCGCCATGAGCGTGGGCTACAACCTGGAGGGCGTGCAGCACCCCCGAGTCCAGGCCTTCATCGCCGCCATGCGGGATGCCCGGGGCCCCCTGGAGGCAGCGGTTGAAACCGTTGCCAAGGTCTACCCCGCCGTCCGGGAAATCGAGATCCCCACCGAACTCTCCAACCACGTCACCCTTTCCACCATGCACGGCTGTCCGCCCTCGGAGATCGAGCGCATCGCCCTGCACCTGATGAACGAACTGGGTCTTCACACCTGGGTCAAATTGAACCCGACGCTGCTGGGCTCCCAGCGCCTGCGCGGCCTGCTGAACGAGACCTTCGGCTACGGCATCACGGTGCCCGATGCCGCCTTCGAGCACGATCCGACCTTCCCGGATGCCATGGCCATGGTGAAGCGCCTCGCCGCCGTGGCGGCGGATCGCCCTCAGCTATTTGGACTGAAGCTGTCCAATACGCTGGAAGTGGAAAACCATCGAGGCGTCTTCCCGGCAGCGGAAAAGATGATGTATCTCTCCGGCAAGGCCCTCCACCCCATCACCCTCGCCCTGGCCAACGCCGTGAGGGAGGAGTTGGGGAGCGCCGTGCCCATCAGCTTCTGCGGCGGCGCAGACGCCTTGAACTTCCCCGACCTGGTGGCCGATGGCCTGGGTCCGGTAACGGTGAGTACGGATCTGCTCAAGCCGGGGGGCTATGCCCGCCTGCAGCAGTATCTGGTGAACCTGGAGACGGCCCTGCGTCGCACGGGCGCCCAGAACCTGGAGGGTTTCATCAAGGCTGCCTCCGGGGGCTTGGGGGCCCGAGCCAGCCTGGCCCGTCATGCGGCGGAAGCCTCACGGGACAAGCGTTTCGCCCGCCGCTCCAAGCCCCTGACCTTCAAGGGCGCGAGGCCCCTGGGCTCCTTCGATTGCGTGGCCGCTCCCTGCCAGGAGGCCTGCCCCGTCCACCAGAACATCCCGGACTACCTGTGGCTCGTGGCCCAGGGTCGTCCCGCCAAGGCCCTGGATGTGATCCTCTGCACCAACCCCCAACCCGGCGTCACGGGCAGCGTGTGTGAGCATCCCTGCACGGAGCGCTGCGTGCGGAATTTCTACGATGCCCCCCTGGCCATTCGGGAGGTCAAGCGCTTCGCCTTCGAACAGGGCGGCAGACCCGTGCTCACGGCCGGGAAGGCCTTGGGTGTCAAAGTGGCCGTGGTGGGGGCCGGTCCCGCGGGGCTCGCGGCGGCCTATCATCTGGCCCGCATGGGCTTCGCTCCGGAAGTATTCGAGGCCCGAGCCGACATGGGCGGCATGGTGCAAGAGGTCATTCCCGGGTATCGGCTAAACGAGAAGGCCCTCGGCAGCGATCTGGACCGCTTGCGGGAACTGGGCGTGCCCGTGCATCTGGGCACGGCCCTGGGACGAGATATCACGCTCAGTCACCTTCGCGAGTCCTTCGCCCATGTCTTTTTGGGCGTGGGCGCCCAGCGGGGGCGGCGCCTCGGCATCGAGGGCGAGGCGGCGGAGGGTGTCATGGATGCCCTCACCTTCCTGCGGGGAACGGCCACCTGCCCTTCCGGCGCCCTGGGCCGGCGCATCCTGGTGATCGGCGGGGGCAATTCGGCCATGGATGCCGCCCGCACGGCCCGCCGCCTGAGCTCCGAGGCCGAGGTCAATCTGGTTTACCGGCGCACCCGCGCCGAGATGCCTGCGGATCCCGAAGAAGTGGAGGCCTGCCTCACCGAAGGCATTGGCATCCTCGATCTCCTCGCCCCTCTGCGCATTTCCGTGGAGGGCGGACGGGCCGTGGGCCTCCTCTGCCAGCGGATGCGCCTGGGTGCTCCGGACGCCTCAGGGCGCCCTCGACCCGAGCCCATTGATGGCAGTCAGGAATTGATTCCCGCCGACACCCTTATTTCGGCCCTAGGCCAGGAGCCCGTGCTGGACTTCGTAGATGGCCTCGATTTGGCACTCACCCGCTCTGGGACCCTGCGGATCGATCCGGTGACGGGCGAAACAAGCCTGCCGGGTGTCTACGCCGGCGGCGACGCCGTGCGGGGAGCGGCCTCGGTGGTACAGGCGCTGGCGGATGGCCTGGCCGCCGCCAAGGCCATGGGCCGCATCCATGGCGTGGCACTCCCTCCCGAGCCCCAGGTGTCCAAGGATTTCGGCGCCCCGGAACTCCTGGCGCGCAAGGCTTCTCGCATGGAACCCCAGACCGTTCCGGTGCTCCCGGTCGCCGCCCGGAGCGGATTTCAGGAGGTGGTCCAGGCCTTCGGCGAAACCGCTGCCAGAGCCGAAGCGGAACGCTGTCTGGCCTGCGATGACCTCTGCAGCCTGTGCGTCACCGTCTGCCCCAACCGCGCCCACCAAGCCTACGCCGTACCCCCCGGAGCACTGGAACTCCCCGAACTGAAGGTTATCGGGGGCCGCCTGGAGCGGAGCGAGACCCGGACCTTCCGTGTGAACCAGGAGGTTCAGACCCTAGTGCTCGCGGATCTTTGCAATGCCTGCGGGAATTGCGTGCCCTTCTGTCCCACGGCGGGGTCTCCATTTCGGGACAAGCCTCGGGTGTGGATGGACGCCGAGGGCTACGCCGAAGACCCCGGGGATGCCTTCCATGTCAACAACTCCACAAAGGGCCTCGTGATCGAGGCCCATCTGGGCGGGCACCGCCACCGTCTTCTCTGGGGCCCGACCGCCGAGTACCGTTCGGAACAGGTGCGTCTGTCACTGGATCACGTCACGGGAATACCCACCGCCTGGGAGGCTCTGTCCGCCCTTCCGGAAGGC
>JAYREN010000207.1:0-5362 GCA_041908845.1 Holophaga sp. | reverse complement strand
CTGAGACAATTTCTGGGTGATAGCATTCATCCCTTCTTGCCCGCCTGCCGACAATTGTATAAGGTCAGGTCACCGCGATTTTTCTAAGTCCCGATGCCCGTCGTCCTTGTTCGCAAGGAGAATTTCGATGCTCTTCAAGCTGGGTCTAGCCGTATCCCTTGTGGCCGCCTTCTCCGGCATGGCGGGCCATGCCCAGGATTGGGATGCCACCCGGTCCGCCAGGGGTTGGGCCCGTTTCGATGCGACCGGTGCCGCCACCTTCTATGACCCTGCCACGCGACAGCTGATCACCTGGATGCAGGATGCCGGTGTCCTGGGCACGGTGGACCTGTCCAAGGCAGAAATGGTGCCCGAGCGCTGGGTGGTGGACGATGACCGCATCTGGATCATTGCGGGGGCGGTCATGAAACAGCTCAATAGGGCCGGCCAGGTCCAGCGGACCATCAATTTGCCTGCCGAGGTAGGCGATGTGGATTTTCTACCCCCCAACGGCATCGCGATCTCCTACCGAACCCCCGCACCCTTCATCGAGCGGCGCGACATCAAGAACGGCAATGAGGTCTGGACTTACGGGAAGAAGCCCAGAAAGGGTGAAGGCACGTCCCGTGCTCTCCACCGAATCCTCCGCAATGACGAAATGAATCTGGTCCTGGTCAGCCACGAGGAAATGGTGGCCACGCTTCTGGATGGAAAGAAGGGCGAACCCCTGGGCCAGGCGATGTTCACCGTCGGGGACGCAGCCCCACCTCGGCTGACCCTGGGCGACAAGGATCGTGGAGCCATCACTTGGTGGTGGAGCAAGGGCGTGGCTTTCTCTGCTGTGCCTTCCTCTGGACTTCCGACTCTTCGTCAGCAGGGACTCCTCCTTGCCCGCCTGGATTTCGCGGCCTCAACGGTGGAATTTCTTCCCACGGGAGTCACCGAAGAATTCCAGCTCGCGGGGATCCTGGAGAACCGCGCAGTGCTCGTGGCCCCCAACGGCGGCCTGGTTTACGTGCCGGTCAAGTAGGATCGGACCTCAGGCGGAAGCGAACACCTGACGGATGTCCGTCAGGAGGCGGGCCAGTTCCTCTTCGGTGAGATCCAGGGGTACCTGCTGTTTGACTTCGTCCTTGCGGTAGAAGGCGATGCGCTTGAGAACAACCTTGTCCCGAGCGATGGAGATCTCGTTGAACTGAATCTGGGTGTCGTCCTTATAGGGCGGCAGGCTGCGGATCTGGATATACATTCCACGCCGGTCGTGATCCACGATCTCGAGCTGCTCATGGAGATAATTTACCTGCTGAGTGAGGCGCTCGGCCCGGGAACGCAGCTTGGCGAAACTCTGTTTCTTGGCCCCTTGGTGCTCCAGGCTGAGATGGCCTAACTCGACCTGGAGCCCCCGGCGGCGCAGAGCGCCCTGGAGGAGTCCGTTCCGCCCCGGATCGCCGTCCTCAAAGGGCTCAAAGCCCTGGAAGTCACCAGGAAGGATGGTGTCGTCGTATCGCTTGGCCTTCCTGGACATCTTCATGGCACCACCTTCACACGAATGGGATCCCCGAAGGGAAATTTCTTCCTATTCATCGGAACAATTCAAGGAGAAATTGAGCGTTTCCTTTCGATTTAGGCGAGACGTGCCGGGAATATCAGGCAATTCCTCCCAGTTGTCGAGGGTCCTCCGAAAATTAATATGAACGCACTTTTGGAAAAAGTGCTCAATCCAGGCGAACGGCCTTGGGCCACCGAACCTTGTAGATCATTCGTTCCAGGGATCTTGAAAATGGGGTCCAGTTGCCATTTCCGGCCTCATCCCCCATGGCCCGGAACATGGACTCCAGCTTGCCGTCCAGGTCATCCAGATAATGGAGGAGGAGGGCCTCGGGCGTCTTGGGAAGCACGGGCGAGCCGAATTCGAGTTTCCCATGGTGGGCAAGAACGATATGCAGGATATGCATCTTGAGTTCTTCAGGAAAATCCGGAATCCGAGCGATTTCACGGGAGATCCAGTCGACTTCCATAGAGATATGGCCGATCAGGTTGCCGGCATCCGTATACCCGAAGCTGCGCTGGTAGGACAGTTCGGCGGTCTTCCCCAAGTCATGGAGGAAGACTCCCGCCAGGACCAGATCCCGATTCAGGGCTTGGTAATGTCCACAGGCCCGCTCTGCCATGGCTGCCACGGAGAGGGTGTGCTCCAGCAGGCCCCCCAGGTAGACGTGATGAAGGCTCTTGGCCGCAGGCGCCTTGGCGAAATCGGCCCGCACCTGAACGTTATCTACCAGAAGTGCCTTAAGGAGGCTGCGAATCCAGGGGTCGCCGAGTGAGCCGATGATTCCGTCCATCTCCGCCAGCATCTCGTCCACCGGCCGCTTGCTCATGGGGAAGAAGCGGGAGAGATCCCCCACTTCGGCATCCGGAGCAAACCGCACCTTCTCCAAGCGCAATTGCTTGCGCCCCTGAAACTCTTCGACCTTGGCCTTGACCTTGAGGAATACGTCGGAGGTGATGGCTTCGAAATCCCCCTCCACGGCCCGCAGATCCCAGAGGAACCCCTTCAGGTCGCCGCTGGCGTCCACGAGCTTGGCCTCCAGGTATTCGCTGCCGCTCCGACTCGTCTTGTAGGCGGCCTCAGAGGCCAGGAGATAGCCGACGAAAGAATCCCCCGCCTGGAGATCCCGGATCAGGGGTTGGTCGGGCACATGGCCTCCTAAGCTGAATCAGTGGTCCGAAGGACGCTTGGGCCGAGGGGCCATCGGATCTTCGAGGGGGCCCTCGTCGAAGGGCATCCGTTTCTCTTCAAGCACTTCCACAAAGGACCACTGGTCGGACTTGGCCACGCCCACCTCGGGCAGGCCCAGGATGCGCACCTTCAGCAGGCGGTTGAAGACCGGGAAATCGAGCTGATCCCCCGCCTTCACCTCGAAGCTGGCCTTCCGCGGCGCACCGTTCACCCGCACCATGCCTTCGTCACAGAGCTCCCGCGCCATCTCCCGGCGCTTGAGCAGGTGAGTCTTCTTGAGAAATAGGTCCAAACGCACGCTTATCCCTTCAGGATTGTTTCCTTCGGCACCAGGTAGCGGATATTCGCCCGCACCCTCAGGCCTTGCAGGTAGTTCTGGATGGCATTCTGGGCCTTGGGCTCCTGGAGCTTCTTCAGGATTTCGGGTTTCACATCTGCGAACGGCTTCACCACGTCGTTCTCGGCGGCGATGAGCTGGATCAGGTAGATGTCCTTGTCGGTCTCGATGGGGCTGGAGACCTGGTCGGGCTTCATGGCGAGGGCCGCCTGCTCGATGGCCGCCCGCATCAACCCCTTGCCGATCCAACCGAGATCGCCCCCCGTCGCCTTGCTGGGGCTCACCGAGTGCTCCTTGACCATCTCCTCGAAGGTCTTGCCGCCCTTGAGGGCCGTCTGGATTGCCTCGACCTTGGCCTTGGCCGCTGCCTGTTCTTCGGATGTGGCACCCTTGGCCAGCACGAGTTCGCGGATGCGGAAACGGCTAGGCATCCGGTATTCGTCCTTGTGATCCTCGTACCAGGCCCGCAGCTCCTGGTCCTCGATGGCGATCTTCGAGTACACGTCCCGGCGCAGGACTTCCTGCTGGGTGATCTGCTGCTTCTGCTGCTTGATCCAGTCCGGCAGACCAATGCCCACGCTGCCCTTGAGGGCCTTTTCGAAATCCGCGTCCGTGGCAAAGTTGTACTGTTTTTTCATATCCTCGACATAGGTGCGCATGTATTCATCGGAAACCACGATCCCAACCTCGGGGGCCTTGTCCTCGAGGATGAAGGCATCGATGAGGCCCTGGAGGGTTTTCTCGCGGGCATCCCGCAGCTTCTCGTCCAGCTCCTTGCCGGAAAACTGCCGATAGAGGGCCGCCGATTCCTGCTCCACCGCCTGCTGGAAGGCCCGGCGGCTGATGATGTGGCTGTCCACCACCACCAGAATCTCCTCGCGCACCTCGCTTGCGGCAAAGACAACCACGGGGATGGCTGCTAAAAGGAACTTCCTCATTTCTGGGCCCCGCTCTTCTTGGTGGATTTGGGCGCTTTCGGCTGGGAAGACGTCGCGGCATCGCCATCCTGGAACCCGACCTCCTTCTTCAGCCCCTCGACGTAGGCCTGGAAGACCTCATCCTGTCGCGCGGCCTGGGCCTTTTGCTGGGCCTGTTCCTTGGCCTTCTCGAAGGGCGGAAGCTCAGGGGCGTTGCGTTTCTCCACCTGGATCAGGTGGAAGCCGAAGGCGGTCTTCACGGGCGTGCCCACCTTGCCCAGCTCCTGGCTGCGGACCGCCGCATCGAATTCCGGTACGAAGGAGCCGTAGGCGATGTTCTCGTAGAGGCCGCCCGTCTCCTTGCTGCCGGGGTCATCGGAAAACTCCTTGGCCACGGCTTCCCAGGTCTTGCCATCGGCCAGCGCCTTCGCTGCCAGGGCGATGCGGGCCTTGCCCTCCTCCTCGGTGGGCGCATCCTCCTTGGCCTTGGGGCTGCCCTTGATGCTCACAAGGATGTGCCGAGCATTGAAGGATTCCGGCGTCTTGAACTTGTCCGGATGCTTGTCGTAGTAGGCCTTCACGTCCTCGTCCTTGAGGGTGAGGCGGCCCCGCAGGGTCTCGCCATCCCGAGTCAACAGCTCTTGCACGAGCACCTGCATCTCCATCAGGTCCATCTTGCGGCGGAAATCCGGATGCTTGTCGAGGCCTTCCTTTCGGGCAGCGGCCTGCATCACCTTGGTGTCCAGGAACTGCTTCCGATACTGCTCCATCGCCCCTTCCACGATCCCCATTTGCATGCGCTGCTGAGGATTGAGAGCCAGAGACAGGAAGAGTTCAAAATCGGATTCCCGCACCGGGCGACCACCGATGTGGGCGAGGATCTTGTCCTCCTTGGGCGCAGCAGGGGCAACTGCGGGAAGCGCAGGCTTGGCGGCGGGGGCCGGAGCCTGGGCAGCCAGGACAGCAGTGGTGAAAGCGATCAAGGCATCACGAAACATGGAATTCCTTGTGAGGTTCGGTTAGCTGCGGCGACCGCCAAGCAGGCGCATGAGGGAGAGCAGGATGTTGTAGAGGCTGACGAACAGAGAGAGCGCGAAACCCGCGGGATCGCTGGTATCGCCGGTGCGCAGCATGTTGGAGGTGTCGTAGAGGATCTTGGCCGAGCAGGCGATCACGGCGACTCCCGCGGCCACGAGCCCCAGGGTCTCCAGGTGGAAGATCGCGCTGATGAGCATCCCGAAGAACATGATGCCGACGCCGATGGTCACGAAGCTGCGCAGGAAGCTGAAGTCCTTCTTGCTGACGAAGGCGATGACCGTGAGCAGCAGGAAATCAGCCGCCGTCATGCCGAAGGCCGCGATCACGGTACCCAGGCCCGCAGTCTGGATC
>JAYREN010000206.1:0-5378 GCA_041908845.1 Holophaga sp. | reverse complement strand
CGCCGCCGGGGCTTCGTCAGCGTGCCCACGGGTTCCGCCCCCGATGGCAATGCCATCCCCGTGAAGAAGACCTGCGCGGATCTCGCCATGGATGCCGCCGCCTGCATCGGGTGCGGCGCCTGCGTGGCAGCCTGCCCCAACGCCAGCGCCATGCTCTTCGTGTCCGCCAAGATCAGCCAACTCGCGCTGCTGCCCCAGGGCCAGCCCGAGCGCTACACCCGGGTAAAGGACATGGTGGCCCAGATGGACGCCGAAGAATTCGGCACCTGCACCAACCACGGCGAATGCGAAGCCGCCTGCCCCAAGGCCGTCAGCCTCGAGAACATCGCCCGCATGAACCGCGACTTCATCTGGTCCAGCCTCATGCACCGCCCCGAAAGCAATTCCGGCGGAGGCGCCTGAGGCAAGCCTGCGGTAATCCAGAGAAACGGCCCGGCCTCGATCCGGGCCGTTTCCTTAGCTGCGGGTGTGCAATAAAGTGGCATTCCGGGAAAAAACACCGAGGGCAACGATGGCCCTTTTGAAAACAAAACCCGGAAAACCCAACCAACCCGATGCCTCATCAAGAAATAACCGATCGTACCGCCTTCGCCCTCGGATCCGCAGGCCCTGCCTATGCTGATCCCATGGATCATCCCTTTCCCATCCTGGGTCTCACCGGCGGCATCGCCTCGGGCAAGAGTTTCGTGGCAGGTTTACTCGCCCAGCGGGGCTGGGCTGTGGTGGATGCGGATCATGTGGCCAGGGAGGTGGCGGCGCCAGGCACCGAGGGGCTGAAGGCTCTGGTTGCGACCTTCGGCGAGGCAATCCTGACGCCAGAGGGAGACCTCGATCGAACCAAGCTCGGCGCCCTGGTCTTCGCCGACCCCGTCCTCCGCATCCGACTCGAAGCCCTGCTGCACCCGCGGATCGAGGCGAGAGTCGCCCACTTGCTAGCAGCGCTTCCCGCCCACACGAAGGGCGCAGTGATGGATGCGGCGCTCTGGGTGGAGCGCGGAAAGGCCCACCGCTTCGATGCCTTCTGGGTAGTGGATGCGCCGGAGGAACTGCGTATCCAGCGCATCATGGCCCGAGATGGGCTCGATGAGAGCCAGGCCCGTGCCCGCCTTCAGGCCCAGTCCAAGGCCGCCGAGAAGGCGCTCCACGCGGATCTGATCATCCCCAGCGATGGCCGGGATCTCTCATCCCGCCTGGAAGAGGCCGAGGCCGGGCTTCTGGCAGACTGGAGGGTCCGGCGCAGCCGCACCTGGAGAAAGCCCATGCCAGCACCCTTCCAGCCCCAGGAATTCCGCGAGGTGCTCCAAGCCCTTCTTTCCAGGGGAGGCGACTACGCGGAGCTCTTCGTGGAGCAGCGCCGGGCCTCGGGCCTGGGGATGGATGACGGTCGCATGGAGGATGTGCTGGCCAGCGAGACCTTCGGGGCCAGCCTGCGGCTGATCGAAGGCGAGATCACCCGCTTCGCGGATCTCATCGCGCCATCCTTTGCCGAATTGATGGAGGCCGCCGCCCTGCTGGCCGCCCCGGGAACGGGCAAGGCGGCCACAATCGGCGAACTGGCGGTGCTCCGGCACCCGACACCCAACCCCATCGAGCGAGATCCCGCTGCGGTGCCCCTGAGCGAGAAGGTCGCCCTGGTCAAGGAGGCCGAGGTTCTGGCCCGCAGCCATGGAGAGTCCCTGCTGGGAGGGGCCGTGCGCCAAGTGGCCGTGGGGTACGGCGACAGCACCCAGCGGGTGTGGATCGCCTCCGCGGAGCGCAAAGGGGACCAATGGCAGGCGGAGCTTTGCGAGGACTGCCGAATGCAATGCGTGCTACGGATCAATGTGACGGCGGGCTCCGGTGACCAGCTTCAGACGGGCTATCAGGCCCTGGGCGAGGCCCGGGGCTTCGAGCTGTTTTCGGAAGAAGCCGTGGGACGCACCGTGAAAGAGGCCGTGCGCCTCGCCATCCAGGCCCTCTCGGCCCAACCGGCTCCCGCAGGCACCTTCCCCGTCATCCTCTCCAGCAGCGCCGGGGGCACGATGATCCACGAGGCCTGCGGCCATGGTCTGGAGGCGGATCTGGCCCTGGCGGGCATGAGCGCCTTCGCGGGCAAGCTCGGGGAACGAGTTGCCGCCGAGGGCGTGACCATCATCGACGATGGCACCCTTCCCCACAAACGCGGCAGCGCGGCGGTGGATGACGAAGGACAGACGCCCCAGCGGGTGGTGCTCATCGAGAACGGCATCCTGAAGCAGTACCTCCAGTCCCGGAAGACGGCCCGTCGCATGGGTGCAGAGGTCACGGGCAATGGCCGCCGGGAGAGCTACCGCCATCTGCCCATTCCCAGGATGCGCAACACCTTCCTGGCCCCGGGCCTTGAAGCCCCCGAAGCAATCCTGAAGGACTTAGACCGGGGCCTGCTCGTCACCCACATGGGGGGCGGCCAGGTAGATACCGTCACCGGCAACTTCGTGTTCCAGGTGACCGAAGGCTTCTGGGTGGAGGGCGGCCAGGTCCGCCATCCCGTCAAGAACGCCACCCTGAGCGGTTGCGGACCGGAAGTCTTGAAGCAGCTCACCCGCATCGGCTCGGATCTGCACCATTTCGACATCGGCACCTGCGGCAAGGATGGTCAGGGCGTGCCCGTGTCCGATGCGCTCCCCACCATTCTCTGTCCGGCCTTGGTGGTGGGCGGCACTGCCGAAGCCCTGCCCACCGTGCTCTGATGTCCCACTCTGCGCCCACTCGAACCCAGGATCAGCCATGACACCCCGAATCCAGCTCCAGTTTGGTGATATCACCGCCATGGAAGTGGACGCCCTGGTGAACTCCACGGGAACCACGCTCCTGGAGGGCGGCCCCGTCCACAAGGCCGTTCATGAGGCTGCGGGCCCTGCTCTGGCCCAGGCCTGCCAGAAACTCGAGGCCTGCGAGCCCGGCGAGGTCCGCATCACGCCGGGCTACCAGCTCCGAGCCCAGTCCGTCATCCACACCGTCGCGCCCACCTGGATGGGTGGCGCCCATGGCGAGCCCGAGGCCCTGGGCGCCTGCTACACCGAGGCCCTGAAGCTCGCCCGCAAGCAGGGCTTTCGCACCCTGGCCTTTCCCAGCCTGGGCAGCGGGCGCCAGCCCCAGATCCCCCTGGAGGTCGCCGCCCCCATCGCCATTCACAGCATTCAGGCATTCCTGGAAGAAAGCCCCATGCCCGAGAAAGTCTTCCTGGTCTGTTTCGACACCACCACGTACCAGGCGTACCAGAAGGTTCTTCGCGAGGCCCTGCCCTGATGTCCGAATCCGTGTTCCGCTCGTTCATTCTCGAAGCCCTGGAGCAACGCCTGCAGGATGGCCTCCGACATGCCCTTAGCCTGGGCGCCGACGGGGCCGAGGCCTTCGTCTCTGTTTCTCGCAGCCGCAAGGCCAAGGTGCAGAACGGGGCGCTCGAGGATCTGACCACCAGCAAGCGCGGCGGCCTCGGGGTGCGCGTCCTGCGGGGTGGTCGCACCGGTATCGCCACTACTTCCAACTTTTCACACCACGACTTCAACGACTTGTTCGCCCAGGCCTGGGAGCTCGCCGCCCTGGGAGACCCGGATCCCTGGCTGCGGCAGGCTGAGCCGACCGGCGTGGATGATCTGCCCTCCCGTTACGATGTCCGGGTCGAAGGCCTCGCCCCCGAAGATCGCATCGCCCGGGCCATGGCTCTCGAGGCGGAAGCCCGGAAGGCCTCACCCAAGGTCTCCGCCGTTCGCCAGGCCGCCTGGGCCGATGGCGCCGGCGCCAGCCTGCTCCTCACCCAGAAGGGCGTGAGGACTGCCGATCTGGGCAGCTCCTGCTCCGCCTCCATCGAGCTGGCCGTGCAGGAGGGCGAAGACCGCCAGTCCGCCTGGCACTGGGACATGGGTCGCTATCCGGAGGCCGTCGATCTGGCCGCCATCGGCCGGGAAGCCGCCCTCAAGGGCGAAGGCAAGCTGAATCCCAAACCCCTGCCCGTCGGCAAGTATCCCGTGGTGCTGCACCCCGAAGTGGCCGTGGACCTCCTGGGCCTGGTGGCGGGCATGCTGTCGGCCGAAGCGGTGCTCAAGCAGCGCAGCCTCTTCGCAGGCAGACTGGGCGAAGCCATCGCCTCGCCCCTGCTCACCCTCATCGATGATGGCCGCCTGATTCTTCCCAACGGCCAAGCAGGCCTGGGCAGCGAGCCCTGGGACGGCGAGGGCCTGCCCACCCGGCGCAATGTACTGCTGGAAAAGGGCGTCCTTCAGACCTACCTGCACACTCTGAAGACCGCCGCCGAAATGGGCTGCGCACCCACCGCCACCGCGGGGCGCGGCACCGGCAGCAATCCCGGTGTGACGACCTTCAACCTCTTTCCCGAGGCCGGAAACCAGAGCCCCGAGGCCCTCTACCGTCTGGCCGATGGGGGCGTGCTCATCACTGAGATCATGGGCCTGCACACGGTGGATCCCGTCTCCGGCGACCTCAGTGTGGGTGCCTCGGGCCTGCGCATCCGGGATGGCGCCCCCTGTGATGCCGTGGACCGGCTCACCTTCGCGGGCAACCTCCGGGATTTCCTCACCCGCATCTCGGCCCTGGGCAACGATCTGCGCTGGTACGGCAGCCAGGCCGGGCTCACGATCCTGCTGGAGGAGATGGCGCTGGGCGGGGCCTGAAGCGCCGGACTTTCGGCAGCATCTCCTTCTCGTTAGACTTGAGGGTTTGCTTTTGCCTACGCCTTCACTCTCCCGAGGTCCCCATGTCCCTTGCCGCCGCCCGCGAATACCTTGCCTTTCCCCACCTGGAAGCCGATCTCCGGGCCGAGTTGGAGCCCCTGGTCACTTCTGCAGAAGCGGGGGATGCGGAGGCGCTGGCGGAACTGACGGACCGGTTCTTCGAGCCCCTGGCATTCGGCACCGGCGGTCTGCGGGGGATCATGGCGGCGGGATTGCGGCGCATGAACAAGCCCAATATCCGCCGAGCCACTCTGGCCCTGGCCCAGGTGGCCAAGCGGCGCGCCCCCAATGGCAAGACCGCCATCGTGGGCTATGACACCCGCCTGCAATCGGATGTCTTTGGCCGCGAGGCCGCACGGGTGCTGGCGGATGCGGGCTACACGGTGTATCTCGGCGATCGCCCCCTGCCCACGCCCTTCCTCTGCTACGCCATGCACAAGCTGAGCACCACCTGCGGCGTGATTGTGACCGCCAGCCACAATCCCAAGATCTACAACGGCTACAAGGCCTACGATGACCAGGGCGGCCAGGTGGTGGCGCCCTGGGACACCGAGGTCGAGGCCGCCATGGGCGCCCTGCCCCTGGTGCCGGTGCCCCCCAGCGAGGCCGCCGATGCCCGCATCGTGCCGATCCCCAAGGAGGTCGAAGAGGCCTTCTACGCCATGAGCC
>JAYREN010000205.1:0-5393 GCA_041908845.1 Holophaga sp. | reverse complement strand
GGCTCCGTGAGATTGCGGAACTGGATCATCAGGATGAGGAAGATGGCCAGGAGTCCGATGGACAGGGCCACCACCATCTCGGGGAAGGTCTCCTCCTGGTTGGCCCGCTCGCCCCCCAGATCCAGGCGGTAGCCCGGGGGCAGCGGCAGGGCCTTCACCTTGGGCAGCGTGTCCTTGAGTAGCGCAGAGGCGTAGGTGCCGCGGGCCGGGAAGCACCGCACCGTGAGCGTCGGCACACCGTTGCGCCGCACGATGCGGCTGGTCTGCCAGGCTGGGACGAGCTCGGCGATGGCCCGCAGGGGCACCTTGCCCTCGGCCAGGCTGGAGCCCATGTACGTGTTGCGCACATCGTCGAAGGAAGTCCGATGGGCAGGGTCCACCCGCAGCACGATGTTCACGGCCCGATTGCCTTCCCAGAAGGTGCTCACCGGCGCACCATCGAAGGCCCCGGAGAGCATTCGCGACACCCCCGCATTCGTCATGCCCAGGCGGCTGGCCAGTTCGGTGTTGAGGTTCACATCCACCAGAGCCGAATCGTTGTAGTAGTCGGTGTGGACGTAGTGCGCCCGGGAATCGGCCCGCAGGAGATCCTCGATTTGGCGACCAAGAACCTTCAGCTGAGCCACGTCCTCGCCCACCACGCGCACCTCGAGAGGGGCCTCCATCACGGAGCCCTGCTGCAGCTCCTTCACGATGACCATGCCCTCGGGCACAAGCTGGGCCAGACGGGTCTGGAGATCCACGACCAGAGGCCCTGTGGCTTTGACATGGTGGGTGTTCACGATCAGTTGCCCGTAGGCGGGATCTGGCTGCTGGGGGTTCACGTTGTAGTAGAAGCGGGGCGCGCTCTGGCCCACGAAACTGGCGAAGTGCGCCACTTCCTTATCGGCGGCCAGGTGGGCCTCGATGCGCTTCAGCACCTGGTCCGTGGCCTCGATGCGGCTGCCCTGAGGCATCCAAAGATCGATGACGAACTGGTTTCGCTCGGCATTGGGGAAGAACTGCTGGGGCACGAAGCGGAACATCAGGAGGCCCAGCACCACGGCTCCCACACCCAGCCCCATGGCCAGACTGGGACGGGCCATGAAGTGGGTGATGGCCTTCTTGTAGGCCACCTGGAGAAGGTCGAGGGCGTTGAATTTCTTGACCTCCTCCGTGGGCTCCGCCGCGTGATCGTGCAGGCCCTTGTGGATGAAGGTGCGGCACAGCAGCGGCGTCAGGAAAATGGCTACCAGGAAGGACACGGTCAGGGCCACGGCCACGGTGATGGGCAGGGCCAGGATGAACTCCCCCGCGCTGCCGGAGAGGATCACCAGGGGCAGGAAGGAGGCGATGATCGTGAGGGTGGCCGTGAGCACCGGGACGAGCACCTCGGTCGCGGCCCGCCAGGCCGCCTCGGGGCGCGGAACCTTGTGATCCAGCAGTTCCACGTAGTTGTCGGCGATGACGATGGCGTCGTCCACCACGATTCCCAGCACCAGGATCAGGGCGGCGATGGAGACCTGGTGGAGCTGCACTCCGAGGGTGTTCATCACGCCGATGGTGGAGAGCATGGTGATCGGGATGGCCATAGCCGCGATGAGGGCCACACGCATGGGCAGCAGCAGCACCGTGACGAGCACTACGCAGGCGATGGCGATCAGGAATTCGTGCCCCATCCCGGAGAGTCGCTCCTCCACCACCTTGGGCTGATTGGCGATGAAGTCCAGCTTGAGGTCGGGTGGCAGCAGGGGCCTCAACTGATCCAGCACGGCGGTGACCCGGTCGCCCAGTTCCACGATGTTGTTGCCCTTCTGCATCTCCACCGAAATCATCACGGCGGGCTTGCCATCGAAGCGCACCATGAACTCGGGATCCTGGTAGCGGCGCTCGACCTCCGCGAAGTCCCCAATGTAGGCGGGCTGGCCTGTCCGGGACATGCCCACCATGACCCTGCGAATCTCATCTTCGGTGTTGAAGGTGCCGGTGGTGTGCAAGGGGATTCGCCCGGCCTCGGTGCGCACGCTGCCCGCGCCCTGCACCACATTGCGCTGGCTCAGGGCGCCGATCACCTTGAGGGGATCGGTAGAGTACTGGCTCATGCGCTCCAGGCTGCTCGTAACCCAGATCTGCTCGTTCTGCTGACCGTACGTGGCGATCTTGCCAACCTCTCGCACCGTGCGCAGCGCATCCTGGATCTGGTCCACGTAGTCCCGCAGTTCCCGGTAACCGTAGCGTTCCCCGCTTACGGACACGAGCATGGCCACGGTATCCCCGAAATCCGAATTGACGATGGGGCCCATCACCTCCCGGGGTAGGGCCGAGGCCTTCACCACGTTCATCTCGTGACGGAGCTTGGCCCAGAATACGTCCGGGTTCTTGACGTTCTTCTCCAGCTCCACATTGATGATCGCGATGCCGGGGCGGCTGGTGGAGAAGGTCTTGGCCTTGCGGACTTCCTGGAACTTGAAGATCGAGGCCTCGAGGGTCTTGGTGACCTGCTTTTCCACCTGTTCCGACGTGGCGCCGGGATAGGCCGCCAGCACGAGGCCCGTGCGGATGGTGATGGAGGGATCCTCGGTGCGGGGCATGTGCATCAGAGCGCGGAGGCCCACCGCCACGACCATCAAGGTCAGGATGGCGGTGAGGGTGGGATAGCGTAGGCAGGCCTTGATCATCTTCTGCATGGCCTACCTCTGGTTGGGGGCGAGCGTCGCGAGCATGCCGTTGCGCAGGCTGTGCTGGCCGGCCACCACGATGCTCTCGTCGCCCTTCAGGCCCGAACGGATCTGGATGTCCCGGCCGATCAGGACGCCGACCTCCACCCGCTTGGAGAACACCCGCTTCTGGTCCGGGAAATACTGGAAGACCAGCGTGGCGCCCTGGGGATCCCGCACGACGGCCTCGGCGGGCACCACCGTCATGTCCAGCTTCACGGTGCCCGTGATGGAAACATCGGCCACCATGCCGACCTTTAGCTCCCGGGCGGGATTGGGCACGGTGATGCGGGTCATGTAGGTGCGGGTGGCGGGATCGGCTGAGATGTTCACCACCTTCACGACGCCCTGGAACGTCTGGCCCGGTAGGGCCGGCACCTTGACGGTGGCGGCCTGGCCCACCTTCACCAGCCGGATGTCTGTTTCGGGAACGCCCACATTGACCTCGATGGGATCAAGGGTGGCGATCTCGAAGACCGGCTGCCCGGGTCCCACCATCACGCCAGGCTCCAGCATCCGCTTGGCGATGTAGCCACCGATCGGTGCCGTCAGTCGCGCATCCGCCAGGTTCTTCTTCGCGATGCCCTCGCCTGCCAGGGCCTGCTGGAAATGCTGGCGGGCTGCCTCATGGGCAGCCTTGAACTTGGCGAAATCGTTGGGCGCCAGGCTCTGGCTGTCGAAGAGCTGCTGCATGCGCCGGAACTCTTCCTCCGCCCGCTGAGCCCCAGCCTTGGCGGCCTCGGCCTGGGCGTGAGCCGCCTCCAGGGCATGGGTGAGGTTGACCGAGTCCAGGATGGCCAGCACCTGGCCCTTCGCCACGGGTTCGCCCTCCCGGGGAAACACCTGAACGGCCCGCCCCGGCACCAGGAAGGCCACCATGGAGGAGGCGCCAGGCGAAGAAATGGCCCCGCTCACGGCGACCCGCTCGGCCTCCTGGACCTTCCTGGGGCGCGTCACCCCGATGGTCGCGGCGACCCCCTCGGCCTGGGGGTTGTGGGTGCGACCGCAAGCGGCCAGCAGTAGCAGGGAGACGAGAAGGGCAGAAGTGCGCAGCATGGTGTTCCTCATGACAGAACCGATTCCGAACGAGATGACGTATGCCCCCCCACGCCCATCAGGAGGCAATCCAGGGCGCGGTCCACACAGGCGGCGACCTCTTCCTCCTCATCCAGGTGATGGCTGTAGTGGAGCGAGGACTGGAGCGTGTCCAGGCAGAGCTGGGTGAGGAAGTCCGGGTCCAGGGGACGCAACTCTCCACAGGCCACGGCCTGCACAATGAGCCCCTTCAGGTGCCCGCGCTCCGCCTCGTAGATCTCCCGAAACCGGGTGGAGAAGCGGGAATCCATCTCCCAATCGAAATGCACCCGATCCCGGATAAAAGTGGGCAGCCGCCAGGGCTGGTCCTTGAACTGACGCACGTAGGCCGTGGCCAGGGCCCGCAGCAGCTCCAGCGGCGTGCCCGGCCGGGCCAGGATCTCATCCGCCAGGGCCTGATAGTCCATGGCCCGCTGCAGGATCACCTGCTCGTAGAGTTCCTGCTTGGAAGGGAAGTGCTCGTAGAGGCCCTGCATGCCGATCTGCGCCTCGGCGGCGACCTCCTGCATGGTGGCCTCGTCGAAGGGCCGTCGACCAAAGACCCGGGCGGCGGCCTCCAGCAGCAACTCCCGGCGCTGGGCGCGTTCCTTCTGTTTGCGGCTCTGGGACACAGGCGCTCCGAACATGAATTCCGATTTTGGAATTTGAATTCTAAAAATGCAAGATTGAATTTTTGCCTGCATTTTCAGGCGACGACGAAAAGGCCCCTTGACTGAATCAATCGATTGATTAATCTGAGAAACACCTTAATCAACCGTTTGATTGAGCCCCAGGAATCCCATGACCCCACCCAATCTCGACTCCACCCAGGACACCCGCCACCGACTGCTGGAGGCCGCCATCCTGGTCTTTGCCGAAAAGGGTTTCGACGGCGCGGGTATTCGCGAAATCGCCCTGAAGGCTAAGGCCAACAGTGCCCTGGTCCAGTACTACTTCGGCAGCAAGGAGGGCCTCTACACCGCCGCCCTGCAGTTCCTCTTTGAGCAGGGGCCCGATGCGGTGGGCGCCCTGGCTCCGCCTCCAGAACCGGGAGAACCTGGGGCCCAGAGCCGTGCCATGGAGAGTCTGGCGAACTACGTCCGCGCCTTCCTGGAGGATCTCTTCGCCTGCCATAACCCCGAGCAGATCTCCCCGGAGATGCACTCGGCGGTTCATCTCTTCTGGACCCGGGAAATGATGGATCCCGCCAAGAAGCGGGCCGACCTGATCATGGCCCACATCCAGCCTCACGTGGACTACCTGAGTGCCTGCATCCGGGCCCTTCGGCCCGATCTCGACGAAGAGAAGCAGTTCCTCCTGGGCTGCTGCATCCACTCCCAGATCATGTTTTTCCATCGGGACATGGCCATGATCGCGCTCATCCGGGGCAAGGGCTACGGGCCCCAGAATCTGGATCGCCTGGCCCAGCACATCACCGAATTCAGCCTCGGGGGCCTTGGCCTTCGGGATCGCAGCCAAGGAGCCTGACCATGCTGTTCTTTCCCCCGCCCCCTCCCGCCGTGGTTGCGGAAGCGCCTCCCCAGGAGGCCTTGACCCTGGACATGGCCGGTGCCCTGTGCCGCGCCCGGGCCGAGAACCCCCCCCTCCGCGCCGCCCCCGCCC
>JAYREN010000204.1:0-5403 GCA_041908845.1 Holophaga sp. | reverse complement strand
GTTCGGCCTCAAGCTCATGAGCATGGGTTTCCTCATCGACGAGGACCGCCCCGTGGTGTGGCGCGGGCCCATGCTCAACAAGGCTCTCCAGCAGTTCCTGGGCGATGTGCTCTGGGGCGACCTGGACATCCTCTTCATGGATCTGCCGCCTGGCACTGGCGATGTGCAGATCACCCTGGTGCAGAATGCCAAGGCCGTCATCGACAAGGGCGGCGCCATCGTGGTGAGTACGCCTCAGGACGTGGCCTTCCTGGATGCAAAGAAGGCCATCGGCCTCTTCAAGACCGTGGAGACGCCCATCCTCGGCGTTATCGAAAACATGTCCAGCTTCCTCTGCCCCCACTGCAAGGGCGAGACTCACATCTTCGGCCATGGCGGCGTGAAGACAGCGACCCAGAAAATGGATCTGCCTTTCCTTGGCGAGATTCCCATCGACCTGGAGATCCGCGCCGGCAGCGACCAGGGCACCCCTCTCGTAGTGAGCCATCCCGACAGCCCCCAGAGCAAGGTGTTCATGGACATGGCTGGGATGCTCAAAGCCAGACTGAGGCTCTGAGTCGCTCCCTTGGAGCCATCCTGCATTCCTAGATGCAATGGGCATTTTTTGACATAAGCTGTTTTAAACATTGGTTTATGTCTTAAGTTTTCACGATGATTTTTCTTATTTTTATCAACACGTTGGCCGATTGAACCTTCCAGATCATCAATCTCGAGGAGGTTCTATGAGGATCCGAGAACGACTTTTCCGGTTCCTGTGCCTGGCCCTGGTCGCAGGCTCCCCCATTTCCGCCCAGGGGATTCCCCCCAAGGAAGAGAACAAAGAGATCCTGGATGATCTCCTGGCCCTTCTAAACACCCCCATAACGGCGGCCTCCAAGCGGGCGGAAAAGGCCATCGAGGCACCCAGTGTCGTCAGCATCATCACCCGGGATCAGTTCCAGGCCTATGGTTGGACCAGCATCAACGAGGCCCTCTACAGCCTGCCTGGCTTCGGGCCCGCCCGGGACTACGACCGCCGCACCGTGGCCAGCCGTGGCCTCTTCGAGGGCTGGAACAACAATCACATCCTGTTACTTGTGGATGGGATCCCATACAACGACAACATCTACGGAAGTGCCTACACCTCCGAAATCACGCCTGTATTCATGATCAAGACCCTCGAAGTGGTGCGGGGCCCCGGTAGCGCCCTCTACGGATCCAACGCGACCAACTCCGCCACCCAACTTCGGACCATCACGGCTGCGGATCTCGGGGGCGGCGGCGAGGCCCAAGTGCGGGTTGGCAGCCAGGGCGACCGCATCTATGATTTCGCTCTGGGCAAGGAGGGTGATCTCATCTCTGCGGTGGCCGCCTTCAACGCCTTCGAGACCGGGGGCAACAACTACAACAGCTACGATGGCTCGCTGCGAACGATCGGTAACGTGGTGGACGGTCCTTTGGCCGCATTCCCCATCCACGACGAACGCAACAGCCAGTACGGATGGCTGAAGCTCACAGGCCACGGCGATCTCTATGGGTGGAACTTCCAGTTCCATCATCAGGCCTGGGACTACAAGACCGGGCATGGCTGGGTCTGGCAGATCCCGGACCTTGGAGAACGACTGGCCGAGAAACGCCAAATCGCGGCCCTTGGCTATTCAGGCAAAATCGGCGAGAAGTGGAATCAGGAATACCTTCTCCGCTACCAGAAGCACGACATCAACTGGAATATCCGCTTTTATCCCAACAATGGTTTTGGAGGTTATTACCCCACGGGTGTTTACGAGGATCTCGACACTTCGGCCAGCGATTTGTTCCTGCGCGGTCAATGGAGCGTGGACCTTCCCCATGGCTCCAATCTCCTGTTTGGCATTGAGGGCACTCGTTTCCTCTACGAGGGCGACAAGAGCCACCACAGCAACGTCGAGATGGCGACCTTCAGTCCTAACGCCGACAACATGTCACTGCCCCTCGGTCCATGGCTCGCGGTTATCAAGGGAAAGCCGATCATCACCACGGGCTTCTACGCGCAGTTCAGTTCCGGTGCCCTCCTCGGTTCCATGATCAAGGGAGTCTTGGGCCTCCGCTCTGACCGCTCTACCTTCGACTACCACAAACTGGACGCCACTCATACGATCGACACGGGACAGACGGACGCCAAGTCCTTCTCCAAGGTGAGCCCCCGTCTGGCCCTCGTTTTCACCCCCAAGAGCAACCTGGCCATCAAGGCCATGTGGGGTCGTGCCTTCCGCGCCCCGGCTCCCTCGGAACTTGCCGGCGCCAACACGCTGACTCTCGGTTCGAATATCGAGAAGCTGGAACCCGAAACTCTGGACACCACGGAACTGGCGGTGGACTGGATCATCGGCGCCAACCTGAACTGGCGCACCAACATCTACCGCACCAAGTTCTCCAACCAGATCGCCTACAGCGCCGCCAACGCCAACCTCAGCGCCAATATTTACACCCTGACCACCCAAGGTTTGGAGACCGAACTCCTCTTTGGCTACGCAGGCTGGCGGGGCTTCGTGAACTACTCCTACGCCAAGCGAGTGGATGAAGAGATTCTCGACAACACCATCGCTGCCAATCCCGACAAGCTCACCTGGGACCCCGGCAGCCGATTCAAGTTCGGCGTGATCTACACGGCGGGACCGGTAGTCTCCGCCCTGACGGGCTACTACCAGAGCACCACGAACCGGCGCACTACGGATGTCGGTCTCCAGCCCATCCCCTTGATGGCGGGGGCCACCCTGGATGTGGACGCCTACCGTGCCCGCAGCCTGGACGCCTGGTTCACCCTGGACGCCAAGGTGACCTGGAATTTCACCTCCGATTCCAGCGTCGCCGCTTACGCCACTAATCTCCTCGATACGGACAAGAACAAGCTCATCAAGATTCAGCCCTTCCCCTTCGATTACCAGGGTGAAGGACGGAAATACGGAGTGGTGTTGAGAACCCGGTTCTAGGCTCTTGTGGTGGGGAGGACGCCACAGGTTTGGCGCCCTTCCCATCACCGAAAATCAGATCTCAAAACCCTCATGGGGTGCCGGGTACTCGCAGGCGAAGCCACGACCCTCAAGATCCGAGCGCACGGCCTGGGCGCGCTCGGCTTCGCCGTGCACCAGGAAGGTGACGCCCTGTTTGGCAGATTCGCCATGCCACTTCATGAGGGTGGCGTGGTCCCCGTGGCCCGAAAACCCGTTGATGGTGTGGACCTTGGCACGGACGGGCACGTCCTGGCCGAAGAGTCGCAGGGTCTTGGCACCATCGATGATGGTCCGGGCCGGGGTGCCGTTGGCCGCATAGCCCACGAAGACGATGGCGCATTCCGGGCGGGGCAGGAGTTGCTCCAGATGGTGCTGCACGCGGCCACCGGTGCACATGCCTGACCCTGCGAGGATCACGGCGCCAGATCGCACGGCGTTGATGGCCTTGGATTCATTGCGGTCCCGCGTGAAGCTGAGGCTCGGGAAATCGAAGAGATCGCGATCCTTCATCACCATGAGTGCGTGGCTGTCGAAGCACTCGGGATGGGCACGGAACACCTCGGTGGCGCTGGTAGCCATGGGCGAATCCACGAAGACCTTGAGCCTCTCAGGCAGGCGCCCGTGCTCAAGTCCCTCGCGAATGCCGTAGATGATCTCTTGGGCCCGCTCCAGGGCGAAGGTGGGCACCACCACGTTGCCACCGCCCTCGATGGTTTCGGTGATGACATCAAAAAACTCCTTGGCGGTCTCCATGACGCCGCGATGGCTGCGCCCGCCATAGGTGGTTTCGATGACCACCGCATCCGCCTCGGGAGCAGGCACGGGATCGTTCACGATGGGGTGTCCCGGACTCCCGAGGTCGCCGGAGAATATCGACCGCAGAGACTTGCCGTTGCCTTTCGCCTCCAGGAGAATGCTGGCCGAACCCAGGATGTGGCCCGCGTCCTGAAAGGTCGCGGCGAGGTTCGGCAGGAACTCGAAGCGCTGTCCGTACTCCGCGATGCCCGCGAAACGGGCGCAGGCCTCTTCCACATCCAGCGTGTCGTAGAGCGGTTCTTCCGCCATGCCGTGAATCCGCTGGCCCCTGGCCTTGCGGCGCTGGGTACGGGCGACTTCTTCTTCCTGGAGGCGGGCGGTGTCCAGCAGCACCATGCGGGCCAGTTCCTGGGTCGCTGAGGTGCAGATCACCTTTCCCTTGAAGCCCTGTTTCACCAGCAAGGGGATGCGTCCGCAATGATCCAGGTGGGCGTGGGTGAGCATCACCGCGTCGATGGAGGCGGGGTCGAAACCGAAGGGTGCCTCGTTTTCTTCCCGCAGCCTGCGACTGCCCTGAAAGAGCCCGCAGTCCACCAGAATTCGGGCCGATCCCGTGTCCAGGAGGTGGCAGGAGCCCGTCACGCCCTGGGCGGCGCCGTGGAAGGAAATGCGCATGGAGGTCCTCCGCTTCAAAGCTGCTTGTGGATGCGCTTCACCACGAAACGTGGCCGATCGCGCACTTCCTGATAGATGCGGCCGATGTATTCTCCCAGCAGGCCGAAGGCCACGAACTGTGCGCCCACAAAGAAGAAGAGGATGGCGAAGAGGGTGAAGACGCCACCTACGGTGCCCTCTGGGTTCACGAAGCGGTAGATCACCAGCCCGATGAAGAGCAGGAAGCCCAGGATCGCGATGAATACCCCCACCACTGTGAGCATCTGCAGGGGCAGTAGGCTGAAGCTCGTCAGCAGGTCGAACTGGAGATTGATGAGCTTCCAGAGCCCGTACTTGCTCTCGCCTGCCGCCCGCTCGGCGTGGGCCACAGGGACTTCGGCAATGCGCTTGGCAAAGGAATTGGCTAGGGCGGGAATGAAGCTGCTGCGCTCCTTGCACTGGAGCATGGCGTCCACGATCTCCCGGCGATAGGCCCGCAGCATGCACCCATAGTCCTTGAGCTGCACGCCGGTAGTCTTGCGCGTCACCGCGTTCACGATCTTGCTGGGCAGGGTGCGGAAGAGGCTGTCGTTGTCCATTCGCCCCTGGCGCCAGCCGCCGACCACATCGAAGCCCTCATCGATCTTGGCCACCAGTTTGGGAATCTCCTCGGGTGGGTTCTGCAGGTCCGCATCCAGGGTGACCACGACTTCCCCCGCCACGATGGAGAAGGCCCCGAAGATGGCGCTGTGCTGGCCGTAGTTCCGGTTGAACTCCACGACAGACACGCGGGATTCGGCATCGGCGATGCTCTGGAGCAACTCCAGGCTGCGGTCGCGGCTGCCATCATCGGTGAAGATCACTTCCCAGCCCCGGTCGGGATCGGGAAATGCCTCGTTGAGCACCTTTGAGAGCCGCTCCCAGAGGACGGGGATGTTTTCTTCCTCGTTGAAGATAGGGATGACGACGCTCAGATAAGGGTTCTTCATTGGGCAGGCTCCAATTCCCATTCTAGCGCTAGGAT
>JAYREN010000203.1:0-5498 GCA_041908845.1 Holophaga sp. | reverse complement strand
ACGCTCAAGGCATTCCTCGGCTAGCTCGCGGGCCAGTGGTATTCGAGTGGGACGGCGGATTTGTGAGCTGAGGCCCAAAGGGCCGAAGGCACATCCCGAAGGGATGCGAACAGGATTCGCCATCCCATACCGTTGGCAGATCTGAGCGGAATTGCATAACTAGCCAGCGGGAGTTCTGTCTACGCTGGACGCTCAACCCGTGAGCCCGAAGCAGAAGCAAAGGTGCAAGCCCGCCCCCATGGCGAAGCCCGGGACTCGTCTCGCGCAAATGCGGTCATTTGCTCCTCTATGCGCGTTCGACTCCCAAGGGGGCCATACTGCTTTGGGGTGTTCTCCTTCCCCCGAGGTCGCCAACATGAACAAGCAAACACTCTTTCTTGCCCTTCTGCTTTCCCTCAGTCCCACCCTCGCCCAGGCGCAGGTGGACATCCACATCGATATTGGCCTGCCCCCCATCCCCCGATTGGTGGTGGTGCAGCCGGGAATCCAGGTGGTGGAGGGCTTTCAGGAGGAAGTATTCTTCCGCGGTGGTTGGTACTGGTGCCGTCGTCCCAACGGCTGGTATCGGGCCCGCAGGCCTCAGTCCCGCTTTGAGTGGGTGGAAGTCCGGCGAGTGCCCCGCTCCCTCGTACAGGTTCCCGCCGGCCACTATCGCAACTGGCACCGCCAGCCGAAAGGTGACGAGTACCGGGACTCTCACTCCGATTCCGACTCCTATCGGGGCGAGGATCGAAAAGAGCACAAGAAATTCAAGAAAGGCAAGAAGGCCAAGCGCTGGGACGAGGGCCGCGGTGGAGAACACCACCGGAGGTAAAAGGCTCGGGGAACTCCTTCCCTATTTTTCTCACCAGGGCTGCACCTGAGGGCGTTTTCACGGCATCCTGGTGGAAACGCGGGAGTGAGGCTTGCTTTCCAAAGACCAGATGCTGGGTAAGTACCAGATCCTGGACCGTCTGGGGTCTGGGGGCTTCGGTACGGTCTACTTGGCGGAAGATCGGCTCCTGAACCGGCGAGTGGCCCTAAAGGTGCCTCACCACCAACAGGACGAGCAGGGCATGCTCCAGGAGCCCCGCATCATGGCGGGGCTCAAGCATCCCAACATCGTCGAGCTGATCACCGTGGAGCAGAAGGACGAGACCTTCTTCATGGTGATGGAGTACGTCGACGGCGAGAGCCTGGATAAGCTGATCCGCAGAGAGCGCAGCCTGCCGGCCCCTCGCGCGCTGGAAATCGCCATCGATGTGGCCACGGCCATCGGCTTTGCCCATTCCCACAAGGTGCTCCACCGGGACCTGCGACCCGCCAATATCCTGCTCACCGCCGCAGGCTTGGCCAAGGTGACCGACTTTGGCACTTCCCGCCTGCTGGCGACCCAGGATCTCTTTGCGAGAACCCGCATCGGCAGCCCGCCCTACATGGCGCCTGAGCATTTCCGGGGCCGTGCCGTGTTCCAGAGCGACATCTGGAGCCTGGGCATCACCATGTACGAGATGCTCACGGGCACCGTGCCTTTCTACGATGCGGATCCCGTAAAGATCGCCCAGGCCTTTCAATCGCAGCCAGTGGTGCCGCCCCACCTGCGGAACCAGGCGGTTCCCAAGGCCTATTCAGAAGTCGTGATGAAGGCGCTCGCCGTGAATCTGGGGGATCGCTATCTTTCGGCTCAGGCCCTGATGGACGATCTCAAGCGATTGAGGGATTCACTCGCCAAGGACACCCGGCCCCTGGGCAGCGTGCAAACAGGCAACGGTTCTGGTCCCGTGCCCGTGCAGCGCCAGGTCACGTACACCCAGGCCCGGCTCTGCCGCTTCTGCTATAGGCCCTTGCCGCGCAACGCGGCCACCTGTCCGAGTTGCGGGGAGAAGAACTGAAATGGGGGCCGAGGACCGGAAAGGGCTCCGGGCATTGTGGGCGCGGCGCTGGTTCCGGCGCACCACCTACACCCTGGTCTCGGGGACCGTGGTGCTGGGAGTCGCTTCCTGGACCATCCAGCGTCCGTTCTTCACTCGGTGGGCCCTGGCCCGGTTGGATGAAACACTGAGGGCTGAGACCGGTCTGGGGCTGCAGGTCGAAGGTCTGGAACTCCGCCTCCTGGAGGGGCGGGTCATCGCCACGCGAGTATCTCTAGGCGAGGATCTGTTTCAAACTGAGCGGTTGGATGCCTCGGTATATCTGGGCTCTCTGCTCATGGGCGATCTGCATATTCGTCGACTGGATCTGGATCGCCCTAGTGTTTTCCTGGATTCGGGTCGCCTCGCCCGCTTGCGCCTGAAGGCCCGCCCACCGCGCACCACGAAGACCCAATGGCAGGTGGATCAGGTTTCCATCCGGGATGGCCGGGTCGTGGTGCAAGAGCCGGCCTGGGGGATTCCCACCTTCACGTCTTCGTTTTCCGTTCACGGCCAGGGGCAGGGCAGCAATCGAGTGATGGTCTTTCTGGACACGACGAACCTGAGGGCCGGAAATGGTCCTGCCGCACTGGATGGGCGATTGGCCATCCGAGGGGAATTCAACGATGGTGTGGTTTCCATTGCCCGGGGCGAGCTGAAGCTGGGCAACACCCACGCGGCTTGGCAGGGGCGGTATGAGACTGATACCGAGAAACTCACGTCCTCCGCCGATGGCGGCCTGGATCTGGGACAGCTTGGGCGACTGCTGGCTCCCGGGGCGGGGGGGCTGGGTGGCGTGGTGGCTTTCAAGGCCGAGGCCTGGGGACAGGCTCGGCAACCGCTCTGGAAGCTTTCCCTGGATGGACGTGGGCTCGATAGCTCCGACCTCAAACTTCGCCCGGGTTCCCTGGAACTGCGCGCCAGCGGTACACCGGCCTACGCCTCCATCCACCGGGTGGCATGGACCTCCCCCGATGGCGCCGTGGAGGCCCAGGGCACCTGGAAGCGCGGAGAGGGCAGCCGCCTCCAAGTGCAGGGGAGTCAGGTGGGTTTGGGGCCCCTGGCAGATCTCGCGAGGGCGGATTTCTTGCGGTCGGCGGTGGCGGATCTGGAGGGCGAGGCCTTCATTCCGGGCGATCCCTGGAAGAGTCCCCCCCTCGACCGCTTGCGGCTCGATCTCCAGGTTCGTCTCTCCTCGGATGGCCTGCCTGCGGGAGGCGCCAAGGTGCAGCTCGAGGATGGGCGTCTGGTTGCGGAATCGCTCCGGATCGACCTGCCCGAATTCCAATTCCAGGGGCAGGGGCGGGCGAGCCTAGCGCGGCGCGGTCTGAGGGCGATAACGGGGGAGGGCACCACCGATACGGATGCCGCCGTGGTCGCCCAGGTCCTCGGCGCGTGGGGGATTGGCGACAAGGAGGAAATCCCTGGAAAGAAAGGGGTGGCGCGCCCCAAGGTCGTGGTTCACCCCTTCAAGATGGCGGGTCAGGCCCATGTGCAGGCCCAGGCGCGCTGGAACTCGGCAGAAGGGTTGGTGGTCTCCGGCGATTGTGAAGTGCTGCAACCCCGCTGGCACGGGGCTCAGGCCGACCGGTTACGGACCCCCGTAGCCATCCAGGGGGGGGAACTCAGGCTGGAAAGGATCGAACTCTTCAAGGGGGATGGCCGGGGCTGGGGAGAGCTCTGGCTGAGCATGACCAAGCTGCCCCCCGGACAGGATGAGATCGACATGTGTTTCCGGGCCTTCCGATTGCCGGTGTCGGAAGGCCTCAAGGCCGCGGACCTGGACCCCGAGATCATTCAGGTGGACGGCACGGGTGGTGGGTGGGTGCGCATCCACGGTCCCTACGAGCAGCTGCGGTTGGAGGGCGCGGCTCAGGCCGAAGACGCCACGGTCTATGGTCTCCAGATCCCCGCGGTAAGCGGAGATTTCAGCATGGATCTTGAGCGGCAGCGCCTCCAGGTGCAGGATCTCCGGGTGGGCGAAAGCCTTGCGGCCCTGGGGCAGGGGGAAGACCCTCCCACGGGGTTGCTGTCGCTGCAGGGCGCTATGGACATGGACTACGGCCACCGCACCTGGCAGGCCTCGTTGAGGGGGGACGTGGATTCACTGGGGCTCGGTCTCACCGGCCCCCGATTCCAGGCCCGGATCGATGCCAATCTGCAGGGCCCCTGGACCCAGCCCCTGGGTATCACCCGGCTTCCCCTTGGCCAAGTCACCCTTCAGGGCGGGAGAGTCTTTCTCGGGAGCCAGAGCCTGGAGGGCCTTGAGGGAAGCCTCGAGCACGGGTCGGGTGGCCTTGTCCTTAGCCTGGGGATGGCGGGCAAGGGAAAGCCCGTGGTGGGTATGAATGCCTGGGATACACCCCAGGGGCTGGTGGGCCTCCTCGAACTGCACGTGGGCCCCGAAACGGCCGACACGGCGCACTTGGCCACGCGTCTCAGTCGGGATCTGCTCCAGGATCTCCGAATGGAGGCCACGGCCGAGGGCACCTGGAACGAACAGGGGCTCGAGTGGAAGGGAGGCCTGCACGAGTTGGTCTGCACCTTCGACGGCTTTGCGCTTTCCCAGGAGGGGCAGACGACGCTGCGGGGGGATGCAAATGGCGCCACGGTGGATCTGCGTCTGATCGGACAATCTCAGCAGGAATCATCCTTGGCTTCCTTCCGGGCTTCGGGCCAGGTTCCCTTCAGCGACAAGGCCTCCCTCGGGCTCAAGCTGCAGGGTTCCGCTGAACTGGCCAAGCTGAAACCCATCGCCGATCACCTCATGGAGCTGGATTCCTACAGCCTGCTGGGAGACCTCGGTTTTCGCGGCGCGGCCAAGTTCGAGCTGGCCCTGGGCGGCACCTACAAGGATCCCAGCTTGGATGGCACCCTCGACCTGGCGGGGGGAAGCCTCGAGGTGCGTGGCTATCCCCAGAGCATCGAGGATCTGGATTTCAAGCTGCACTTCAAGGGGCGTGACATCCTTCTTCCGGAGGAGGCACCGGCCCGTGGACTCTTTGCCCAGGGGGATCTCGCCTTCTGGGGCAAGGCCACCTGGGGATTCGGCGGATTCGAGAGCTATGACCTGCGGGCCAGCCTCAAGGATTTCGAATTCCGGGACATTCCCGAGGGCTTCGAACTGCAAGGGGATCTGAACGGGCGCCTCAGAGGCACCGATCAAGGGGGAACCCTCACGGGCTCGCTGGTGGCCAACCACATGCTCTATCGAGCGGAGATCAACCTGAGCGATTTGCTCCTGTCCAACGCCATGCGAAATCTGGGCGGATCCTCCGGTCTGGATCCCGAGGATCCTCTCGCGCGCATCGGGCTGGATCTGGATCTGAGGCTCTCGGAGCCCTGGTCCTTCGACACGAATCTCCTGAAGCTCCAGGGGCGCCTCGCCCCCGGCACCCGTTTCAAGGTGCGGGGGACGCTCACAAGCCCCACCCTACAGGGCAAGATCGACTTCATTCCCGGCGGGCGGGTCACCAACCTGCTTCCTGCTGGAGACATTGTGGTGGAGCGGGGCTCCATCACCTTCAGTGAGCTGGGACAGTCGCTCAACCCCCAACTGGACATCCTCGGCCGAGTGGATGTTTCCCCCTACGTGGTCACCCTTCAGAT
>JAYREN010000202.1:0-5522 GCA_041908845.1 Holophaga sp. | reverse complement strand
GTTTTTCGAACGCATCGGAGGACTCAATGGCGCAACCGAACAGCGCACTACCTTTGACCCCAACAAACTCACGGTCTATGACGTCATGCGGCGGTGGGATCACATTCTTCGGCAGCTTGATGGCGGACACCGCCCCATGGCCGGTTCCCCACTACGCTAAGGTGCCTCAAGTTTCCCCTGGGGCTGACCAAAGGCCAACCCCGACCCTGATGACCCCCGGAGTCGAGCCGGTCATCCAGGATCGTTGGGACCTTTTGTGGCAGTGGCTTGTAAAACAGCATAAGGCCCGCCCGGACCAGTTGCAGCGACTACAAACCTTGAAGGCCCTTCTTCGGGAGGAGCGAGAAGACCCGCCTTCGGAGGCCAGGACAACTAAAATCGAAAGCATCCGACAAGAGTGCATCAGCCCGTTTGTGGTTTTCGGTTATGAGCGACTTTGGGCCTGTAAGAGTGAAATGGGTTTGATCTTCATCTTGGATCGGCCTGAAGACTTTCGTGAAGCCCGAGCACAGGGGCCACAACTGAAGCTGCATCCCTTGGATGCTTGCGGATTCGGCCCCATGGACCAGGTCTCCGAAACACCTGTATACGTGGATGTCCCACTGCCGAGGGACCAGATTCTTCCCTGGGTCGAAGCCGCTGCGATCCATGGGTACCTATTCAATCTCGTGCCTTAGGGCCTCGAGGGCTCCCATCAGGAATCCGACGGTGCAGGCTGGTCAGAAGAATGGAGGCCATGTGGAAGAGGACTTTGAAAGCGGAGAAGACATCCGTGGGGGTGGCATCACCGAATATGGCCGATCACTCATACGGCTTGGTCTTCGTGCCCAACGGATGCAGTCGGCATTAAGGCTCATCGAGTGGGGTGGGCCTGATGCCCCCCGCGGTCCTTGCTGCGCGTGTTCACGCTTCCCCGCCCAGGGCCACGCAGAGGGCTGCTTCGTTGCAGAAGCGCTTCGTGATCGCGATCCCATCACCTACGCTGAGGACGCGATCCGTTGCATGCGCGATTTGGTCCACCACCAACACAATGTCGTGGTGGAACATGCTGCCGCGATCCAAAGCACCCTTGAAGACCTGCAATTCAATCTGGCTGAAGTCGGCCGGATTTTTGATCGCCTTTAATGATCCTAGGTGACGATCTTGCGAACGGAGTTTCGATAGGCCCTGGGACCAGTCTTATTCATCCTTAGGGAAGCCTCACTCCTTGGTTGGTGTCTTCAATTTCCCCTGGACGACGATCATCCTGATTTTCGAAAGCGTATGGAGATCCTCCAGGGGGTTTCCTTTGACCACCAAAAGGTTGGCCGAATAGCCCGCCTTGACTTTACCCATGGTGTCACCACGCCCCATGAGGTCGGCTGCGCTGCTCGTGGCTGCACGAAGGGCTTCCACCGGACGAAGGCCTGCTTCCACGAGACCGAAAAGGGCTTCCCGGGCGCCTTGGCCGCGGGTCAGGCCAGGGATCTGGTGGTAAAGGTCCGAGCCAAAGACGATCGGCACCCCCTCCTTGCGGGCAGCGAGGATGACCCCGCCCATGGAAGCCAGCCACTTTTCATTTTCGGATTGGCTCTGCTTGGCTTGCTCAGAAGGTAGCCCAAGGGCATCCACATATAGGCGCTGCGCGAGGAGGCGAGACATGGCCGTGGGGACGAAGCTGATTTTCTCCTCCGCCATCAGCCGCAATGCCTCGGCTGGGACGCCCTGGGTTCCATGCTCGATGGAATCCACCTCGCACTCCGCAGCCAGCAGGACCTCATACTCGCTCGTGGCATGGGCGGCCACTTTTCGCTTCAGCCGATGGGCCTCGGCCACGATAGCGGTCAAGTCCTTCTTCGAGAAGGTCTGGTCCAGGATGACCTTGATGAGATCGGTCCTTTCCGCAACCGCAAGGCGCACGGCGTGAACGGCCGAAGGCGAATCCAGAATGGGCGCGTATTCCTGGGCAATGATTCCCCGCTGTTCTTCGGGAAGCGTTTGGAATTGGCCGCGAGGTCCAGAGAGTGCCCGGCCCGATGCCAGCATCACGGGCCCCTCAATCCAGCCCCCTTGAATGGCATCGCGCAAGGCCAAGTCTCCCCCCTGGCCGCCATTGCCCACGTCTCGGACCGCCGTGAAGCCGGCTTCGAGGTATTCCCGGGCAAGGCTGGCCCCGCGAAGGGCTCGTTTTGCCGTTCCCGTCATCACCACGGGCGCGACGATGTCCATCCCGGATTCGCTCTGTCGGATGTCCTCATTCAGCAGCAGGTGGGTGTGCGCATCGATGAGGCCGGGCAGGATGGTAGCGGACCCGAGATCGATGACCCGCGCCCCCTTGGGGATGGGCACCCGGGATCCGGCCGCCGTGATTCGGTCGCCCTCGATAACCACTACAGCATCGGGGATTCGGGCCTCCGAAGTTCCGTCCCACAGCCATGCGGCTTTAAGGGCAGTGACCTTGGCCATCGGCTCAGCCGATTGAAGGAGCCCAACGGGAACAATCAGTGAAAAGACCAGGAATTGAAGGACTTTCCTCATTGGTGCTCACCTCGTGTGATCGGTTTCCATTTGGGGCGGTGTCCCTGCTTGGCTTCCGGATGTCCAGGGCCGGAAAACACGCTGGATGCGTCGGCTATTGGGGGAATCATCAGTGTATAGGCGATCTTCATCCGCAATGAGGCTCTGGGAAGCTGCATCCCGTAGCCTGTTGCACTACCTGAGGGCTTCCCGCAAGGCCCGGGCTTCATCATCGGAAAGCCCATCCAGATCGACTCCAAGATCAGGGAAGGGCAGAGGGAAGAAAACAGAGGGTGTCCACCAGCCAGAGGAGAGACGTTTCACCATTGCCTCCGGAACTTCCAAGGCTCGGGCCAGGAGTTTCGCCAAGACCAGCGGATCGCCATTCCTGCATATCCGATCGGCGTGCAGCACCAGGAGGAGCGGATCAATTCCCGCAGACTCAAGAGCCATCCGGGCGACGCATGGCCGGAGCCGGTTGGTATCAAGGTGTCTTGCCATTTCAGTTAGGATTTCTGAGAGATGAGGGGGAGTTGGGCGGCATGTGATCAACACCGCGGTCCAGGCCTGTCCGAAAAGGAGCTCGAGAACCTCGGCCGGGGGCCTACCCACCGCCAGCGGGGCCCGAGCAAGATCGTGCATGGCAGCGTCCAGGGTCATGACGTCACCACATGGGTGGAGGCTTCGGGAGCTCCAAGCATCGCGATCAGATCCGGGCGGTGGAGGGTCTCGGCTTCCGCAAGGCGCAACGCCAGGGCCTCAAGCTGTTCCCGGTGACGGGTGAGTTCGACGTTTGCGCGTGCTTCCGCCGCCTGAATCCATTGCTGGATCCGCGCGAGGAATTGGGATGAAAGCTCGTGTTGAAGGCTGATGGGTAGGGCCTCCATGGAAAGCAGGGGGAATTCCGGGTCCAGGCCCCACGCGCCGATGGCGAACTGAGCCAGGCGGGTGGCTTCCTGGAGATCGTTTTCAGCTCCCTGGGACGGACCCGTTTCGGGATGACTGAGGCCTTCCGCCACGCGTCCTGCCAGCAGCATCGCCATCTGGTGCTCCACGGCGCGCCGATCCATCAGGTCCACCGTTTCGGAGCGACGTTGAAACGTCGTGCCCAGGGTTCCAGAGGCCGCCGGAATCACGGATAGGTGTTCAATGCGGTCTGATCCCATCAAGTGAAATGCCACCAGGGCGTGGCCCGCTTCGTGGAAGGCGACCCGACGTTTCGTGGCCTCATCCAGCCGAAGGCTTCCGTTCGCTTCGCCTTGGCGGCGCTCGAAGAGCGCGGCTCGCAGGTGCGCGAACGAGAACGTTTCCGATTTACCCGTGGCCAGCTTCCGGGCTTTCGCCGCCAGATCTGTGAGATCCGCGGGGCTCAGCCCGGTGGTCATCGCCACGGCTTCATCCAGATCGGAGGCTTCGAGCAGATCCTTCAGCAGCCCCTGAAGCATGGCCCGGCGATCATCGGCCGAGGGCAGCCCCAGGTGGAGGCGCTCTCCCATGCGCATGCTGCGCACCAGGGCGGGGTCGAGGCGTTCGTATTGGTTGGTCGTGGCGAGCAGGAGGACCCTGCCCGGCCCCTTTCGAAGTCGGTCGATGCTGCGGAGCATTTCACCGACGACCTGTGCTTGGTCTTGAGCACGCCATTCGTTACTTTGGTCCCTGCGCCACGCAATCGAATCCAATTCATCAATCACTAGCACAGCGGCATCGTATTGCTGCATCGCCGAAAACGTTTCCCGAATGATCCTTTCCGTTTCGCCATACCACTGGTTCAGGAATTCGCTTCCCCCCATCACGATGCAGGGCACCTGCGCTTCCCCGGCGGTAGCCAAGCATGCATGCGTTTTCCCGGTTCCGGGCGGGCCTGATAGCACACAGGCCCGGAGGCCGGGTTCCCCTTGGGGATCCCGCAGCCAATCAAGGTATTCCTGGAGCCGCTCCTTGGCGGCCTGAATGCCCAGGACATCGGAAAATCGAAGGTCGGGGATTTGCGCCCAGGGGATGTCCCGTTTGAGATCCGCGGAACGCAGCACGCGATCCTCCCCGTCGAAGCAAAGCGTCGCCTGAACGTTTGAGGATCCCGACGGGAAGTCCACTTCCAGATGGGTTCGCCAGCGCTGATGCGCCGAGCGGCAGCGTTCGAAATAACCAGAAAACCGGGCCAGATCCAACGCTTCCACCAACACCTTCGCGGCCACGATTTGGTGCTTCCGAAACCCATCCCGGGGATGGACCTGGATGGGAAGGAATTGCTCCTGGAGCCAGCCTTCTGCGTCTTGGGAGGCCAGGGCATTCACCAGGATCCGCACCACCATGTGGTCCATGCCGGTGAGGGTGGGAAACGGCGAATTCCACGGAAGGTCCAGCGCATCGAGCAGCACCAAGCCCCCAGGCGGCAGATTGCGGAGCCGCTCCGGCGAATCCATCACCTGGAACCCGTCCTCGCCTGAGGGTAGGAGGCGCCGCACCAGCGCTTCCACCAGGGGATTCTGGGTCACGAGGTAGGTTGTGTTTCGCACTTCGCGCAGGGCCTCCGCCAGCCGCTGGCGCAGTTTGTGATTGCCATCCACCATGAATCCGAAGGGCTCAGGCGCCTCCTGGATTTGATCCCCGAAACGCTCCTGGGCCACCATCATCAGGTCCAGGAAGAAATCCTCCAGCAGCCGCTCCGCCGTGCGCAGATCCTTCCCCACCAAATGCGTCAGCACAAGGCCGGGAAGCACTTCGCCTTTCAGGGCGAAACAGAACCCGGAATGGAAGAAAGTCTTGGGTTCCATCACAGCACCTCCGAATGCAGGCGGCAGGTTCGGTCCACCTTTTCAAGCAGGTGGTGGCCCAGGTGGCGCCGGAAAAGCACCACTGGGCCTTTCCCCAAGCGACTGAGCAATTCCTTCGGGACTGGGGTCTTGTACCACTCGCTGCGCTCATCCGGGCTTTCCGCGAGGCTCAGGAGATCCATGGGATCCACCTGCAAGGAACCTTCCTCGGGCGAAGCGGGGCGATTCCAAAATTCCGAGCCCAGGTTTGAG
>JAYREN010000201.1:0-5607 GCA_041908845.1 Holophaga sp. | reverse complement strand
CATAAGCCCTACCGCATGGAACAACTGAAGGCCGCCCTGGCCACCTTCGGCTGAGCGCCCAATGCATGGGAACGGGGCTTCAGCCCAACGCCGCCACGGCAAACCCGCGAAAGATTCTGCGCGCGGCCTCGCCATTTTCGTCGTTCAGGCATTCCAGATTCTCGGGATGCCACTGCACGCCGAAGGCCCAGCGGCTCGGATCCTCAGCCTCCACGGCCTCGATAAGGGGACCGGTTTCTGGATGCACCGTATCACGGTGCCAGCCCACGGCCCTGAGCCCCGGCGCAAGGCGCTTCACGGCTTGGTGGTGGCGGCTGTTCACCCGCAGGTCGGTACAGCCCATGAGCCCGGCGAGCCTGGAATCAGGGGCGAGGCGAAGGGCGTGATGGAGTTCGGGGGTCTCGGAGCTTCCATGGCGGTGGCGCTCGGGCTCACAGCCGAAATGGCTCGGGATGTCCTGGAGGAGGCTTCCCCCCAGGGCCGCATTGAGGATCTGCTCGCCCCGGCAGATCCCCAGGATGGGCAGGCCCAGGCGCCAGGCCTCGCGCGCCAGTGGCACCTCGAAGGCGTCCCGGGCCTCGTCCACCTCGGCGGCTGGATGCACCGGCTCGGCTTCGTCCCAGAGGCGGGGATGGATGTCCATGCCTCCGCAAAGCACGAGGCCATTCATCGTTTCCATGGACGGTGGGAGGTCGCCAGGCGCCACCAGACATATTTTCCCCTCCCAACCGCCCCGTCGGAGGGCCGGAAGGTAATGTCTCTCCGCACCAGACTTGTTCCCGCAGGCTACGAGGATGCTTGACACGGTTCCCTCTCGGTTCATCATGGACACCCTACCACCCTCAGACGTCTGAGCGGTTTTCGTGCAGCGGAGAGCTCCGCTGTGAAGGAGGCAGCATGTCCGGCTCACTCAACAAGGTCATCCTCATCGGCAACCTGGGCCGCGACCCCGAACTGAAGATGACCCCCGGCGGCCAGGCCCTGGCCCGCTTCTCCGTGGCCACCACGGAGACCTGGAAGGGCCAGGACGGCAACAAGCAGTCCAAGACGGAATGGCACAACATCGTCGTATGGGGGAAGCAGGCGGAGATCGCCGAGAAGTTCCTCCGCAAGGGCAAGCAGGTGATGATCGAGGGCCGCATCCAGTACCGCGAGTACACGGACCAGGCCGGGGTCAAGAAGACCGCCTGCGATATCCGCTGCGACAACTTCGTCATGCTCGGCAAGATGGAGGATGGCGGCGGTCGGTCTTCCGGCGGTCACCGCGACGAAGGCTTCGACGAGCCCATGCCTCCCGCCCCTGCCAGTGGCGGTGCCGGTGGCTTCGACGACGACATCCCCTTCTGATATTTGCCCGCCTGAACGAAAACGCCCGCCAATCGGCGGGCGTTTTCGTTCACCAGAGGGAGTCTAGCGATCCACCTTGATGGCGATGGACTTGGAGAAGATGTCCTGGAGCCCCTTCCGCTCTTCACCCAGGATCATCAGGTAAGGCAGGCCAAAGAGCAGACTGTTCACCAGGTGGCCCAAGACGCGGAGCACGGCCATGCTCACATCGATGCGACCCTTGGGATCGTCCTCGGGCACCACCCGCAGCTTCATGATCTTCTTGCCGGGAGTGGCGCCGAACTTGATCCAGCACCAGGCCCAGAAGACCAGCAGACCGATCCCAATAGCGGCCTGCAGAAGTCCCAGGAAGCAGCCCAGGGCCAGAACTGCGGGGCCGATCAGGCGAACCAGGACCCCCATCAGGATGGCCTGAAGCACCCAGAAGGCGATGATGATGACCAGGAAGACAGCGTAGTCGATCAACAGCGCGAGCAGGCGGGTCACGAAATCCCCGCGCTCGCCCGTGGGCTGGGCATCATCGGGCACCGAGGGCAGCCAGGGGCGAAGGAAGGCCGGGGCCGGGTTGTTGTTGTCTTCCGTAGCGGGGGCGATGGTGAAGGGCCGGGGGCCGCCTTCCGGTGGCGGAGTGCGCGCCGTGGCCTGGGCCATTGGCGGAGCAACGGGAAGAGGGGGCGGCATGATGGGTGCCGGGGGAATGGTGGGCTGCGGGGCCGTGTCGCCGCGCAGCCCCTGGATCTTAGCCATCTCGGAGGGGTCCATGCGCACGGTGCCGAGGGGGCTGGCGGGCTCGCCCGCGGGCACGGCCATGGTGGCGAGGGCCTCGGCGGGAACGGGATCCACGAAGGTCATCTGGATCTGGCCCAGGGTCACGCGATCCCCATCCTTCAGAGTGGCGACCGGGAGGCGCGTGCCATTGACCAGCACACCGTTGCTGCTCTGGAGATCCTGCACCTCGTAGCCGGTGGCGGTGCGCCGGATCACGGCATGGTGGCGGCTGATGCTGGGATCCGCCAATCGAAGGGCATTGTCGAGCTCCCGCCCGATTTGCACTTCGTTGTCGACCAGCTCGAATTCCCGAACGCCAGCACTCTCCTGAACGAGTAATTTAGCCATGATGTCCTCTCGGTTTAGGGAATCGTGACAACAGATTAAGAGAGGTGGCAAGGGTAATTCAATTCCAATGGCCCCGATCCGTGCAGAGAAATACCAAGCAAGCCTCGGCGGTTCTTGACCCCGGAGCCGAACATGGGCCAATCTGGCAAGGATTTCCTCCGCCGGAGGCAGCATGGTTCTTTTCAACGCAGCCACCAAGGAGCTCACGGCCAAGATTGTTTATTACGGCCCGGGCCTCTGTGGCAAAACCACCAACCTCCAGTTCATCTACGATTCCCTTCCCCAGGATGGGCGGGGCAAGATGCTGTCCCTGGCCACCCAGACCGACCGCACCCTCTTCTTCGATTTTCTTCCTATTGAACTCGGCACCATCCGGGGCATGAAGACCCGCATCCAGCTCTACACCGTGCCCGGTCAGGTCTTCTACGACGCCACCCGCAAGCTGGTGCTCCGAGGGGCCGATGGCGTGGTGTTCGTGGCGGATTCCCAGGCCCACGCCCTGGACGGCAACAAGGACAGCTTTCAGAACCTCATCGACAACCTGAAGGAACAGGGCGCCGACCTGGAGAAGATTCCACACGTGATCCAGTGGAACAAGCGCGACACCCCCAGCGCACTGCCCCTGGATGTGCTCGAGCGCGAGGTCAACCGGTTCCATGTACCGACCTTCGAAGGCAGCGCCATCCGGGGCGAGGGCGTCCGCGACACCCTTACGGGCATCGCCCGCCAGGTGCTGAAACACTTGGCCGACAAGTACGGCGGAGGCGCAGTCGAGGCGCCGGAATTCATGCCTCCCCCATTGATGGTCCCGTCTCCACCCAAGCCCGTGGACGTCCCCATGTCCCGCCCTCTGGAAGTGGAAGAGCTCAGCGCGGGTGAACTTCTGGATGAGCTCGAGGAGCTCCCGATCCCCGAGCCCCCGCGGGTCGTGGCTTCCGGCGAAATGCTACAGACCCTGCCCTCCCACCTGTCCGTGGTGGAAGTGCCCGTGGTGCTGGACCGAAGCATCTTCTCCGGTGAAGGCCCCGTGGAGATCAAGCTGAAGCTGTATATCAAATAGCGAAGGGCATCCAGGGCACACGCTTCGCCTTGGCGGCTGACAGTCCGGACCCAGCAGCGGATACTGAAATCCTGCATTGAGAGGTTCCATGTCCCGTCCAGTCGTTACCCGTTTCGCCCCCAGCCCCACCGGCATGCTCCACATCGGTGGCGTGCGCACCGCCCTCTTCTGCTGGCTCTTCGCCCGCAGGCACAAGGGGACCTTCATTCTCCGCATCGAGGACACGGACCTGGACCGCTCCACGGACGACAACATCCGCATCATCGAGGAAGGCATGGCCTGGTGCGGTCTGGACTGGGACGAGGGCCCGGTGCCTGGCGATCCCACGCGCTGGATCGGCGAGCACGGCCCCTACCGCCAGATGCAGCGCATGGAAAGCCATTACAAGCCCGCCGTGGAGAAGCTGCTGGCGGAAGGCAAAGCCTACCGCTGCCGCTGCTCAAAGGATGAACTGGATGCCCGTCGCGCCGCCGTGGAGGCCAAGGGCGTGCCCTTCCAATACAACCGGGGTCTGGACGCCGGGAACGGGTGCCGCCACAAGAACCACGACGCCTCCCAGCCCTTCGCCGTGCGCCTGAAGATGCCAGACGAGATGGACTCCTGGCTCAATGATGGCGCCATCGCCTGGACCGATCTCATCAAGGGCCGCTTGGCCTTCCCCGCCGTGAGCCTGGACGACTGGATCATCGCCCGCACCGGCGAAGGCTGCGAGGTCGGCGTACCCACCTACAATTTCTGCGTGGTAGTGGACGACACGGGCATGAACGTGAGCCACGTGCTGCGGGGCGATGATCACGTGTCCAACACCCCCAAGCAGATCGCCCTGTACCACGCCATGGGCTACGAACTCCCCGAATTCGGTCATGTGCCCATGATTCTCGGCAAGGATGGCGCCAAGCTCAGCAAGCGCCACGGCGCCACCAGCATCACCGAATACCAAGCGATGGGTTTTCTGCCCTCGGCCGTGCGCCTCGCCCTGGCCCGCCTCTCCTGGACTCCCAAAGTCGATGGTCAGGCCGCCGAGACGGCCGAGGAGGAACTGCTCACGGACGCTCAGATGATCGAGCTCTTCGACCTCAAGGACATCCAGAAGAGCCCCGCCCGCTTCGACATGGACAAGCTGAGCTGGATGAACCAGAAGCTGATTCAGCGTGCCTCCTGGCAGGAACTGGAGCCCCATCTCGCCCACTTCATGCCCGAGGACTGGACCGCGAAGAAAGACGACTGGAAGCGCACCGCCATCACGGCGACCCAGAAGGGCAAGAGCCTGAAGGAGATGGCCGAGAGCCTGGCCTTCTGCTGGGAGCGACCCGGCGAGTTCGACGAGAAGGCCGTGGAGAAGTTCATGACCGAGGCCGTGAAGCCCGCCCTGCGCGAGGTGGCCGCCCTCGCCGACTACGATCACGACACCCTGCAGGCCGCCTTCAACGCCATTCTGGAAAAGTACGGCCTCAAGCTCAAGGATCTCGCCCAGGCCTTGCGGGTGGCCCTCTGCGGCAAACCCGTGAGCCCGCCAATTTTCGACACGATGTTCCTGCTGGGCCAGGATGAAGTCCGTGCGAGGCTCGATCGTTGGATCTAGGATGAAGCCCCTCCGCGCCCTCCTGCTGGCCCTCGCTGCCACCGCAGTCCTCTTCGCCGAGGGGGTGCTCCCCGCGGGTCGCTTCCTCTTTCAGAACTACGCCCCGGGCCAGGGGCGCAGTCTGCCCTCCGTCATGGCCCTGACTCAGGACGCCGAGGGTCGCCTCTGGATTGGCACCCAGGAAGGGGTTCTGCGCCTCGACGGTCGCTCCTGGCGCCACTTCGGCTCCGCCGAAGGCCTGAGCTCGCCCAACGTACGATTTCTCGATTACACCCCTGGGGGCGCGCTCTGGGCCCTCACGGCGGACTCGCCCTGCTGGTGGGATGGGCAGCATTTCCGCCGTGGCACGGACCTAGGGCTGCCCCCGGGCTTCGGCGAAGCCCTCGTGCAGGACCGCACGGGCGTTTACGTGCGCCTGCGCAACGAATTCTGGTGGGCCCCCCACGGCGGGCGGTTCAGCCGCCTCGAGGGAGGACCAAAAGGACGGGTCACGGCTGGCTGG
>JAYREN010000200.1:0-5708 GCA_041908845.1 Holophaga sp. | reverse complement strand
GGGATCCGCTCAAAGGGACGCCCAGGATGCCCTGATGGAGAATGTCTCCGGCAGCGGTCCCTGGGTGGAGCTGCGCCAAAGCCGCACGGACACCAACGAGGGGCTCCGCACCGAACTCCCCGCGCTGCGGGTCCGGGTGCCTTTCCTGGAGGGCTCCGCCCAATTGGAACTGGGCCGCAACCGGCTCCTCTTCCAGGATCAGGAGCGCCAATCCACTCAGGTGGGCGCCTCCCTGCGCCAGAGTCTGGGCAGCCGGTGGCGGGTTTCGGCAGGATTCCAGTGGCACTCGGACTTCGGCGGCGAGGCGAGCTCCGCCTGGAATGCGGGCGCCGGTTTCAGGGTGATGCCCGGGCTCCAGGTGCAGGTGGATGCCGCGCGAAGCCTTCTGGATTTCACCCCCTCCGCCACGGATCGCCGGGGCAGCATCCGCACCGTGGACCTTGGGCTGGCCTGGGTCTTCGGCGATGGCCTGGACACGGTGAATCTCGGTGCGGGCCGGGGTGATCTCTCGGTGGGCAGTCGTCGCACCTCCTTCTTCGCCAGCTATGAAAGGCGCTTTCCCCTCTCCTGGATCGAGTTCCGGGGTGGCCTGGTGGGACGGGGCTTCGGTTATTCCGAAACGCTTCCCCTGGGCTTCTTCAACCCCGAACGATTCCGCTACGTGGGTCTCACCACCGCCGCCACCTTCAAGCAGGCCCGGCACTATCAACTCACCCTGAATCTCCAGGCCGGTAATCAGCGAGTGAACGACGATGCCAGCCAGTTCGGGTGGGCATACGGGCTTTCCGGCGAATGGCGCCTCCTGGACAATCGGCTGGGGCTCTTCGGAGCCTGGAACGCCAGCAGGGCGGGCTTGCCTGTGATGCAGACCACAGACCCCGAAGCCTACCGCGAACACACGCTGGTCTTCGGCCTCCGATGGCTGGGCAAGGCATACTAGAGTCATGACGAGAATCTGGCCGGACAACACCTGGGTGCTGGTTGCGGAGGACGAGCCCCTGACGGCCAACCTCCTGCGCTCCCGTCTCCAGATGGAAGGCCTGAACGTGCTGCTGGCCACCAACGGGCAGGAGGCCCTGGATTACCTGCAGGAGCAGTGGGTGAACCTGGTGGTGACGGACCTGATGATGCCCGCCATGAACGGCTTCCGGCTCATCCAGGAGATCCGCCAGTTGCCCTCGCCCCAGGGCCAGGTGCCCATTCTGGTGATCTCCGCCAACCAGAACGAGAAGGACATGGTGGCCTGCTTCTCAGCCGGGGCCGATGACTTCATGTCCAAGCCCATCTCCATTCCCCTGCTCCTGGAACGACTCTGGCGCCTCGCGCGCCGGACCGTCTGATCCTTCATGCCGCCGTGGGGGCTCGCCCCTGAACTCCCCCTTAGGATCCTGCTCTGGAGCGCCATCGGCCTGGCCGCGGCCCTCATCATGCTGGTGATCGCCACGGGACTCATGCAGTACCGGGCCGATCGGCGCAACTCCAGGCGCATCGCCGCCTTCCGGGGCTGGGAGGCCGTGGTTCCGGAGTATCTCTTTGGAGACAGTCCTGTGCCCGAGGCATTCCTGGGCATCCCTGCGGACCAGCGCCCCTACCTAAGGAACTTCCTCCAACGCCTTCGGAACTCCGTGGGTGGCACGGAAGGTGAGCGCCTGAAGACGATCTATCGCGTCGCCGGTCTGGATCAGGATCTCGAGGAACGCCTGGCCCATCGCACCCCCCGCATCCGCGCCACGGCGGCCCTGGAGGTCTGGGCCTTCGGATTGAACGCACACCTGCCCAGGGTGCTGACGCTGCTGGATGATCCGGTGGCCTATGTGGCCTACGCCGCCGCCCGCACCCTCAGCCGCAGCACGGATCTTACGTTTGCCCGGCCGGTCTTCGAGTGGGTCTCCTCCCAGGAGCAGTACCAGCAGAACCGCATGCTGGCGGTGCTGGAGGACTTCGGCCCCGCCCTGGTGCCCCGCCTGGCGGCCCACCTGGAAGGCACTCCCGATTCGCACCTGCGCTGGCGCCTCTTCGCCCTACTGGCGGCCAGCCATCGCGTGCCGGAGGCGCAGCCCATCCTCGAGCGCCTGCTGGATTCAGAGAACGTGGAAGTGCAGTGCGCGGCCATCAAGGCCTTCCTCGCCATCGGCGACCCGAGGATCTTCCCGCGCCTCGCCCGCTTCGCCGAGGATCCGCACCCCCTGCTCCGCATGCATCTGGCCCAGGTCTCGGGCTCCCTGGGCGGCGCGACCTCGCTGCCCCTGCTCATGGACCTGATCGCCGATCCCGTCTTCGATATCCGCAGGCATGCCTCCCGCAGCCTAGCGGAACTGGGGCCCCCGGGTCGGGAGGTGCTGCGGTGGATCGCCCAGGATCCCGCCAGCGACCCCTTCGCCCGGGACATGGCCCTGGAGCGCCTGGAATGGATTGAACTGCGGGGGCGGCTGTGAACCCCCTCTCCTTCCTCGAACTGGGGATCCTCCTCTACTTCCTTGCCATGAACGGCTACCAGCTCACCTTCCTGGCCCGGTCCTACTTCGCCATGCGCCGCTACCTGAGCTCGGTGGACTGGGACGAGATGGAGACCCTGTTCGGCACCCAGCACTACAAGCCCATCAGCCTGCTGTGCCCCGTCTACAACGAGGCCGCCGGCGTGGTGGGGAGCGTGAGCAGCCTTTTGGCCCTGCGCTATCCCGAGACCCAGGTCATCGTGGTGAACGATGGCAGCACGGACGATTCCCTGGAGCTGCTCATCAAGGCCTTCAGGCTGCGCCCCTCCCATCGCGTGGTGCGGAAGGGCCTTGCCACCAGGCCCGTGCGCAATGTCTTTGAAAGCCTCTACGTGCCGAACCTGGTGGTGGTGGACAAGGAGAACGGTGGCAAGGCCGACGCCCTCAACTGCGCCTTGAACCTGGCCCGCTATCCCCTGGTCTGCTGCATGGACGGGGACAGCCTGCTGGAAAACGACGCCCTGCTGCGGGCCGTGCGCCCCTTCCTGGATGCGCCCAACACCGTGGCCTGCAGCGGTGTCATCCGTCCGCTCAACGGCTGCCACGTGACCCCCAATGGCATCCGCGGCATCTTTCTGCCCAAGAACTGGCTGCCCCGGTTCCAGATCGTCGAATACCTGCGGGCCTTCCTGTACGGCCGGGTAGGCCTGGCCTCCTTCAAGATGCTGTTCATCGTCTCCGGCGCCTTCGGGATCTTCCGCCGGGATCTGCTGGAGGAGATCGGGGGCTTCAGGACCAGCACCGTCGGCGAGGATTTCGAGGCCATCCTGCGCCTGCACCGCCATCTGCGGGAGAAGCGGCAGCCCTTCACCATCGCCATGGTGCCCGACCCCATCTGCTGGACCGAGGTGCCCGAGCACTTCAAGACCCTCAGGCGCCAGCGGAACCGCTGGCAGCGCGGCCTCCTGGAGGCCCTCTGGGGCCATCGCCGGCTCTTCCTCAACCCGAGGTACGGCAGCCTCGGCCTGATCTCCATGCCCTTCTTCGTCATCTTCGAGGCCCTGGGGCCTCTGGTGGAACTGGCCGGCTACGTCCTCTTCGCCTGCTACCTGTTCCTGGGCGGCATCGATCTCCCCTTCGCCAGCCTCTTCCTGCTGGTGGCCTTCTTCCTGGGCCTGCTCAACTCCATCGCCGCCGTACTGCTGGAAGTGAACGGCGGCCACCGCTACCAGGGCCTCAAGGCCTTCCTGCTGCTCCTGCTCACCGCCATCCTCGAGAACTTCGGCTACCGCCAGCTCACCGTCCTCTGGCGCCTCACCGGCATCCTGGACTTCCTCCGCGGCCGCAGCGGCTGGGGCCGCATGCAGCGGACCGGCGCCACCAGCGGTGCCGGGACGGTGTGAAAGACGGAAGCGCCGTCTTGCCCAAGATTCCCTCAATCAGAAACTCGGACTCGCCTAGAAACAGGCAGGACTTCCTGCAGGTCTTTGATAACCCAAGATCATGAAAGTAATTCCATGGAAGGCCTTGATCAGGAACGTCTTCCAGGGGGTTTGAGAAGGCGCCTTACCCCTGTGCGATACTGGAATCCACACTTTCGCGCATCCATTCTCCCCCCAAGGTACTCCGACGATGATGGTCTCCCCTGCGACTCGAACGCTCTCCGGGGCAGTGCTTGGTGGGTTGGCAGGTGCAGTCATCTATGCTCAGGGACCGGATTGCAATCGGCAGACAACCGGCGAAGTGAGCACAGAGACAACGATCAAGATTTCTGATCTTAACGAGCTTCGCGGCAAGGTCTCGGACCTGTTCAAGGATGCGCCATACCTCCCTTCCACGGGTCTGCACAAGATCACCGATGAAAATGGATTTTCAGGCACCTGGAGTAAGTCGCCTCGCGATCCCATGCTCCTGCTCCCCCTCTTCAAGCGGGTCCATCTGCAGAAGGGGTGGCGGTTGGTGGCGTACCAGTGGCTTGATGACATCGGAGGGTATGTCCAGGTCTACGGTCTACCCGAGGGTGACCCCTTCCCTGAGGCAGCGGATTGCTTAAACCGCGAGAAAGTCCCCGCATCGGAGTTTGTTCCTGAGCACGATTACGTCTTCCCGATGCCGCCTCGCGGGACCAAGGACCTGGGCGCCCTGATCGAGGTTGATGGAACGCCAGAATCCTTCGCCGAGAAAGCCCTGTTCTTGCGGGAGGTCTCGGAGATTGGTGCATATTGGCATGCCATCGGTTGGGGTGACTGTCACCTTGTAGATTCGATGGATGCCCTCCTGAACGAAGTCATGCGCCAGAGAAGCACCCTGAAGGACGAGAAACAGAGGGCAAGTGAACGTCAGCGGATTCAGGAAGAAATCCAAACCAAGTGGACTTGGACCAAGCCCTGCACCAAGGACTTCCGCACTTATGTCCGCCGCACTTCGAAAACGACCGAGGTTGTCTGGTACACCTTCTCCAGCCGTGGTGTGGAGTCTCTGGAACGCTGGACATGCACGTTCGAGAACGGCAGCACCAAGACCTCCGAACCGGAAGTGGTGACCGTCGCGAAGGGAACTCACGGGTTCATGTACTGAATCCTGGTCCAATTCACCCGGGGGAAGATCAGTGCTGACGGGCATTCCGTTGAATCAGCAACGCACCCAGGAACGTCGGACAGAAACAGAACGGTCCAATCGGTTGTTTCAGTTCTCCGCCATCCTCACCACCTGCGCCCCCTGCCCTCGTGCGAAGAAATGCAGCTTTCCCGAGTCCAGCTCTAGCAGCCAGAGGTAGGGGCCCATCTGGAAGAGCAGATGCTCGCCGGGAAGGCGGGTGGCGCAGCGGGGTTCCCAGGAGAGGAAGGGGGTATCCAGGGCCAGGCGGTAGCCCGGGCGGAGATCCCGGGAATCCACCCGCAGGCCTTCCCAGGGCCACTGGCCCAGGTGGAGGGCCCAGGGGGAAGCGGCCTCCGGCACCAACTCGGCGGGCTTGCCCCAGGCCTGGGATAGCGTGGGTTCCGAGGTGCGCACGGAAGTCTTGAGCTTGGTGTGCAGGGCGGGTTGGGCGGGCACCTGGGCCGAAGGCGGCGCGATTCCGGCCCGCAGGAGGCGCGGCGCCCCCTCTCGCGCCTGGAGCCAGAGATCCCAGCCCTGCTCCCCGCGCTGTGCGAAGAGCCGGGCCTCGGCATCGATCTTCAGGCCCGTCAGAAGAAGAGTCTCAGGGCCGCCGAGGCTCCCCTGGAAGAGCGCCCCCTCCCGCAGATAGAAGACTTGGAGATGGGAGTCGCTGGG
>JAYREN010000199.1:0-5720 GCA_041908845.1 Holophaga sp. | reverse complement strand
TGCGCTTTGCCGGGGATGGCGCCTCACCCCAGGGGGCCAAGGGGACCTTGGAGGGATGGCAAGAAGGAGTGGCTCGCTTTGCCGTGGGGAATCCCCGCCTTGCCTTCGCCCTGGCCTCCGCCTTCGCCGGGCCCCTGCTGGACCTGGTGAGGCCGGATGGAGGCGGGGGATTCAATCTCATGGGCTCCAGCTCCAAGGGGAAATCAACCTGCCTGGAGGCCGCCGCCTCAGTCTGGGGCCGCCCTCACCCTCTGCCCACCTGGAGAGCAACCTCGAACGGGCTGGAAGGTATCGCCGCCGAACGGAATGACGGCTTCCTTGCCTTGGATGAGATCTCCCAGGTGGACCCCAAGGAGGCTGGGTCTGTGGCGTACATGCTGGCGAATGGGAGCGCCAAGGCCCGTGCCACCAAGGAAGGCGGGGCCCGCTCCATGAAGCAGTGGCGAATCGTCTTCCTCAGCTCGGGTGAGCAAAGCCTCGAAGACAAGATGAGCGAGGATGGGAGGCCCCATCGCGTGCACGCCGGGCAGGAAGTGCGGGTGCCTGATATCCCATGCCCAGACTCCGGGATGTTCGAGGAAGCCCACGGGCTGCCCGGCCTTGGAGCCCTTGCGGAGCACCTGAAGGCCCAGGCCCGGAAGAACTACGGCCACCCCATCCGGGCCTTTCTGGCGAACATCTCCCAGGAATGGCCCCGCCAGGATGCTCTGGTGTCTCGATTGAAGACCATGGAGGCCGATTGGTTAGCCTCTGCCGTGCCGGCCGGGGCCGATGGACAGGTGCGCCGGGTGGCCGCCCGCTTCGCCCTGGTGGCCGTGGCGGGGGAGCTGGCCCGCGTCATGGGCATTCTTCCATGGCCCGAAGGCGAGGCCGAACGCGCCGCCCTGGAGTGCTACCGCGCATGGGTGGATCGGCGGGGGCATATCGGCGCATCCGAACGCGAGCGAGGCCTTCAGGCCGTGGTGGACTTCCTGAGCCTCCATGGATTGTCCAGGTTCGCAGAGTGGAACAATCCCGAGGCCAAGCCGGTGAACATGGCCGGGGTGAGGAAGGCCTCCGAAGAACGCGGGGCCGATGGTCACTCCAGCGGCTGGGACTTCTACATCTCGTCAACAGGCTGGAAGGAAGCCTGCAAGGGATTCGACCGCCTAGCCGTGGCCAGGGCTGCCGTGGAGGATGGGCTTCTTGAACCGGACGAAAGGAAGACCCCTCCAACCCCTTACCAGAAGCGCAAAACTCCCCATGGCGAAGGCCAGTACTACATGGTCCGGGCCCAGGCCCTCGGGATGTTTCGTTTCCAGTGGACCGCATGAGCTGGCTTGATGACCTGCTGACCCTGGAGCCCAGGCAGGGGGCAGGACAGGGGATAGATTTGTCTCCTGGGGATGGCAGGGGACAAACCGAAGGCCCTGACTTATCCCCTACTAAACCCGCGCCTGTATTGGATCTAGGCCACCAGGGGACAAAAGAGACAAAGGGGACAAGTGATTTTGAAGACCCCGCCCCCGCGCCTCCTGATCTGACCCTGGAGGCCCTGTGCGGTGCGGCTGATCCCATCGAAGCGCGATACCTCAGAGAAGAACGCGCCGCGATCCTGGAGCACCTGGCAGGCCTTCCCAGCGCCGATGCAGACCGAAGGGCGGGTGTCTCTCACCCATGACCATGGCGAACCGGCACCCCCCCCTCCCTAGGTTCTAGGATGAGGCCCCCGTGAGGGTCTCGCTGTAGGCCTCGTGGTTCACCTAGCTGTGAATTTTTTAAGCATGTCGCCGTCACAAAAGGAGCAGTATGAGCCGAATAAAAGATCTAAATCACCTTTCCCAAAGCGAGTTAGCGGCTTTGTGGGAGTGTTCAACTCGCACAATCCAGCGATTACCGGAACTCCCAACCTTGCGACACGGGCAAGGGCAAGACTCCTACTATGTTTGGTCGGAATGCCGCGCCTTCGAAATGGGCCGATTGTCGCAACGTGAGGATGGGGAATCTCTCACGGATCGGCAAAGAAGAGAACGGGCTGAAGCCGACATGGCTGAGATGGAGGCCCGGCAAATGGCGGGCGACCTCCTGGAGCGCAAACCCGCGATCCTGGCCTGGTCCGCCTTCCTGGGCCGCCTGAAAGACAACCTGCTGGGCTATTCCGGCCGAGTCGCGCCCCGGATTGAAGACGGAATGATCCTGGCGGAGCGCGAGGCGGTGCTGAACAAGGAGATGCACCAGGTGCTTCGGGATGTGGTGGCCGAGGTGGAGAAGGCCGCGGCGGAGGTGGACGGATGATCCCAGCAGTGACCCAGCGCCAAGGTGGGGTCGTTATGACCCCACCTGCCCAGGGGCCGTATCGACCCTGGAGGCGGGGCCCGTGGCATCCGGGGGGATTGGTCCGAAGTGTGATGATAGTGTGATGACGGAACACGGAAGGCACAGAAAAACCGCCCGTTAAATCGACAACAAAAAGCCCTGAAACCTTTGTGGCTCAGGGCTTTCTTTTTGGTGGTCCCTCTCGGACTCGAACCGAGGACCCTCTGATTAAGAGTCAGATGCTCTAACCAACTGAGCTAAGGGACCGTGGGGAGCAAATCCCCAGAACATCTAGTCTAGCGGGGGGCTCGGAAATCGCAAGACAGAAATCTGCTCAGAACCCGGCCTTCTCCACCCACACCAATTCGCAGGAGCCTCCCCCGGTATCGGCTCGGGTGGTGGAACTGGCCCAGTGGAAGCCGTTCGGGCCCTCCACCCGCACCAGACTGCCTTTGAGATGCACGACCTGACCCACCTTAAAACCCTTGAGCAGGCGCTCGACGCCTGGGTTGGCGGGAATCATGTGCATGTTGGCGCTGTGGTTGATGATGTCCCCCACGGGAATGGGGGGCTCAGAAGAAACCCGCCAGTGATACCAGCGACCGCTCTGATCGATGGAGATCTTGTCCAGCACCGCCGAATCCGACATGGGCCCCCACCCCAGGGCCAGATCGATGGGGCTCAGCCTTGCACCGTCATCCCAGCGATAGCGCTCCGTGGAGAGCACCCGGGCCCGGATCTCGAATTCCGCCAGGGGCACGATGCGGAAGCCCCGAAAGGGCCAAGCCTCGCCCTGGGTCGGCGGCCCCTGCACGGGCTCCTCCACCACCAATATTCCCGGCGCGGGACTGAGCGGGCGATTCAGCCAGCAGCTGATTCCCCAGCCCCCCGCCAGCAGGGCCAGGATCACCCGGAATACCCTCGCCCTCAACCAGGCCAGCAGCTCTTCCATGCTCGATCCACCTCAGCCCTTGGGCAGTTGCATGGCCTCGCGCACCTCGGCCATGGTCGCCTGGGCCGCAGCCCGGGCGCGGTCGGCACCCACCCGAAGCACTTCGTCCAGGCGCTCCGGATGGGCGAGGTTGTCCTCGATCCTGAGCCTCAGCGGCTCCACCCGGGCCGTGATGGCCTCCGCCAGCCGCTTCTTGCAGTCGAAGCAGCCGATGCCCGCCTGGGGGCATTCCTTGGCCACCAGCTGAATGGTTTCGTCGGAGGAAAAGAGCTTATGGAAGGTGAATACATTGCAGATCTCTGGATTACCGGGATCACTCTTGCGCACCCGGGCCGTGTCCGAAGCCATTTCGCGCGTGCACTTGTGGAGGATCTGCTCCGGCGTGTCCCGCAGGTAGATCCCGTTGTCGTAGGTCTTGGACATCTTGCGGCCATCCAGCCCCGGCACCCGCACGGCCTTGGTGAGCACCGCCTGGGGCTCGGGGAAGATCTCCGTGCTGTACAAAAAGTGGAAGCGCCGCCCAATCTCCCGGGTCAACTCCAAGTGGAAGAGCTGATCTTCGCCCACGGGCACCTTGTGGGCCTTGTAGATGAGGATGTCGGCGGCCTGGAGGATGGGATAGCCCAGGAAGCCGTACGAGCCCAGATCCGCCGAGGAATTCTGCAGCTTCTCCTTGTAGGTGGGCACCCGCTCCACCCAGGAAAGCGGCGTGATCATGCTGAAGAGCAGGTGCAGCTCCGCGTGCTCCTTCACCTGGCTCTGGACGAAGAGCGTAGCCCGCTCGGGATCCAGGCCCGCTGCCAGGAACGTGGCCGTCACCTCCTGGATGGCGGGGCGGATCTCCCCCACCTTGTCGAACTTGGACGTGAGCGCGTGCCAGTCCGCGATCATGTAGAAGGCCTGGTACTGCTCCTGGAGCTTGACGAAATTCTCGATGGCCCCCACGAGATTGCCGAGGTGGAGGGAACCGCTGGGCTGAACGCCCGAAAGGACACGCTGCATGGATCAGGCTCCGAGAATGAGGCGGGCGAGAGGAAGGATGTAGAGGTTTTCCGCCACGAAATAAAGGGGGCCAAGAATGAAGCCCATGGCGCCGACAAAGAAGAGAATCAGCAGCACGATGGTGATCGTAGGCTGGATCCGGTCGAAGGTCGCCAGCCATCGGTACGGAAGGAAACCCCGCAAAATCCCGGCCCCATCCAAGGGGCCGAAGGGAAGCAGATTGAAAATGGCCAAACCGACGTTGATGATCACCAGCCGCCCCAGAAGCGTCATGGTGAGCACCTGGCCGGCGGAGAATGTTCCATCCTGAAGAAAGCGCTCCACGGGAACGAACATCGAGGCCATGAAGAACTTGAGATGCACGTCTGGACTGGCCGGTATCGCGAAGCGGATGAAGAGCGTCAACACCAGGAGAAAAAACAGGGACTGGAGAATGTTCGAAGCCGGTCCGGCCGCTGCCACCATGGCATAGCCCACGCGTGCACGGAATCGACGGTTCAACCGGCTGGTATCCACAGGCACCGGCTTGGCCCAGCCAATGACTCGAGCTCCAGTCACCATGCCGATAAGAGGCAACACCAGTGTGCCCAGCCAGTCCATATGGGCGATGGGGTTTAGGGTCATTCGCCCCAGGCTGGCCGCGGTGTCATCGTCCAGCAGGTACGCGGCAGTAGCATGGGCAGCCTCATGGACACTCAGGGCGAAGAGCACCGCCACATAACTGACCAGGATCGTCGCAAAAGGAATGTTGTCGAACAAAGGCGCTCCAGAAGAACATCCAGGATACCCGAGGGCGATGAGGCCATCCCTCACCTCGCCTCTCGCCAGGGAAGCGACTCCTTTGACCTCGACCCACTCGCTGATTATTGACCTCCCTGCGGGGCCCCGCTCCGCACGCTCCACTGGAGCGCAGGAGTCGAACCCACGGGCCTGACCTCGACCCACTCGCTGATTATTGACCTCCCTGCGGGGCCCCGCTCCGCACGCTCCACTGGAGCGTGCTCTGGGCTTTAGCGTATTCCGCCACGCAACGATCCACGCAAAATCGGCAAGCCATGTCGATGGTGATTTTAGGCTTCAAACGCTGGACGCGGATCCTGCCTCTGCTTTTGAATTTGGGGCGACAGGTCTTGTGTGACTGGGTGCGGGTTTTGCGTGAGGGGCTGAATGCTCCTCTGAAGTTTGCCGGTTTGCATATCGCTTGGACAGACCTGCTATCGGGACCCCACTGCCTTGAATTTTCAAAATCTCTATCGTGAGCATTTAGGCTCTAATCGATACATGCATCAATATCGATTTTTTGATTCCACCGAATTGGGCGATTCGATCGCCGAATCAATGTAGCCGGAGTGCCCGCCTGTGTCCCGTCAAGTGGTGTAGGAAGCCCGGCGTAGCCGGATCCGTAAGGTTGTCAAAGTACGGCTGCTGATCGTCAGGCTGTGGGCGGTGTGGAAAGGCCGAAGGGCTTTCC
>JAYREN010000198.1:0-5723 GCA_041908845.1 Holophaga sp. | reverse complement strand
TCCTTCTTCCCGGATTTCAAGGCCAGCTCGAAGGTCTGCTTGGCTTTCTTCTTCTCGCCCCGCTTCCACTGGAGGATCCCGAGCATGGCCTTGGCCACGTAGTGCTGCATGGATGCGGACTGAAGCAGGGGCTCAGCCTCCTCGTTCTTCTTTCGCAGGTACTGCACCACGCCGATCTGACCATCGATGGAGCCCTTCACCAGGAACTGGCGGGGGCCCAATTTGTAGCCTTCCTTCATCACGGCGATGGCGGCATCGAACTGCTGTTTCTTGAGCAGTTCCCCGGCGCGGGCGAAGATCTTCTCCAACTGCTCCTGGATCTTCCGCCCCAGCCAGATGAAGAGCCCGCCGCCCGCCAGGAGCCCAATGGGAATGCTCAGCCATAGGCGAATGCCGAGAAGGCTGGACAGCAGAACCAGGGCAATGGCGGCGCCAAGGCCCAAGAGTAGGTTGATCACACGTTCTCCCGGGGATAGCCCGAAGGCCAAGGGGCTATTTTAACCCTGGATGCGGTCCTGATCTACGTTCATGTCAGCCCAGGACCCCACTGCGGGGTCTGGAGATGGGGCGTTTGCGCTTGGCGGGCCGCTTGGCCGTGGCGGGAGCGGCCTCGACCTGGACCTTCCGGGGTCGCCCGGGGCCTCGCTTGGGCTTGGCTGCATCGGCCTGCTTGCCCTTAGACACTCGCTTCGCAGGTTTGGGAGGCTTGACCTTCTTCGCCTTCTGCTTCTGGACAAGTGCCTGGGCAGCCCGACCCGTGACAACGACCCGGGTGCCATCCTTGAGCTTCTTGACCTTGCTGCCGGCCTTTCGGCCCCGCTTCAGACTCATTGCCAGCGGTTCCTCCCCCAGGAACTCTCGCTCCAACTGGGACTGGAGGGCCAGCATCTCCCCTTTATCCGTCTCGTGGTCATGGCCACACAAGTGGAGGAATCCGTGAACCACCAGGGTTTCGACCTCGCGGCGCCGACTAACACCAAGTTTCTTGGCCATCCTTTCAGCAACAGGAAGGCAGATGACCAAATCTCCGAGATGAGGAAAAGCGCCCTTTTCCGCTTCAGCAGGAAAGCTTAGGACATCGGTAGTCTGGTTGATTCCTCGATGTTCCCGGTTGAGCTTGCGCATGACTCGATCATCTACATACGAAATAGACACGCCCTGGGCCTGGGGAGCCAGTCTGTCACGGAGCTTTTGAAGCAGTTCTCCCAGGGACCGATCACCAGGCCCGCGGAGCTTACTTCGGGATGACCAATCAATTTTAAAGGGAACAGTCGTCGTGCTCATATGGGTTCCAATATTGTTGCTTCTCTAAGCTTGAAAATTATTCACACAAATCCCCATTTTGTCAATCCCTACAGGCATTATATCTTTCATTTCATTGATTCCAAAGGATCAAATCAATTCCACATCGCTCTAGAAATAGGCCCTTGGATGCTCACCAAGGCCGCACTACAACCACCATCACCCATTGGTTCACCCTGAATTCAGGGTATTTTCAAGGCATGGAACCCCTCGTCCCCTCGCCCGTCATGGCATCTGCCCGCCGCTTTCTGGATCTTCTCGACCGTTGGAACGCCACTCATGCCCTGACAGCCCTACCTCCTGCGGATCGCTTCGAGGAACTGATCCAGGACGCCTGCGCGCTGCTCCCCCACCTGGAGAGCCTCGCCGCAGGGGCACGGGTCGTGGATTTTGGTACAGGTATGGGCATACCCTCTTCGGTGCTGGCCATGGCTCGGCCCGATCTAGAGATCCAGGCCGTGGACAAGTCCAGGAAAAAAATCGCCTTTGTGCGACAAGTCGCGCTGGAGCTCGATTTAGACAATCTGATCCCCGTGGCTGGCCGATCCGAAGAGCTCCTCCCCCTTAATGCCTCCGTGGGCACGGCCAAAGCGGTTGGTGATCTCGGATTGCTGACCCCGTGGTGGGCCAGACACGGCACCCCCGGCGCCCCCCTCTTGCTCCTCAAGGGCGAGGGGTGGCACTCGGAACCCATCCCGGCGGGCTGGCGAATGGAGGTCTTCCCGTATCGACTACCTACCCGGGGAGAGCGATTCATCCTGAGGCTGGTACAAGAACCAGGCCTCTGATCGAGGCCCGGTTCCGAGTCCAACGGGTCTGGAGACTAGCGCGTCACCACATCACCAGGAAGGATTTCCTCCTTGGCGCGGAGGATGCGGCAGGTGGAACTCGTCTCGCTCACCCGCACCACAAGAAGCTGGCCCAGATAATAGGCCGTCTTCTCGGTGATCTTATCCTTGGATCGCTCTTCCTCGTTAGCGGGCCAGGTGCGCATCCGCGCGGCAAGAAGCACATCCCCCACTTTCAGGCCGTTCCTTGTCCCCTGATCCAGTATGACCATTTCGCCTGTGGCGGTGTGCTGATGGCTATCTCGGGCAAACACCACTCGAGCGGCAGGCTCCTGGATGGGAATGGGCCCAGTGATGTCCTTGCGGAGCTGGGCCTTCATGTTGGCGGGCTCGACGAAGGGGGCGGCGTGGGCCCCAACTTCCACCGCATCCATGCTGCGCTCGATCACGGCGATGGATCCGGCGGGATTCACCGTGGTAACGCGAATGACTCCGATCTGCTGAACGACATCGCCTAGGGACTTCTTTTCCACCTTGGGATCGGGATGCATGATCTTGCGCGCCGAAACCTTGGTGACAACCATTCGATCCCCCACCTTGACGCCGCGATCCGCGCCGCCCGCGAGGTAGACCACCTCGCCATCGCCCAGGAACTTTCGGCTCTGATCCTGGCGCTCGGTGATGGTGAAGGCCCGAATTTCCTTGTGATAGCTCTCGGCATTGGGGACCAGGAAGGGCAATTGGATGAAGTCCTGGAACGTATACCCGTATTCCTCGAGCACGGGTTTGGTGTGGGTCTTGACTCGGTCAGGCTTGAGATCCGCCACTTCTGGTGGAGCATCTCCAACAGCCCCAGGGGCTGCGATGGCCTGTTGGGCAACCGGAATGATCAGAGGATCGCCAGGGTAGATCCAGTGAGGATCCTTGATCCACTTGTTCTGCTCCCAGATCTGCGGCCAAGAAAAAGGGTTTCCAAGGAAACGCTGCCCCAGATCCCAGAGGGTGTCCCCTTTGACCACGAGGTAGAGCTGGCTGCCCTCGGGAACAATGACCTCCTTGGGATAGTCCCATTTGGAGCGATGTTCTGCGACCTTAACGGCCTCAGTGGACGGAGCTGGCTTCGGGTCCTGGGCCGCGAGGCCGAAGGTGAAGCAAGTCAATACGGAGAGCGCAAACAGCCAACGCCGCTGATGCATCATGTTCCCCCTTGGTTAGCTGACAGAATTATAGTCCATCAACTCGGATCATGTTTGAAAAAGCTTTGGTACGTTCTTTTATATCGTGTTCCGTAACCATTTCCAGATTCTGTGTACCGAATTTTTCAACCGTGAAACTGGCCATCACGGCGCCAGTAATTGTTGCCGTCTTGAGTGTATCCACATCCGTTTTGCCCGCAGCGGCCAGGAACCCCAAGAAACCTCCCGCAAAAGTATCCCCCGCACCCGTTGGATCAAAGACATCCTCCAGTGGGAACGCCGGGGCCGAGAAAATGCCTTCGGGAGTGAAGAGAGACGCCCCATATTCGCCGCGCTTGACCACGAGGACCCTGGGCCCGTTGGCCTGCACCTTGCGATAGGCCTTCAGGAGATTGTGTTCCTGGGTCAGCGCCCGGACTTCACTCTCATTGACCAGCAGGATGTCGACCTCCCGGAGGACAGCCTGCAGAGCCTGACGAGCCCCATTGATCCAGAAATTCATGGTGTCCAATGCCAACCAGCGGGGGCGCTGAACCATCTGCTTCACGACATCCAACTGAAGCACGGGGTCGATGTTTCCCAGAAACAGGTAGGGCGAACTGCGGAAGGCCTCCGGCAGCTCTGGGTGGAAATCCTGAAAAACGTTCAAATGGGTCTCCAGCGTGCGCGCTTCATTCATGTCGAACCCGTACGAGCCCTTCCAGTGAAAACTCTGGCCAGGCTTCCGCACCAGGCCCGAGAGATCGATGGGGCGCCCCTCAAAGACCCGGTACTGCTCGGGACCAAAATCCTCCCCCACGACCGCCACTACCTGCACGGGGTGAAAGCGGCTGGCACTCAGTGAAAAATAGCTGGCAGAACCGCCGAGCACCCGTTCCCGCTTCCCGAAGGGGGTCTCGAGATCATCAAAGGCAACGCTGCCTATAGCAAGAAGACTCATGCCGGCTCCATTAATGACTGACATTCCCCGCGTAGTACAGCACCCAGGCCTGATTGCCGCCCATGGGGATGGGAGCCTGAGCGTAGCGTGTAATGACCTGAGCCTCGGGTTGCCGGATCAGATCCAGGAGGGCCTCTTTGAGCTCATCAGAGGGCCCCAAGGTCACATGAAAAGTGCGCCACCCCAGGAAGACTCCATCCTGAAGGCGCTCCCGGAGGCGCTCTAGCGCATCCACGGGAGTGTGACCCCTAAGGTCCAGGCTCCCATCCACCTCGATGGCCATTCCCGCAGCCAAGTGAATGAGGGCCGGACCCCCTCGGGAAGGCGCGGGAGAAGTTGGAACCAGGGGTGCGGCCTCGACCTCTGCGGCCTCGGCACCCTTGGGTTCGGCAGACGGCTCCGGGAGCGGGGCAGATGTTGGAATCTCCACGGTTGGTGGGGCAACGGGAATCCGCGCAAGAATAGGCTTCAGTCCCTTCAGTCCACCCATGGCCGCCTGAAAATCCTCGGCGGGAGGAACTGGGACAGGAGGCGCGACGGGGTCTATCTCAACCGCAGTTGGCGGTTTCTCTTTGCGCGGCGCAGGGGCGGAGGCACGACGCCCCATAGCGTTGAGGAAGAGCGCATCCTCATCCTCGATCGTGCCCGGAGGATCGAGCTTAGGTACGGGCTTGGGCACTGAAACTTTCGCCTTGGGCTCCTCAACTTCCTTGAATTGCTGTTTCAGCTTTGCCAAGTCTTGTTTCCAGACCATGATCCACCTCTGTTGCCTCTAGGTTATCGCCCCGCGTTGCGCGGGTGCCACACTTGAAGCAATTCGCACCACTTTCCCGAGGCCGAAACACCTAATACAAAGGCCTTTCCGATCCGTAGAGAGATGGCACGCCCTTCGCTAACCCTTTCCCCGGAGGTTTCCATGAAACGAATGATGATCCCTGCCCTGCTCGCCCTCGTCGGCACCGGCTCCGCCCTTCAGGCCCAGCAACCCCGGATGGGCCTGGCCCTCAACCTTGTGATGCCGACAGGAGATTTCAACGGCAACAAGGGGTTCGCTACGTACCCGAACGACCCCGTAGATTACAGATACTCCCAAGGTTACGATGTCGGCCTTGGAGGCCAGTTCACCATCAGTTTTCCCGTGGACCCCAAGCTGGCCTTTCGTCTCAACTTCGGAGGGCAAGTCACGAATGGCACCTACCGCGACGATTACCCAAATAAATTGAATCTACGCCACACCATGTTCAGCGTCGGTGGCGATCTTCAAATTTTCACACAGAGCGCCTATCGCCATCGGGGCACCTACTTCCTGGCGGGCCTCTCTGCCGATTTTGAACGCTTCGAGAACACCACGGGAGATTTCAGCGATAGCTGGTACGACTACAACGACGTTGAAACGACCCGAAAATCGCGGATGGGTGGCAATTTCGGCATCGGCCACACCTTCGGGTTGGACGCTGGAACCCGCTTCACCCTGGAGGCTACCTACCACACCAGCCT
>JAYREN010000197.1:0-5738 GCA_041908845.1 Holophaga sp. | reverse complement strand
CCATGGGCAGGTAGGCGCTGGTCTCGCGGCGATCCGAGCCCACAATGGCCGGATCCGGCGTGATGCAGAAGACCACCTGGCCGGGGTGGATCTGGTGGAAGTAGTAGTTCACGCTGCCCGGCGCGGGGCGGATATCCACCACCATGGGCTCCAGAAAGCGGGCCGCGGGCTCGGTGATGCCCGCCTCGTGGCAATCCGGCACCACGGGCGCATCGAGGCCACCGGCCTGCGCAAGCTGGCGCGCCCAGGGACCGGCGGCATTGATCACGCACTCGGTGGCGTAGCCGGCCTTGTCCGTGCGCACGCCCACCACCTTGCCTTTGCGGCGGATGATGGAGGTGACGCGCTCGTTGAAGCGGCAGTCCACTCCCAGCTCCAGAGCCCGGCGGTAGAAGGCCAGGCAGCTCAGCATGGGCGAGGCGCCGCCATCCTCGGGGCTGAAGGTGCCGCCGATGAGACCCTCGGGATTAAGGGCCGGCGCGATCTTCAGCAACTCGGCCTTGTCGTACCATTCGATGTTCAGGCCGTGACGCTTCTGCACCACCAGCAGATCCTTGAGGATCTTTTCTTCTTTGGCACGGTAGGCCACGAAGAGGTAGCCGCCCTGGCGCCACTCGAGATCATCGCCGTACGTATCCTTCCAGGTGGAGAAGGTCTTGAGCGAATCGAGACAGAGTTTGATCTTGGCGGGGGCCGAATGGGTGGCGCGCAGGCCGCCGATGGCGGCCTTGTTGCTGCCCTGACCGGGCGAGGCGAACTGATCGATGCAGAGCACCTTCAGGCCCTGCTCGGCGAGCTTCATGGCCGCAGGCATGCCCACGGAACCCGCACCCACCACAATGACATCGTAGACGGCGGTGCTCATCACAGACCTCCCTGGGAAGCGCTCACGGCGTGGCTGGGCTGGGCGTCCACGGCAGGTCCCTCGCCGGTGACGACGCCCGCAAAGGCGCCCAGGGGCACCTCGATGAAGACGGGACGCTTGGTGAAGTCCGTGATCTGGCTCTCGGGCACGCCCTCTTCCCGGAAGATCCGCTTGATGAGGCTGGGGCAGGTCTTCCCGCCACAGGCGCCCATGCCCGCGCGGGTGGCGGCCTTCAACTCGTTCATGTCGCGCACACCCTTGCGGATCAGGGCCCGGATCTCACCGGCAGTCACCCGCTCGCAGCGGCACACGATCTCGTCGTCGTCCAGGCGCTCGGCCTTCTCCTCGGCGGGTTCCGTCACCCAGGGCTCCTGCACCCGGATACCCGCGATGAGCTTAGCGATGGCGGCCGGGGCCTGCACCTTCACCATCAGGGCGTGATCGGCGAACTTGGGGCTGCGCACTTTCACCACCGGCACATTGCCCAGGGGCACACCCAGGGTGTCCAGCACGGTGACCACATCCCCCTCCTTGATGGCGGAGTTGGGGAACTCGTACGGAATGCTCACGATGGGGTCAGCCCCGTCGGCCTTGCGGAAATCCACCAGGGTGATGGCCAGGCCCGGACACACGGCCACGCACTGCTCGCAGGCGATGCAGTCCTCCTCGTTGAACATGGGCAGGCCCAGGATGTCGTTGCCCTCGATCTGGATGGCGCCCTTGGGGCAGATGGACGTGCAGGGGTTGCAGGGGATTTCCTGGCTGCAGTGGAAGATGGGGAAGACACCCTTTTCATCCTCGGGAATCTCTTCCGTGATGGTGGCGCCGGGGCGGCTCTTCAGCACCTCGGCGGTGCGGTGCCACTCGGGGGGTACATCGCCCACATCCCGGCCCAGGGCCTTGGCGATCTCCAGGCCCCGGATTTTGCCCGTGAACATGGCGGCGCTGGCTTCGGCGATCTCCTCGGCGTCGCCCGCCGCAAAGACCGGCAGGCCGAATTCCTTGGCCTTCACCAGGAACTCGTCCACGGGCTCCAGGCCCACGGCCACCAGCACGGTGTCGCACTGGAAGGTCTTCTCGGTGCCGGGAATGATCTTCCAGCGGTCATCGAGCTGGGCGATGGTCACGCTCTCTACCTCTTCCTTGCCGTTGGCGCAGACCACCGTGTGGCGGGTGTGGATGGGCACACCCATGCGCACCAGCTTGTCCTTGTGCACCTTGTAGCCGCCGCACTCCTCCGCCGCTTCCACGAGGCCCACCACCTGGATGCCCGCCTGCAGCGCATGGTAGGCCGCGATGAGGCCCACGTTGCCGCCGCCGATGACGAAGAGACGTTCGGTGGGACGCACCAGATCGCGGTTCACCAGAGTCTGGAAGGCCCCGGCGCCGTAGACGCCCGGCAGGGTGTTGCCCTTGAAGACGAGCGATTTCTCGCGGGCGCCGGTAGCCACCAGCAGCATCTGAGGCCGCACCAGCACGTAGTGGCCCTGCCTCAGCACGCCCACCTTGCGATCGGAGAATACGGCGATGGCCGTGGTCTCGTTCCAGATGCGCACATTCTCGTAGCCCCGGGCCATCGTCTCGAGTTTCTGGCCAATGTCCATGCCCCGGGTGCCCGCGTGGCAGGCATCGATAGAGCCGAAGAACTTGTGGGTCTGAAGCACGAGCTTGCCGCCCAGGGCCGCCTTGTCATCCACCAGGATCACGCCCACGCCCGCCTTGGCCAGTTCGATGGCCGCCGAGAGCCCGGCGGGACCGCCGCCCAGGATGAGCACTTCCGTTTCCACGGTTTCGATTTCGTGGAAGTCCAGAGAACCTGCCACCTCGGGCAGCGTGGCGTGGGCATCCAAGGGTTCTACCTTCATGCCGGGCTTCACGGCCACCATGCAGGACTTCACGGAAAGGCCATCGGCCACCACGGAGCACTGGGCGCACTGGCCGTTGGCGCAGAAGATGCCCTGGGGCGAGCCGTCCTTGTGGTGATGGCCAAAAACCCGGACCCCGTTGGCGAAGAGGGCCGAGGCGATGACCTCGCCTTCCCGGGCCGTCATGGCCTTGCCGAGCCAAGTAAAGGGCACGGTGGCCTCGCCCGGCGTGGCCAGGATGGGATGGTGCTGGATGCGAAAATCGGACATGCGGGCACTCCTCGGTACGGAGACCGAAATGGTTTGGTTCTGGCCGCAAAGAGCCGCATCCCTCGTGATGCGAGGGGGCGCGAAATCATTGAACCACCGCGTCGGCTCACACCGGGCGGATCGTGAGCTAGATCACGGAACACCAGACCTGGAGCCCCAATCCAAAGTGGCATGATGAAGACCGCGATGATGATTTCAGATCGTTGAGTCCTGAAACATCCTTCGCTGCCGCCTATACTGCTAGCGACGGAATCTCAGGATTCAGTAGGGAGACCCCATGAGCATCACCACGGCCTTTCAAGTGGACGAGAACGCCATCCGGCAGACCCTGGAGCAGGCCTGCGGGCACGACGCCAAGCAGGTGCGCGACATTCTCACCAAGGCTTCGCAGATGAAGGGCCTGAGCATGGAGGATGTCTCCCACCTCATGGATGTCACCGAGCCCGATCTGCTGGACGAACTCTTCCACACGGCCAAGAAGGTGAAGGAGGAGATCTACGGCAACCGCATCGTGCTCTTCGCCCCCTTGTATGCCTCCAACCTCTGTAACAACGAATGCACCTACTGCGCCTTCCGCGCCTCCAACAAGTCATTGGTTCGCCGCAATCTGAGCCAAGCGGAGATCGCAGAAGAAACCCGAGCCATGATCCGAACGGGCCAGAAGCGCATCGTGTTGCTCACGGGGGAGGCCTATCCCAAGGAAGGGCTGGATTACGTCCTCGACTCCATCCGCACTATCTACGCCACCAAGGAAGGAAAGGGCGAGATCCGCCGCATCAATGTGGAGATCGCGCCCCTCTCCGTGGAAGATTTTCGGCGCTTGAAGGCGGCGGAAATCGGCACCTACATCACCTTCCAGGAGACCTACCACAAGCCCACCTACGAGCAGGTGCACCTGGGCGGCAAGAAGCGGAACTTCGAGTGGCGCGTGGAATGCATGGACCGCGCCATGGAAGGCGGCATCGACGATGTGGGCATCGGGGTGCTCTTCGGCCTCTACGACTGGCGCTTCGAGGTGCTGGCCCTCATGCAGCACGCCAATCACCTGGAGCAGAGATTCGGCTGCGGTCCCCACACCATCAGCATCCCCCGCATCGAGCCCGCGGAGGGCAGCGAGATCTCCGAGAACCCGCCCCATGCGGTGAACGATGTGGACTTCAAGAAGATCATCGCCATCCTGCGCCTGGCCGTGCCCTACACCGGCATCATCCTGAGCACCCGGGAGCGCTCGGAGATCCGCAGCGAATGCCTGGAACTGGGCGTCAGCCAGATCAGCGCGGGCAGCCGCACGAATCCCGGCGGCTACGGCAACGAGACCCAGCACGATGCCCAGTTCAGTCTGGGGGATCACCGCAGCCTGGACGAGGTGGTGCGCGATCTGGCCGAGCACGGATTCATGCCCAGCTTCTGCACGGGCTGCTACCGGCTGGGCCGGGTGGGCGCCGACTTCATGGACATGGCCAAGCCCGGCGATATCAAGACCCACTGCCAGCCCAACGCCGTGAGCACTTTCGTGGAATTCCTGGAAGACTACGCCAGCCCCGCAACCATCGACATCGGCTGGAAGGTCATCGGCAAAACCCTGGAGGAAATGCCCAAGCCCCTGCGCGACCATACCCAGGGCATGGTTGCCCAGGTCAAGGGCGGCAAGCGCGACGTCTTCTGCTGATCTGAACACGGTGTTCGGGCCAAGCCCAAACACCGTGACCGCTTAGGGCTTCTTCAGAGCGAAGGGCAAAGTGCCGGTAACGGTCGCCCCAGCCTCGTTGGAAACCACCAGTGTGACCGTGAAACCCGCCTTCACTCCGGAGACATCGGCCCGGAGGGGGCTGGTCTCGCCCCGGGCGATGACCTCGGAGCCCGTCTTGAGTTCGGCCTTGGCGCCCTTGAATTCCCCGATCACCATGAAGGCATCGCCGGTTCCAGCCTTGGCTTCTGCCCGCAAGGCGGTGATCTGGGGCGGCGGCACAACCTTGAGGGTCACCTCTCCGGTGGTGACTTCGCCCTTCGGGTCCGTGGCGGTCAACACGTAGACGGTGGTTTCCGTGGGCTTCACCTCCAGCCCAGGGCCGCTGAGGACAGTCACATCCCGACTGCCGGGGTCCAGCACGATACGGGAGATATCCCGCACGTTCCATCCCAGCTTGGCCGTCTGTCCGAGGGTAATGACCGCAGGCACCACGGTGAAGTCCGCAATCCTGGGGCGTGATGTGATGGGAACTCTCTTGGTGGCCACGAGGACCGAGCCGTGGGGATCGAAGCCCCGGCAGGTGAGGATTACCTCACCCGAGAGATTCGCGGACCACGGCACGGCATCCCGATCCCCGCCCAGCTCCAGCTCCCCACCCTTGATTTCCCATTCGTACCGGAATCCCGGTTTGCCGATGACCCTGGCCTCGTGGCCAGTGGTGCCACCCACCACCGTGGGTACGGTTTCGATCTGGAGTCCATCGGTCTGGGCCGTTGCCAGGGTTTCGTCCTGGCGAGAGGCGCCGGATGTGGGGGTGGCCAGGGGAGCCGATTTCTGGGATTCCCGGTACAGCCCGTATCCAGCGACGCCGAGCACCACGGCGGCGAGGGCACCGATCGGGAGGTAGGTCTTGAATCTGGAATCCATGAGTCGCCCTCGCATGCGTCGCAAGCCTGATTTCCCCGCGGGTGTTCCCCTCACAATAGAGTCCTTTGAGCGGAAGGGAAAGGGCGCCGCTCCAAGGACATCGCTTCGGGGTGAACCATAT
>JAYREN010000196.1:0-5775 GCA_041908845.1 Holophaga sp. | reverse complement strand
TCTCCGAGCTTCTGGTGGACATGGCCGATCGCGGAATCCTCTGCCGCCTCATCGTGGTCTCCACCCCTGCGGAGGTGTACGGGGCGACCGTCATCCGCCACGCTCCCGTGGCCGTGCTCGATCCGGATTCGGAAGAGCCCCTGTGGGTTCACCCCGCTGCCGAAGCCTTCGACCTCCTCGACTGCCCCTTCCCCGACGCTCAGTGGGCCAGGAAGCTGGGGGAGAGCGCCGTGGGCTGTGAGTGGGGCGATTTCTCCCATGCCCCCCTCCTGGACCCCGCCACAGGCCTTCCCGGATGGTCCGCCATGATGCGGGACGCCCTGACGAAGGATCTCGGGAGGCCGGTCCCACTCTCGGAGGCTCTGGAAGCCGTGGTGGTCGGCCTGGAAACCTCCAGCGACTTCGAGACTGGCACCCCGTGGCGGACCCGGGCCACGGCCCAGGTCAAAGCGGCCCGGCAAGCCCTCTTCGGCGACGGCCCACCGGATCCACCTGATGACCCACTCGCGGCACAGGCCGCCTCATCAACCAGCGCCCGGTGAAAGCCGGGCGCTTTTTACTTGGGATGTTCAGCGAAGTTCCACCGACAGGTGGACGATCTCCTCGTGGATGCCCAAGGCTTCGTGCACGGCCAGCACGGAAAGTCCTGGAGCGGAGTTCTCCAACGCCAGGATGCAGGCGAAGCGGCCCTTCCCGACGCGCCAGACGTGGAGATCCGCGATGTGGATCTCGGCTCCCCATTCCGGGTGAGCGGCAATGACTTCGCGGATCTCGTCCGTCACTGGGTGATCGTTCTCCGCATCCAGCAGCACCTTTGAGGTGTCGCGGATGAGGCCCTTGGCCCACAGGGCCACAAGGACGGCACCTGCCAGGCCCATGACGGGATCAAGCCAGTTCCACCCTAAGAACATTCCGCCGACCAGGGCGAGGATGGCGCAGACCGAGGTAGCGGCGTCCGCGAGGACATGCAGGTAGGCGGATCGCAGGTTCAGGTCGTGGTGATGTTGCCCGTGATCTTCGCCCTCATGGTGATGGTGCTCATGTCCATGGTCGTGCCCGTGGTCGTGGGTGTGCCCGCCCAGGATCAGGGCGCAGCCGAGGTTCACCAGGAGGCCCAGGATGGCCACGATGATCGCCTCTTTGAACGCGATGGGCTTGGGGGCCAGGATGCGCTCGACGCTGCCGACGACCATGAGCACCGCCACTCCGATCAGGAACAGCGCCGAGGCGAACCCGCCCAGGATTTCGATCTTCCAGGTGCCGAAGGCGAAGCGGCGGTTCTGGGCATGGCGACGGGCCATGGCGTAGGCGAAGGCGCTGAGGCCAATGGCCACGGCGTGGGAACTCATGTGCCAGCCGTCCGCGAGGAGGGCCATGGAGTTGAACCACCAACCGGAGACAATCTCCACCGCCATGGTGGCGAGGGTGATCCACATGACGAGGCGGGTGCCGCGCTCCCCGGCCTGGTTGCCGGTGTCAAAGGCGTGGGTGTGGGTCGTATTGGGCTCGTGGTTCGACATGAAAACCTTTTCCTGCATGGCGATCGCCAAAATCCGACTGGCTGTCGGTTTTTAGATTACCCTGATTGGGTCGGTGCCTCGAACATGTCCCAACCTGCCTCCCCTCTTACCCTGGGCGACCTGGAAATGCAGGTCCTGGAGCAGCTCTGGAAGCTGGGCAGCGGCGATGTCCGTGCCGTCCATGCGGCCCTGAGTGGCGAACGCGAGAACCATCCCAACACGGTGCAATCCGCCCTAGAACGGCTCTACCGCAAGGATGTTCTCGAACGCGAGAAGCAGAGCCACGCCTACGTCTATCGCCCCCGGTTGTCCCGTGAGGCTCTGGCGGCCCGGTTGATCGACGAGACGCTCCAAAAGGTGCGAGCTTCCGAGCCGCTGCCCACCTTGGCGGCCTTCGTGGATCTCGCGGCAGAGCAGGACCCGAGCGTTCTTGATGAACTCGAACGTCTGCTCCAGGCCCACCGGGCACGGCAGCAGGATCGTTGATGCACGCCCCCGGTCTGCTTCTCGCCAGCGGTGTCCTCTTGGGGACCGTAGTCGCCGTGGGTTCGCGATTGAACGCCCCCCTCTATCGCGCCGTCCGTCCTCGACTGATCCGCCTAGCTCCCGAGGATCGCTCCGGGGCCATCACCTTTCTCGCCCTGCTGCCCTGGCTGTTGGCCCTGACCGTGCTGGTCCTGGCCTTCCTGCCCTCCTTCGTGACCATCCCTGGCCTGATCGAGGATCACTGCCTTCCCCACGATCACCATCCGCACCTCTGCCTCGTGCATGGCCGCTGGATGCCGTCAGGCCCTCTTTGGGGCAGCGTAGCCCTGCTCGCGCTGGGCGGTGCCGTCCTCTGGGCACGTCTTGTGGCGCGGGTGTTTCGAGCCCACCAGGTGGTGCTCAACCTGATGCGGGTGAGTCGCCGTGAAGGCAGCCTCCAGGTGCTTCCAACGCGTCACCCCATGGCGTTCACAGCAGGACTGCTGCGCCCTCGGATGGTCATTTCCGACGCAGTGTTGACTAGCCTGCCGACCGAAGACCTGGACATCGTGATCCGTCATGAGGAAGGCCATGCCCGCCGCCGTGACGCCCTCTGCCGGGTGTTCCTCGAAGCCCTGACCCTCGGGATGCCAAAGTCCAACCGCACCTTGCTCCTGGAGGATTACGCCCTGGCCTGTGAGGAAGTGTGCGACCGCCGAGCGGTCCAGGGGGCCGTGACCCCCGATCGCGTGGCGGAAGTGCTCCTCCGGATGCAGCGCCTCGGCTGCCTTCAGCCTGAGGGAGTTGCAGGGGCCACGGGCTCTCACTTGGCCCACCGGGTCCGAGCCCTGCTGGGCGATCCCTATCCCCCCCGTCCACGCTGGATGAAGCTCCTCTGGCTTGCCCCCGTGCTGCTGCTTGCCGCAGATCCCGTCCATCACGTGGCGGAAACCCTGCTGGGCTGGCTGCTCTCCTGACCTTGTCTTTGATTGGAATGGCCTATGCGAAGCGCACCTAAAATTCCGACCCTTCCTCGGTTTTTGGCTCCCCTCCTTGTGTTCATGCCGCTGGTGGCCCAGGGGATGACGGAGTCGGATGCCGTCAAACGTGCCCTCGCCCGTTCGGAATGGCAGGCCATCACTCAGCTTCCGGCCCAGCAGAGCGAAGGTGCCGCCAGGGATGCCCGCACGTGGTTGGCCCCCGGCCTTGAGTGGAGCCGGGAGCGGTTTTCGGGCATCCAGCCGGGAAAGCGGGAGGACACCATCGTCCTGACTCAGGGGGTGGATGTCTCGGGTCGCTGGATGGCCAAGCGTGAGGCCGCCTTGAAGCGCGAGGAGGCCGGGAAGGCCGAGAGCCTCGTCCGCACAGCGGGTGTGGTGGCCCAGGTGCGGGAAGCCTTCTTCGAGGTGGTGGCTGCACGGGAGCGGGTGACCCGTCTGGATCGCGCCCTGGCCCGGCTCGGAAAGGTGCAGGAACAGGTGGATCGACTCCACACGGCGGGCGAGATGTCGGGGTTGGACCGCAGCCGGGTGCGACGGGAGATGGAAGTCCTCAAGGGCCGCCAGGCCCAGGAGCAGGCTGCTCTGAGCCGCGCCGAGGCCCAGCTCACCGTGATGCTTGGGGACAAGGTGGCCGATCTCCAGGGCAGCCTGCTTCCCGCCACGCCCGAGCCCCTGGAACAGATCCAGGAACGCCAGCAGGGTGCCCCCAGCGCCACCATGACGCGGGCCACGGAAGCCGCCGCCCAGGCGGATGCCAAGGCCGCCCGGCGCTGGATGCCCGAACTTCAGGTGGGCGTGGGGGTGAAGCGGTGGCAGGAGAACGGATTGTCCGGAAACGGCTCCGTGCTGTCCCTCGGCCTCGCCCTCCCCATGCCGGGGCGCGTGAAGGGCAACCAGATGAAGGCGGAGGCCGAGGCCCGCGCCACCGCCGCCCAGGCCAAGCTCCAACGCGAGCAGGAGCAGGCCGAACTCCGCAGCGTCTGGCAGGAGGCCACCACGCTCCGGGCCTCTGCCGAGCGGATGGCCCAGGAAGCCCTCGCCGATCCCGCCAAGGTCGAGGTCGCCCTGGAGGCCGCCTTCACCGCCGGAGAGATGGACCTCCTCGCCCGCCTGGACGGTGTCCGCAGCCTGCTGGAGGCCGAACTGGCTGCCCTGGACCAGGCCCAACGCGCCCGCCGGGCCTGCATTGCCCTTGACCGTCTGACTGGAAAGGTGAACCCATGAGCCGCATGACCACGACCCTGACCCTGTGCCTCGCCGTGGGTCTGTCCCTTAGCCTGGCCTGCAAGAAGAAGGAGGCCGAAGGCGAATCCGGCCATGCCCACGGAGCCGCAGCGGGCTACGCCCACGAGGCTCCGGAGCGTCCTTCCTTCGCGCCGACCCTCTACACGGACACCATGCAGCTCTTCGTGGAATACGCCGTCCTGGTGAAGGGCGAGGTTTCCAACTTCGGATCGCACCTGACCCATCTGGCCGACCAGCAGGCCGCGAAGGATGGCAAGGCCGAAATCATCCTCACGGGCGCGGGCGGCGAGCAGCGGTTCAGCACGGAGGTGTCGAACACCCCCGGCATCTTCCGTCTGGCCATCACCCCGACCACTCCCGGCGAGGTCCAGGTGAAGATCGCGTGGAAGGGGCCGAAGGGCCAGTCCACCTTCGATCTTGGCAAGCACACGGTCTACCCCGACATGGCCTCCGCCATGAAGGCTCAGGTGCCGGAGGTTACCGGGGGCATCTCCTTCCTCAAGGAGCAGCAGTGGAATGTCCCCTTCGGGATCACCCGCGCTCAGCAGCGTCCCCTCTCTGATGGCTTTGAAGCCTACGCCTCGGTGGCGGCGGTGCCAGGTGGCGAAGGCCGCATCCTCGCTCCCGTGGCGGGCCGCCTTGAGGGCAATGGATTCCCCAGCATCGGCCAGATGGTGAAGCAGGGGCAGCGGCTCGGCGGGCTGGTGCCCAAGGCGGGGGCCGATCTCTCCCTGGGCAGTGTCCAGCTCGACTTCGAGCGGGCGAAGCTCCGGCTCGATCAGGCCAAGGCGAACCACACGCGCCTGAAGGGCCTGCTGGAGCAGGAGGCCGTGCCCCGTCGTCGTGCGGAAGAAGCGGCCCGTGAGGAGGCCCTCGCGGAGGCCGAGTTCAAGGTGGCCCAGGCCCGCAGGGACGAAGTCACCACGGGCAAGGGCGGCATGGCCCTGGCCCTGACGGCCCCCGTCACCGGCATCGTCAGCACTGTGAACGGTGGCCCCGGCATCCAGGTGGCCGAAGGGCAGGAACTCTTCCACATCGTGGACACCCGGCGGCTGCGCCTGGAGGTGCAGGTGCCCGAAGCCCAGTCCGGCCGCCTGGCCAAGGTGGCGAGCGTCTGGTTCCAGGCCCCCGGCCAGCAGGCCGTGGTGCTGGAATCCGGCAAGGGCGCGAAGGTGCTCGGTCAGGGTGGAGCCATCCACCCCGAGCGCCGGACCGTGCCCTTCGTCATGGAGTTCGGGAATCCCTCAGGGACGCTCAAGGTCGGAGCCTCCGGCAAGGCGTTCGTGCGCACCGGCACCGTGGCCCAGGCCCTGGCAGTGCCCGCCTCGGCCCTCCAGGACGAGGACGGCCTTGCCGTCGTCTACGTGCAGGCCGGGGGAGAGCGGTTCGAGCGTCGCATTGTGAAGGTCGGCGCACGGGATGGCGACTGGGTGCAGCTCCTGTCCGGCGTCCAGAAGGACGAATGGGTGGTGACCACGGGTGCCCACCTCGTGCGGCTCGCAGCCAGCTCGGGCAAGGTCCCCGAGCACGGCCACGCGCACTGA
>JAYREN010000195.1:0-5862 GCA_041908845.1 Holophaga sp. | reverse complement strand
TGACCTTATACAATTGTCGGCAGGCGGGCAAGAAGGGATGAATGCTATCACCCAGAAATTGTCTCAGCCTTGGTGCGAGGTGTGTTGGCCAAAGGCAAGGATGCGGTCGAACAGGGCTTCGGGGCTGAGCCCCACCTCGCCCAGAAGTCGCTGGGAGTCACCGTGCTGGATGATCTGGTCGGGGATCGCACAGCAGAGCCAGGGGCGGCTAAGTCCCCATCGCGAGAGGCACTCGGAGACGGCCCCACCGAAGCCACCGGGCTCGCAGCCCTCCTCGAGGGTGACCACGCCCCGGGTGCGCCCGGCCCAATGGGTCAATAACTCCTCATCCAGGGGCTTAACGAACCGGGCATTGATGACCGCGCAGGAAAGGCCCGCTTCTTCCTGAAGGCGTTGGGCTAGATGCATGGCCGGCGACACCATGGAGCCGAGGGCGGCGATCATGAGGTCGCTTCCTTCTTTGAGCAACTCGCCCTTGCCGATGGGAAGAGGGGTGATGGGTTCCTCCAGGGTGACCCCTAACCCGTTTCCTCTGGGATAGCGGAGGGCGGCGGGGCCACCGGAGTAGAGGCCCGTTAGGAGCATCCGCCGAAGCTCGTTTTCGTCCTTGGGGGCCATGATGACTATGTTTGGCATGCAACGCAGGTAGGCCAGATCGTAGAGTCCGTGGTGCGTCGGTCCATCTGCGCCCACGACTCCCGCCCGATCCAGGGCGAAGGTGACGGGTAGGTTCTGCAGACAGACATCGTGGAGGACCTGATCGAATCCCCGCTGGAGGAAGGTGCTGTAGATCGCACAGACCGGCCGCATGCCCTGCACCGCGAGTCCGGCAGCGAAGGTGACGGCGTGCTGCTCGGCGATGCCCACATCGAAACAGCGCTCGGGCATGGCCTTCTGCAGGAGGTTCAGGCCGGTGCCGTCAAGCATGGCAGCCGTGATCCCGACGATCTTTTCATCCTGTCGCGCCAAGTCCACGAGGGTGGAGCCGAAGACCTGGGTGTAGGAAGGGGCTGTGACTTTGGCGGGATCCGCCTTGATCATCTCGCCGGCCTCAGCGTTGAACGCCGTTACGCCATGCCACTTGAGAGGATCCTTTTCGGCAGGGGTGTACCCGTAGCCCTTCTGGGTCTGCACGTGCAGCAGAACGGGGCCCTCTTGCATCCGCTCCTTGGCCTCGGCGATAGCCTTCGTCAGGGCGCTGATGTCATGACCCTTCACGGGGCCCAGATAACAGAATCCGAGATCCTCGAAGAGGAGCCCTGGCACCGCGATGCGTTTGAAGGATTCTTCGCTCCACTTGGCTGCCTTGGCCAGGCGCAGGCTCACGCTCTGCACGGGAATGGACTTGATGGCGCCCTCGATGCGATCTCGCCACCGCTTGTAGTACTGCCCCGAGATCATCTGGTTCAGGTAACCCTGGAGCGAACCCACGTTGGGATTGATGCTCATGTCGTTGTCGTTGAGGATCACCATGAACTTGCGGGTTTCCAGAAACCCGGCCTGGTTGAGCCCCTCGAAGGCCATCCCCGCTGTCATGGAACCATCCCCGATGACGGCGATGCAGGTGAAATCCTGCTTCTGCAGATCCCGTGCCATGGCCATGCCAAGGGCCGCGGAAATACTCGTGCTCGCGTGCCCGGCGCCGAAGTGATCGTACGGGCTTTCATCCCGTTTCAGGAAGCCTGATAGCCCATCGTGCTGGCGCAGCGTAGGGAATCGGTCCCTACGACCCGTAAGGATCTTGTGGGGATAGGACTGATGGCCCACGTCCCACACAATGCGATCCGCCAGGAAATCGAAATGGTGGAAGAGGGCCACCGTGAGCTCGACTACGCCCAGGTTGGAGCTGAAGTGCCCTCCTGTCTCGCTGACCGAGTCGATGAGGAAGCCGCGCACCTCCTCGGCGAGCTGTTCCAGTTGGCCCAGGGAGAAGTGTCGGATCTGCTGGGGTGCCGCTAGGGAATCGAGAAGAGGATAGGAACTCACGCCCGGCGCTCCGCCAAGAATCGCGCCCAGGCCACCAGAGGGGCAGGGTTCGGTAGGGTTTGAAGGTGGCCGATGGCCCGTGCGGTGGCTTCCTGCAGAGCCTTGCGGGCGCCGTCGAGGCCGAGCAGCAAGGGATAGGTGATCTTTCCTCTGCCAGCGTCCTTGCCCACGCGCTTGCCCATCTGCTCGGAAGTACTGGTGGCATCCAGGATGTCGTCCTGAATCTGGAAGGCCAGGCCGAGAGCGGCGCCCGCCTCTCGGAGGGTTTTTCGCTGAGCCGGGGAGGCTCCGGCCGCGGCTGCGCCCAACTCGAGGGAGGCACGCAGCAGGGCGCCAGTCTTGAGACGATGGATAAGCATGAGGTGATCCAGGTTGTAGGATTCGCCACTCCGGGTGCGGACCTCACCCTCGAGGTCCAGGGATTGGCCGCCGACCATACCGCGCCAGCCCGCGGCCTCGGCGAGGATGGACACGGCCAGGAGGCGGCGCTCGGCGGAAAGTCCTTCATCCCCGGCCAGTAACGAGAAGGCCTCCGTGAGCAGACCGTCCCCCGCCAGGATGGCCTGGCCTTCGCCAAAGGCCACGTGGCAGGTGGGCTTGCCGCGGCGGAGATCGTCATCGTCCATGGCGGGCAGATCATCGTGGATAAGGGAGTAGGTGTGGATGTACTCAAGGGCGATGGCGCAGGACAGGGCCGTCTCAGCGGGGCTGCCCAGAGCCTCGGCCGCGAGCATGCAGAGCGCGGGACGGACTCGTTTGCCTCCGGCCTCCAGGCTGTAACGCATGGCCTCTGCCACTTTGGGAGCCTCTCCTTCCCAAAGGGGGGCCATGAACGCGGATTCGAGCAAGGGTACGAGCCGAGCCAGATCCTGTTGGACCAGGGCCGAAGAATCGGGGATCACGCGTTTTCTCCCTCCAGAGGCTCCGCTCGGTACTCGCCACCCAGGCTCTGTTTAAGGACTTCCACTTTCCGGTGGGCATCCGCGAGCTGCTGCTGGAGTTCCTTGCTGAGCTGAATGCCTTCCTCGAAGCGCCGCAAGGCATCCTCGAGATTCAAGCTTCCCCCTTCGAGTTGCTGGACCAGGGCCTCGAGGCGCTCGAGGCCGTCTTCAAAGGAAGGGGAAGGGGGTGCCGCCATGGTTCTCATTGTATGTGAAAGGAGGCCCGCAGGCCTCCTTTCAGCGGTAGGCGTATTTCAGCGGCTCTTGGCGACTTGTTCTCGCAGCTTCTTCCCGAGGTCCTCGGTATTGTAGCCCGCGGGGAGCTCGAAGACGCTTGCGGCGATGGGCCCCTCGGTCACTTTCGTTGCCTCGGTGCTGGCATTGATGCCCATGAAGCCGCTCATGTTGGTCTTCAAGGCCAGGCCCTTGATCTTGCTCATTTCTTCATAGAGGCGCGCCATGCTCTTGCCCATGGGACCTGCGGCGGCCGTAAGGGCGCCCTTGGCCTTCATCATCTTGGCGAAGCTCGCGGCGGGAATGGGCGGGACCAGCGTGGGATCGTTGCTGCTTTCGAAGATCATCTTTCCCACGGTGATCTTGTATTTTTTGCAGGTGCGTTCCACGACCACTTCCTTGCCCAGTTCCTCGATCTTGAAGTTGTTGGGGTCGCCGAAGAAAGAACCCATCATGGCGCCAAGGCCTTCCGGCATCTGGGTCTGCATGCCCTCCATGGCCGCCATCGCATCGTCGAAAGTCAGCTTCTGGATGAGCTTCTTGCCGTGGTTGATGGTGTAGGTCGTAAGCGTCTGGTAGTCCGTCAGCGTATCGACCTTGGAGCCTGCGTTGTTGATGCGCTGGAATTTGGAGCTGTAGTAGTGGGTTTCGACGCCATCCGTCTTGGTGCCCATGGGGCCCTTGCCTTTACTGTTGAAGGCGATGGTGAGGTCGCCTGCGTACATGGAAACCACAGCGACGGCTGCCGCAAGTATGAGCTTTATTGTTTTTTTCATACTTTTCTCCTTGGTTGGCATGCCAAATACTACGCTTATGGAATCGATGGATCCAGGCCCACCTGATGTAGGCTTGTAAAAAAAGGTGAACGCATGACCCGAGTGCTGGTGGTGGATGACAGTCGAGAAACCTGTGACCTGCTCGAGCTGTTGCTGAGCAAGGAAGAAGTGGGGATGGATCTGGAGGTCGTGAAGGCCACTCGGCCCGAAGAGGCGATGGAGCATCTCATGAAGGGCAGCTTCGATTTGATGCTTTCGGATATCAACCTCGAGGCCAGCCTGGATGGCCTGGACCTGCTCCGGGCCGCCAAGCCGCTCGGAGTCGAGACCATCCTGCTGACGGGCTTCGGCACCCTAGAGAAGGCCCTCGAGGCCGTACGTGAGGGCGCCTTCGATTTCATCTCCAAGCCTTGGAACAACGAAGAGCTCAAGACCCTCGTCAAGCGGGCCATCGTGCGCAAGGACGGGCGGCGTGCACCGGAAGCGGCCCCCAAGCTGCAGCGCAGCGTGATCATCGGATCGAGCCCCAAGATGATGGATGTCTACCGGACCATCGCCTCGCTCCAGAACAGCCGGACCACGGTACTGATCACGGGAGAGAGCGGTACGGGCAAGGAACTGGTGGCCCGCACCATCCACACCAGCAGTGATCGCCGCGACCAGGCCTTCGTGGCGATCAACTGCGGCGCCATGACCGAGACCCTCCTGGAATCCGAGCTCTTCGGTCACGCCAAGGGCTCCTTCACCGGGGCCATCAGCGAGAAGAAGGGACTCTTCGAGGAGGCGACCGGGGGCACCATCTTCCTGGATGAGATCGGAGAAACCTCTCCCAGCTTCCAGGTGCGCCTTCTTCGTGTACTCCAGGAACAGGAAGTCCGCAGGGTCGGCAGCAACAAGACCGTGAAGGTGGACGTGCGGATCATCGCCGCAACCAACAGGGATCTCTCGGCCATGGTGAAGGCCGGGAAATTCCGTGAGGATCTCTACTACCGACTGAGCGTGGTGGAGATCCGCGTGCCTCCCGTGCGCGAGCGCTGGTCCCGGGATGAGAACACCGGCAAGATCATCTCCGACGCCCCGCTGCTGATCGATCATTTCTTGGCCGAGTGCAATCTGCGGGATGCCCAGAACTACAGCATCCGGTCAGATGCCCGCCAGATGCTTGAGCGGTATAGCTGGCCTGGCAACGTTCGCGAGATGGCCAATGTCATCGAACATTTGACTCAGTTGAGTCGAGGCCGCGAGATTACGCCCGAGGACTTCTCCGACAAGATCAAAGAGGAGCTTCGCTCTCGCCCCTCGAACTTGCCCCATGCCCCGACGCCCCTGCTCGAGCTCATCGAAGGTTGGGACCACCTCCCCACTCTGGAAGACCTCGAGCGCCGGTACATCCAGGTGTTGCTCAAGCATCAGCACAAGAAAAGCAAAATTGCAGAAATCCTGGGCAAGGATCGAACGACCCTATACCGGAAACTGAAAGACCTCGGCTTGGCGGACGGTTCCGATGAAGCGTCCTGATGTCTGTTGCAAATTGCTACAAGTGGCGTTTTTCAACGGCACCCAAAGCGGTGGATCTTGTTTAAGTGTTGATATGTGGTCACATATCTTTTGGCCCAATATCTGCTAAACCTGGGAATCATCCGGCCGTGCCGGAATTCCAAAAGGGAGATTTCATGAACAAGCTTGCTGCTCTGCTGGTGGCCGCTGCCCTGATCAGCCCCGCCTTCGCCGAGGAGAAGAAGGCCGAGCCCAAGAAGGCCGAGGCTGCCAAGGTCGAGACCAAGAAGACCGAGAAGAAGGCCGACAAGAAGGTTGAGCCCAAGAAGGAAGAGAAGAAGGCCCTGAGCCTGGAAGAGAAGAAGGCTGAGCCCAAGGCCGAGCCCAAGAAGGACGAGAAGAAGGCTGAGCCCAAGGCCAAGAAGGCT
>JAYREN010000194.1:0-5900 GCA_041908845.1 Holophaga sp. | reverse complement strand
TGGCCTTGATGAGGGTGGTCTTGCCCGCACCGTTGGGCCCCAGCAGACCCATCATGGCGCCGGGTGGCAGCGAGAGGCTGACATCGTCGAGGGCGAAGGCCTTGAACCGCTTGGTCAGGCCCCGTAGTTGGAGGATGGGTTCAGGCATGGTCGGGCTCCAGGAGCAAGACGAGCATCTGTTTCAGATCATTGGCCGAAATGCCCGCAGCCTCGGCCTCCTTCATGGCCTCCCGCAATTTGCCCTCCACCGCCGCCACCCGCTTTTCCCTCAGGAAGTCCATGTTGGGCGAGGCGACAAAGGTGCCCTTGCCCCCCACGGTATCGATGAGGCCCTCCCGCTCCAGTTCGTCGTAGGCCCGCTTGGTGGTGATGACGCTGATCTGGAGGGACTGGGCCAGCTTGCGGATGGAGGGCAGGGCCTCGCCCTCTTGCAGTTCGCCGGAGAGAATCTGCACCCGCACCTGGCGGACGATCTGCTCGTAGATAGGGTCGGGAGAGGCATTGGAGAGGAGAATCTTCATGGGACCTCGTGGATAACTGTATATGTTCAATATGAACAGTAGGTCCATTTTTGGCCCTCGTCAATCTCCGAAATTGCCTTCGCCAAAAGAGGCCACCCCGGAACAGCGGGGCTGTTCCGGGGTGGCCTCTTGCCCTCGCGCTAGCGAGGGGATGTTCGGCTACTGAACGAGCAGGCTGGCCTTGTCCAGCAGGAAGCTGGTAGCCAAGGAGCTGTCTTCGGTCATGTTGTAGTGCACGCGGATGGTCTGGCCCTTGTAGGCGCTCAGGTCGAAGGTGCGGAGCTGGTAGCCGGTGGCGGAGTTGGCGTTGCTGTAGGTCACCAGCGTCTTCAGGAGGGTCCCGGCGCTGTTGCGGACCTGAACGGCCAGGCGGTCGTAGGCGGTGGTGCCACTCTCCTTGGTGTCGATGTGGAGGTAGAAGCTCAGGGTAGCCTTGGTGGCGGTGCTGGGAATGGTCACGGTCTGGTAGAGGGTCTCCGTGGCGGTCTTCCCGTTGCCGCCGAGGAAGGAGGCATTCACGCCGTCATAGGCGGCTTGGTAGTGGGGAGAGACATTCCAGTTGCCGATGGTGCCCGTGGTGCCGGACCAGCCGGTGGCGCCACTCTCGAAGCTGCCATTGACCAGTTTCTCTCCACCAACGGGGACGCTGGTGACGGTGACGGTGGCAGAGGCGGACTTGGTGGTGTCGGCGACGCTGGTAGCCTTCACGGTGTAGGTGCCGGCCGTTGCAGGCGCGGTGTAGAGGCCGTTGGAGCTCACGGAGCCGCCGGTGGCGGTCCAGGTGACCGAGGTGTCGGTGGTGCCGGTGACGGAGGCCGTGAACTGCTTGGTGGTGCCGGTCTGAACCGTCGCGGTGGTCGGATTCATGGTGACGACTACACCGTTGGCCGGGGTCACGGTGACGGTGGCGGTGGCGGACTTGGTGGTGTCGGCAACACTGGTGGCCTTGACCGTGTAGGTGCCGGCCGTGGCGGGGGCGGTGTAGTAGCCATTGGAGCTGACGTTGCCGCCGGTGGTACTCCAGGTGACGGCGGTGTTGGTGCTGCCCACCACGGAGGCGCTGAACTGGTAGCTGGCGCCAGTCTTCACGGTGGCGGTGGTGGGATTGATGGAAACCGTCAGGCCTTCAGGCACGTCCGCGGTCACGGCGATGGCGGCGAAGGCGCGGGTGACGGCCACGGCCTCGCGGCTGCCGACTCCGTAGACCTGCTCGGCCACGGATTTGCAGGCCGTGTAGGCGCCCGAGTACTTGGTGCTGGAGGTCATCTTGGTGGTGAGAGCCTTGAACCAGATGGTGGCGGCCTTGTGGATGCCGATGCCGGTCATGGGCCCGTAGGTCAACTTGGAGCTGTAGGTGTCGCCGCTGGCCGTGGAGCCCTGGGACAGGAAGTAGAACATCCGGTTGGCGGGGCCGCTGCTGTAGTGGACGTCGACATTCCCGATCGTGGAGGTCCAGATGTCGGGGCTGCTGCCGTCCTTGCTGGGCTTGTACATCCAGCGCAGAGGGTTGCCATCCTTGGAAATCTTGGCGCCCAGCACCCAGTCGCCACCGCTGGCGGGGATGACGCTGCCAACCTTGCCGCCCGCAGCGTAGAACTCCACCATGGTGCCCACGATATCCGAGTTGGCTTCGTTCAGGCCACCGGACTCGCCGCTGTAGGTGAGGTTGGCAGAGGCCTGGCAGATGGCGTGGCCATATTCGTGAGCCACGACGTCCACTTCCAGCAGCGGCTTGAAGTAGCTGATGCCGTCGCCGAAAGTGATGGTGGTGTTGCCATCGAAGTAGGCGTTGTCATCGTTGAGGTGGACCCGGATGTTCAGGCCGGCGTTGGCGTTATTGACGCCGCGCCAGTTGAAGCAGTTGTACAGAGCGTCGTAGGTGGCCTGGGCACCCCACAGGGCGTCCGCGGCGACCGTCTTGGTGTCGCTGGTGGTGCCATTCCCGAACGTCGAGGAGGTGCTGGTATACACCGTGCTGCTGCCGTTGGGAGCCACATTGAACTGGGGGCTGGCGGCGCGGACCACGTCCCTCATCTCATAGCCACCGCTGACCTGATTGACGTCCAGGGCGACGGTGCCGCTGTACAGGGTTCGGCCCGAACCCCGGACATTGGCAGTCTGGAGGGCGTTCCATTGGGCCAGGATCTCGCCGGTGTGGGCATCCACCAGGGCATCCTGGAAGGACATCTTGCCGTTCACCTTGCGGCGGGTCTGAACGTAGTAGGCCAGGGCGACCCGCTCCACCACATCCTGCATGTCATCGGCCCGGAGCTCATGCTCGGCCTTGCCAAGGGCCCCGGGGGTCCGGACCTGACGAGTGATGGGATAAAGAAGGAGCTCGGCGGTGGGCTTCTCGAGAACCTGGACGCGGGTTTTCCGGAGGGATCGAACCAGGGGCTCTGATTCATCCGTCCCCTGGGCGCGATCGGCCTCTTCGGGTCGGGTGAAGACGCCGGGGATGTTGATGATCGGCTCCAGCAGGCGGGCTTCCAGCTGGTTGTTGAAGGCGCCGATGGCTTCCTCGGGCTGCAGGGTCGGGGTCACATCCAGGTCTTCAAAGGATCGAAGGCTGCGGACGTTTTCACTCTTGGAGTTGCCGTTGGCATCGGTGTGGACGATGGTTTCCCCGCCCCAGACCCGCAGGCCGTTGAAGGTCTGCTGGAATCGTACATACTCTTCTCCGAAATTGCCGGGGGTAACGGCCTTAACCCGGAAATCGTGCTTCTCGTTGAGGCCCAAATTTCCGCGCTCGGCGGCAAGCAGGGCGCGGATCGGCGCGACCCGAGTTTCGAGGGCCTGGCGGCTCTTCTCGGCTTCCGGAGACTGGGCGGAAAGGATGCCCGTGATGAGCAGGGCACTGAGGGTGGTCAGGGAATGCTGCATGGAGACTCCATCGGAGATGGCCCGAAGGCCGGGAGGGGGAAGGCGGGTGCCCAGCGCCTGGCGCTGAAGCGCCGAGGAGGATCTGGTTTGCCCGTTGTTCAGGGACCCGGTTTCACTTTCCGGGCGTGAAATGGCATTCGCTATGGGGGGTGGAATGAACTGGGTCAAGTCTCGCCCTGGCTTTTGGGGAGCACATGGTCCGGTTCTGAAATGGCCGCTGGTCCGGTGGCCCGGGGCCCGTTTGGGGCGCCCAGGGGACGCCACAAGTGTTATTTTTTGAATATTTGCGCGGGACGCGAGGGGGGTGTGAGCTTCGTCACAATATCGTCATGGGCGGGTTTTTGACAAGCGAAGGACCGCCTCATTCAGCTCATCAGGGGACAGGGAGCCGAAACCCATGCGAAGCCAAGGAATGGCCTGGCCGTCCAGGGTGTATTCGCAACCAGGGCGGAAGGCTAGTCCCGAGTGCCCCGCCCGCACAGACCAAGCCTTCACGTCCAGATCGGGGTCCAGTACCTGGAGCCAAAAGGCCAGCCCGCCGCTGGGGGGACGCACCTTCAGCACCCCCCCGAGGCGCGCTTCGAGGGCCTGGGCCAGGACATCCCGCCGCTCCCGGGAGACCCGCCGAAGACGGTTGAGATGACGCTGGATTTCGCCATCCTCCAGCAGCTCGGCCACGGCCCGCTCCAGAAAGGGGTCGCCGCCCTGGGCCAGCGTCTTCCGCCACGCCACCAGCTCTCGGACCAGACCCGGGGAGGCCATGAGAAAGGCCACGGGCAGATTGGGGAACAACAGCTTGGAAAAGGCTCCGAGGTAGATGACGGTGCCCAGTGGATCCTCGGCGGCCAAGGGCAGGATGGGGGAGCCCTCATAGTGAAAGCCCGAATCCACATCGATCTCTAGCACCGGGATGCCCCGGGCCGAGGCCAGGGCCAGAAGCGTTCTTCGGCGCTGGGGTGCCAGGGGCACTGTGGTGGGGTACTGCCGCAGGGCCGTCACCATGATCAGCCGGATGGGGGCACTGTCCAGAAGGGCAGGCAGGCCCTCGGTTTGCATGCCCTCGTCATCCACGGGAACGGGGTGCAATACCGCGCCTGCACAGCGCAGGACATCCCAGTAGATATGGCTACCCAGGGCTTCCACGGCCACGCCATCGCCGGGGCGCAGCAAGGCTCGGCAGGTGAGGGTGAGCCCTTCGCGAAGGCCGGGCAACAGCAGCAGGGAATCCCGGGTGGCCTTGATGGCCTTGGCCTGGGCCAGCATGTCCGCCAAGGCGCTCCGCAACCGCTCGTTGCCTTGGGGGTTCTCCTGGGTGAATTGGCGGGCGTCGTGAGTTCGGGCCGCGCGCTGATAGGCCCGGGCCAGGGCCTCCATGGGCAGCATGCGAGGGTCCACCTCCCCGGTCAGGCAGGAGAGGACCGAGGGGGAGAAGGCCTGCTGCGCCGGGGCGCCGGGTGCGGGATTGATGCGAAAGGGCAACGCGGTGTTGGCCAGATTGGGGGTGCCACGGCTAGGGGTGACTTCCGGCAGGTGGTCCGCCACGAAGGTCCCGCCGCCCGCCCGAGTGTGGAGCCATCCCTCGGCCACCAGTTCCTGGTAGGCCGCCACCACGGTATTGCGGTTCACGCCCAGTTGCTCCCCCAGGGCCCGGGTGCCAGGCAGGGCATCGCCTTTCCGAAGACGCCCATCCTGGATGGCCGAGGAAATGCCCTTGGCGATCTGCAGGAAGATCGGCACCGATGAGTTCTCATCCAGGGTGAGCGCCATGCGCCAGGTCAGCATAGGCCCCTCAGTCTCCCGCAGACATGCGGAGTTCGTGGCGGAAGGTCCAGCGCAAGGAACCATCCAGTTCGCCCGCCCTTCGCAGCAGTTGGCGGCCCTGTCGAAGCAAGGCCTGCTGCTGCGGGCCACGGACGGTCTGGGCGGAAAGAATCCAGAGGGCACCCTCCACCGCATCCAGGGTTTCGCTGAGTCCGCCCGTCGGCTGCCGGCGAATGGATTGAATATTTGCCATGGCGGCGGACACCCATTGGCCGGAGGGGACTCCCTTGATTTGGCCCTGAAGCGCCTTCAGCCGCCACAACATGATCTGGTTGAAGGTGAGCCAGGTTTTGGGCTGCTTGGCCTCCGTCCATCCATCCAGAAAGGTCTGGAGAGTGGCCAGATCTGAGGAAATGTCCTGATTCTGATCCAGGGCGAGGGTGGCGCGCTCGTAGGTGAGGGTGAAGCGCTCGTCGATGAAGTCAGGATGGTTCCGAAGGGCGGGGGGCAGGTCCTCGAGGATATCCTCGGCACGCAGATAGGAGCTTTCCGGGGACTGACCTACAAGCCCTTTCAGGGCTCCTTCCATTCGGGCCAGGGTGATTTGGATCAATCGCTGACTAAGCAGGGAGCTTGGACGGTTGGCATCTCCCTCTGCGATTTTGCGGGCCTCCGCCATGTGGGCCAGGGCCAGGGTGCCCTCCCCCGCCTTGGCGTCAGAGAAGGCCAACTGTT
>JAYREN010000193.1:0-5986 GCA_041908845.1 Holophaga sp. | reverse complement strand
GATTTGCCATCCGACCGAGTTGGAACACCATGAACGCATCCGCGGGCTCATGCACCTTGCCGAGGACCATTCGAACCTGGGCCTCGGGAACACCGAACTGGGCGCTCACCCTCGCCGAGAACCCGTTCAGGTCCGCCTGCGCCTGGACATTCACCCTGCGGAGAAAGGCGTCGAGGCCGTCCCCCGCCATTGCGGGGACCGCGAACAGGAGCACGGTCATTGCGGAGATCAGGAATTTGTTCATGGAAACCTCCTGGGGGTGGGTGAACCTGAACGATCAATCTGGCAGTGATGGCGAATCGCCCTCGATGACCGTGCCAGTGTAGCCGCAGCAGAGTAGGCGGAATGTTTTGAAGGGATTGGCTGTGTCCGAATTGAACGACGAATCAAGCCTTTCGCTGTTCGGCCTTCATGCGGCCAGTGCTTGAGATGGCACCCTCCGAGCGGCGTTTCATGGTCTTGATGAACTCTGCCTGTCTGAATCTCAGGGCTGACCAGTCCTCGTCGATGGCCACCTGGCGAACGGGTTCGTAGCCCGCTTGGCCCAACCGCGCCCAGCCGGCGTCGCGATTGAACTCACACTTGTACCGCTTGGAAGAGCTCTTGGGATAGACCATCCAGAGGATCGCATCCGGCGCTGCGGCCACCGTGAGCTGCTCCGCAGCCTTCTCGACCTCCGCGAGCGTCCGCACGAAGGCTAACGCGAAATGGACCGTGCCTCCGACCGTTCTGAGGACCTCCACCCCTGCGAGCGACTCCAGCATCGGCTCAAAGGATCGGGGTGCGTCGAGCACATGGATCACCCTGGCATTGCCGAGATTGAGCTTGGCGAAGGGAGAATCCATCGAGCCGTCCTTTCATGATGTCCATGGTGGGGCCTAACCGAGCTCACTGTACCTTGATCAGAATATCGATGGCTCTCAGGGATGGTCTATTGCCTGAGGATCTTCTCCATCGCTTTCCCTTTGGCAAGCTCGTCGATCAATTTGTCCAGGTAGCGAATTTTCTTCATCAAGGGATCTTCGATCTCCTCTACGCGAATCCCGCACACAACGCCCCTGATCAGGGCCGCGTTAGGGTTAAATGCTGGAGCCTTGTCCAGGAAGGCCTGAAGGTTGATCTCCTGCTCGATTTGCTGCTGCAGCGCCTCTTGGCTATAGCCGGTCAGCCAACAGATGACGGCATCGACCTCTGCTTTTGTTCGATTCTTGCGTTCGGCCTTTTGAATGTAGAGGGGATAGATCCTTGAAAAAGGCATCGCAAAAATGCTGTGACTGGACATCCCGATTCCTCCTGCGAGTGAGCGTCGATTGCGAATGCTGCTTCAAGAGGCCGATTGATTGAATACAACTTGCACGGACGAAGGGGCGCGGAGCTTGGGAGCGAGAAATCTTGAAATATCAGGAAGCATGCGGACTCGCAAATGTAGCGACCGAGTCGAACACATGTTCAGGTATGCGAGACGATCTCGGTGGAGGCTTTCACCAGCACCAGGACCGATGCGCGCTCGGACCTTACAAAGGCAATGCTGACCTTCGTGTTCCGCCCTGGGAATCGAAAGGTAAAGTTGAAGCTTTCCGGATCTGATGGTGACGAAATAAAGGCATGGAATCGGCCTTCAAAATTCTTCACGGCCGTACAGGGTGCGACGTCCCGGAAGAAATGTTTGCCGATGACGTTGGAGGCATTCATCCCAGAGAGGGCTTCCTCCGCCTTGTTGTAGGTCAAGACCACCCCGTTCGGATCAAGCTCGATGAGCCCGAAGGGCAGGTCTCCGAGTTGCTGTTCCGAAAGCAGAGGGATGCCAAGAAGCGTGGCACGACAAGACAGGCAGATCCCGTGTGAGTGAGGAACTGGACCTTGGCCCGTGATCGTTCCGCACCAGGCGCACAAAACAGGGTAGGTCGTTTCCATTCGGAGTTCCGATCAGAGAGTCGGGAAGGGATTCTGGAATTGCGAAAGATGAAATTGCTCAGCGATGTTGTAGCGCACAGAAGAGAGGCGATGGTTCCCAACAGAACCCGAACAGAAACACCCGCCCCCCGTTCCTCCTTCTACTTAACTTTCTCCACCTGCGGAGCTTCCTTCACGGCCTCTTCCCCCTTCTTCGGCGCTGCGGGTACGGGTGTGGGGGCCTCAACGGGCTTCACGGTGCCCTGGTAGGTCTTCCAGGAAGCTTCGGCCTTGGCGCGGATCTGTTCGGCCTTCTTGCGATGGCTCTCGGCACGGCGCTGGGCTTCTTCGCCCGCGCGCTTAGCCTTGTCGGCCCGCTTCATTTCTGTGGTTTCTGCCATTTTGTAGCGGGACTGGCGGGCCTTTTCGTCCTGGGCACGCTTCTTCTGGAGGCGGGCATCCCCGACTTGCCGCTCCGCCTGGGCTTGGCGCTTGATCAGCTCCTGCTCGCGCTTGGCCTGGCGTTCGGCGGGGGTCGTCTTGGGCTGGAGCTTGACCTTTGGCTTGGCCTCGGAAGCCGCCTTGGTTTCCAGTGCGGACTTGGGAGACTCCGCCGGGGGCGCAGGCTGCTGCGCCGCCAAAGAGACGGCAATGAGAAGGCCGATCAAAGGACTCATGAAGGCTCCTGAGTTTTCACCAGTGTGCGCGGGTAGCAACATCCTTCGCAACCCGGCCCCCCCGGCCCAGCGCCCTGATGCTAGTGTTTTCAACACCTCCCGGCATGGCTGAGCGGTCTGTTTCTCCCCTTGGGTTCACCGCGCAGGAGTCTTCGGATGAGCGTCCTCTGTCTTCAGATCAAGACGGACTTTCCCCACTTCATCACCGAGACCCGGGGCAGCCTCCAGGTGGCGGTGCTGCGGGTGTCTTCGCCAGAGCAGGCCTCCCCGGAAACTCTCGTGTTCGCGGCCACGGAGGGCCTGCTCCGCGCCGCCCTCGAAAGGAAGGCCGGGGCCATCCTAGTGGCGGCGAATCTAAAAGCGCATTTCCCCGAAAACTCGGACACCACCCTGCTGGTGTCGCCTCGGCTCACCCTGGCCCTATCCCAGATCGTTCGGAAGTACTTCGATCCCTCCCGCTTCAAGTTCGCCCAGGAGCCGCCCCTCGATCCCGGTGCCTTCATCGCCCCCAGCGCCCGCATCGCCCCCGGTGCCTGCGTTGCGGCCGGAGCCTTCGTGGGGCCAGATGTGGAGATTGCGCCAACGCCTTCATTGGTCCAGGATGCGTGATCGAGCGGGGCGCCCGCATCGGCGCCGACACGCTGCTTCACGCCCAGGTCTTCGTGGGCTGGGGCTGCCAGGTAGGCGCCCGCTGCGAGATCCACCCCCACACCACCCTCGGCAGTGACGGCTACAGCTACGCCCACGACGAACAGGGGAACCACTACAAGATTCCCCAGGTGGGCATCGTGGTGATCGAGGACGATGTGGAGATCGGCGCCAACTGCGCCATCGATCGCGCGGCCTTCGACACCACCCGCATCGGCAGCGGCACCAAGCTCGATAATCTCTGTCACATCGCCCACAACTGCCAGATCGGACGAAACGTGCTGCTCACGGCCGGCTTCTTTGTGGCGGGGTCTAGCACCATCGGCGACAACTTCATATGCGGCGGTCGTAGCACGGTCACCGACCACGTGAAGATCTGCGCCAACGTCCAGGTCGCGGGCCTCTGCGCCATCACCAAGAGCATCACCGAACCCGGTGCCTACGGCGGCCACCCCTTGCAGCCCATGAAGCATTACCTGCGCACCACCGCCAGCCTCCCCCACCTGCCCGAGATCCGTAAGACCCTTGCGGCCATGGAAGTCAGACTGAACGCGCCGAAATAGCCTCAGAGCCCGCGCCTGATGGCCATCTCCCCGAGGTGGGTGGTGCGGAACTGCCCGGCCTCACGCTCCCGGATGAGGTCGAGCTTCAGCAGGTAGCTGAGGTCAGCCTCGGTTACGCCCTTGATGGTCAGGAGCTTCTCCCGGCTCACGCCGGGATGCTTGGTAATGAGCTGCAGCAGGGCCATGCGGCCAGGGGAGATGGTTTCGGTCACGGTGTCTCCAGAGTTGGTGGCGCCAGCGCCCGCCGAGCCTTGAGCAGGGACTGGATGAGGGTGTCGAGGGACTGGAGAAAGGTTGAACGGTCCCTGGGCGTGAAGGCCGAGGGACCGCCCCCCTGCTCGCCCATGTCCCGCAGAAAAGCACTGAATTCCCGTGCGGCCAGCGCGTCGCCAATGGAATCCGGCGAGAACACGCGGCCCTTGGGATCCACCGCCCGCGCGCCCTTGGCTAGTATTCGTGCGGCCAGGGGAATGTCCGAGGTGATCGTGATGTCCCAGGGTGTCACCGCATCCACGATCCAGTCATCGGCGGCATCGAAGCGGCCGCTCACCACCTTCATCTCGATGCGCGGGTTGCGGGGCACGTTCAGGCGACTGTTGGCCACCACGAAGGTCTGGAGACCGTAGCGCCCCGCGACCCGGAACGCCTCGTCCTTCACCGGGCAGGCGTCGGCGTCGATGAAGATGCGAATGAAAGGTTCGGCCATCCTTCCAGCCTGGGGCCTAGCGGAGCCGAAGGAAACCCGCATTTGTTGTCCCGGATTCAGGACATTAACTTCTCCAGCGCCATGGCATGCGAGCCACAAGCACCACTCAGAAGGCCCACGCTTTTCTTTCCAGCTAGAATTGTCCTAGCTGCCTCATGAGTTTCGAGGCGAGATCATTCGAACAGAGCCGTGGAGGGTTTGGCGTGGATATAAAGGCCGGGACATCTCGAGGCATCACCCCCGAGGAGCGCCGGAAAGTCATCGCGCCAGCCGTGCAAAGACTCTTCGGCCCGGAGACCGATAGCTTCAAGGGGCGACTCAAGCCGCGATCCGTGGAGGAACCCTTTCCTATCGGCACTCGAGTGTCCTGGTGCTCCGAGCGCGGCCATCGGCACGCGTACGAGGGCCTGGTGGAGGCCTTCTGGCGCCAGGGTGACGAATCCTGTCCCTCGCATTACCAGGTGCGGCGAGGTGATACCTACCGCATCCGGGTGGACACGGTGGACGGGGAAGCCGTGGATCGCCCTCGCTTCAAATACCCCTGGGCCGTGAAAGTTTTTGAAGTCATGGATCGCGACTAGGGCATCAAAAGCCCATTCAGGAGGTATCCCTTGGACCAGAACAAATGGATTGGCGCGGGTGCGGGTCTGCTCGTGGGCCTCGTCATCGGCTATTTCGTCGGCTCAAGTCGCACCAGCACGCCCGCGATCCCGCCCCCTGCGCCTCCTGTTGCAGGCCCTGCCCCCGCATGGATTCCAGGATTCTCTGAGATCCAGAAGATGATTTTCAGCGCCCAGCAGGCGGTGGAAAAGGATCCCCGCAATCTGCAGGCCTGGATTGCCCTTGGGAATGGGTACTTCGACACCCACCAGGCCCAGAAGGCCATCGAGGCCTATGGCAAGGCCCTCGAACTGGACCCTCGCAATCCGAACGTGCTGACGGACCAGGGCATCATGTTCCGCGAGATCAAGGCCTTCGACAAGGCCGTCGCCAATTTCGAGCAGGCCAACAAGATCGACCCCAAACACCTCCAGAGCCTCTACAACCTTGGCATCGTCTACGCCAATGACTTGAACGCTCCGGGCAAGGCTATCAAGGTGTGGAACCGCGTTATCGCCACGAATCCGGCCAGTGACCAGGCCGAGCTTTCCCGGAAGGCCCTCGAAGAACTCAAGGCGAAGCCCTGAGATCCTTCTCGAACCTTGGCTCCCTCTGACTGGACCTCCATGCCCCCTGCCAAACTCTCCCTCATTGCGATAGACGGTCCCAGCGGGGTCGGAAAGTCCACCACGGCCAAGCGGGTGGCCCAGGAACTGGGCTGGCACTACCTGGATACCGGCGCCATGTACCGGGCGACGGCACTGGCGCTGCATCGCGCCCAGGTGGCCCTGGGGGATCGCGATGCCCTGGAACGGGTGCTCGGATCGCTGCGCATCGAGCAGCGGGGAACCTCGGTATTTCTCAATGGCGAAGAGGTGAGCGAGGCCATCCGCACCCCG
>JAYREN010000192.1:0-6149 GCA_041908845.1 Holophaga sp. | reverse complement strand
GTGCGCAGACCCGACCACACAAGGCCGTGGATGGGGGCGAGGACGTAGAAGAGCCAGCGGTGTTCAGGCTTGTCGATGAGGGCGTAGGCGGCGAAGAAGACCACCATCAGCAGCGAGGCCACCCGCAAGACTCGCCGCTGACCCAGGCGGTCACCCAGGGGCCCGGTGAACAGCGAACCCACGGCGCTGCCCAGGGTGAAGGCCCCCATGAAGCGCCCACTCTCGGCCAGATCCGCCCCGAGGCTGCGCAGGTGCAGCGGCACGATGGGAAAGAGCTGGTAGCCCGCCAGGAACACCGTGAAGTAGAAGACCGCCAGCAGGACGAAGGCCCGAGTGAAGAGCCTGGGAGGCGCGGCTTCCGGCAAGGGATCCAGCATGTCTCCATCATGCAACGATCCCGGTTTTCACAGGATGTGCAGGGTGGGAAGGATGGAGAGATTGTGATGCGGGCGACGCATCCCTGTGCAAAGGCCGTTCCTGAGGCAATCCAGCCCGCGCCTCCTTTTATCCCCCTCATCACCTGCATCCCTGTAGACCTGCTTTAAAACAGGGATGAAGGGGATGAAGGGGATAAGGACGTAACCCGAGTGGCTCGCCTGTTGAATTCCCCAGGCGGCCTTGCAAGGCCTGGAGTATCCACGCTGCTCGCTCAGCCTGCCTCGGCGGTGAGTCATTTTCGACACGTGAACGCCTGCCCAGTTCTTCCTACTTCCAAGGAGGATGCTGGAGCCTCCATGGCAGACTGGATCGATGTTCGACTGCATCGTCATCGGCGCCGGGCCCGCGGGATCCGCGGCGGCCTACCATTTAGCCAAACGGGGGCGCTCGGCCCTGATCTTGGAGAAGGAGGCCTCGCCCCGGTCCAAGCCCTGTGGCGGCGGGGTTTCGCCCGAAGTGGCCCAGTGGTTCGACTTCGACTTCGGCCCGGCCATCAACGCCAAGGTGCGGCGCTTTCGCTTCACGCTGGAAGGCGGCGATCCCGTGGAGGCCGAGGCCGATACGGCGGAGCCCCTGTGGCTGGTGCGGCGGGAGGTCTTCGATGCCTTCCTCACGGCCCAGGCCCAGGCCCAGGGCGCCGAACTGAAGGAGGGCTGCCCCGCGCGGGCCCTGCGCTTCGAGGACGGGGCCTGGACGGTGGACACGCCGGAGGGGCCGCGGCGTGGGCGCTACCTGGTGGTCGCCGACGGGGCCAAGGGCGGCACGGCCAAGAGCCTGGGGTTCACCCAGCGGCGCTTCCGCATGGCGGGCGCCATTGAGGCGGAATGCACCACTCCCGGTCCCGCGGATCTGCCGCTCTGCCTGGATTTCGGCACCGTGGGCAGCGGCTACCTCTGGAACTTTCCCAAGGCCGATGGCCAGTCCTTGGGGGTCGGCGTCATGCGGGGCCGCCAAGACCGAGATCTCCGGGGCATCCTGCGGGACTACGCGGCGGGCTTCGGCGCAGATCTCGAGGCTTGCGCCGTGGCGGCCCATCCCATTGTGCTCTGGGACGGGAACCAGGAGCTGCACACCCAGCAGGCCCTGCTGGCGGGCGAGGCCGCCTGCGTGGTGGACCCCTTCACCGCCGAGGGCATCCGGCCCTCCCTGCTCACGGGCGTCCGCGCCGCCGAAGCCATCCACGCCGCACTCGCGGGCCAGGATCGGGCCCTGGAAGGCTACACGGCAGCCATCCAGCGGGAGATCGGCGGCGAGATGCTCTGGGCTCAGCGCCTGGCGGCGGTCTTCTTCCGGCTGCCATCACTGGGCTACCGCCTGGGCGTGAAGCACCCCGGCAGCCCCGCCCGCATGGCCAAGCTCCTCTGCGGTGAGCTGCGCTACGCGGAGGTGGGCCAGCGGGCCCTGGCGCGACTCAGTGGCGGGCTGCTCTGATCAGTTTTTCAGCCGCCACAGATCCATGGCGATCACCAGGGCCATGAGGGTGATGAGGACGAAGAATCCGCCGGTGAGGATGCGCTCCTTGACCTGAACGGAGAGATCCTTGCGGCGCAGTTTCTCGAAGCCGAGGATCGCCATGTGGCCGCCGTCCAGGAAGGGGAAGGGCAGGGCGTTGAGTACGGCGAGATTCATGGAGATGAAGGCGCAGATCGTGAAGAAGTGTTCCCAGCCGGCCTTGGCGGCATCGCTGCCCGCCTTGGCGATGGCGATGGGACCGCCCACTTCCTTGAGGTTGGCCTGGAAGGAGATGAGTCGCCAGAAGCCCTTGGCCACCTGGCCTCCCATGTTGGCCGTGAGCAGGGCGCCATCCACGATGCCCCGGCCCAGATCCTTGAGGGCGATGGGGCGCCGCTCATAGCTGACCTTGGAAGGACCGAAGGAAATGCCGATCCTGCCGGGGCCATCCGTGGTGGGCGTCACCGTGAGATCCAGCATCTTGCCGCCGCGTTCGATCTTCAGGGCCAGGGGCTTGCCCGGGTTCTTCTGGATGTAGGCGGTGGTCTCGGTGGCATCGCTGCCGGGGAAGCGCAGGTGGTCCACGGCGTGGATCAGGTCGCCAGGCTGGAGCCCTGCCTGGGCCGCGGGCATGCCGGAGATGACATCGCCGATGGCCAGGGGGGCGGGCTGTGGAATCACGGTGGACCGGGAGCGATCCACCCCCAGGATGCACATCAGCACCAGAGCCGTGGCGACATTGGCCAGGATGCCGCCGGAGTAGAAGAGCATGCGCTTGCCGAAGGGCTGCTGAAGGAAGCCATGGGGATCCTCGGAATCGGGCTCCTCGGGGTTATAACCCGCGAGCATCACGTAGCCCCCGAGGGGCGCCAGCGGGCGGATGCCGACGGCGGTTTCCTTCCACTTGAAGAAGGTGATGAAGGGGCCGAAGGGCAGGCCCCAGGCGAATTCCTTCACGGGCATGCCCATGCGCTTGGCCATGAGGAAATGGCCCAGCTCGTGGACGAAGATCAGGCCGCCGATCATGAGGGCGGCGCCCAGGATGCCCACGACCCTGGGGGACAGGGCGATCAGGGCCAGGGCGGGGGCGACATAGAGAAGGCGCTTCATGCGGATCCTTGCAGACGAGAGGCCCGCCGTGGGACGGCGGGCGATGGATCAGGATATCAGGGGCGCCCGATCCAGCCCTGGGCCCTCTCCCGGGCCTTCAGGTCGATGTCCATGACCTGCCCGAGGCTCTGGACCTCCTCGCCGGGAAGGGCGGCCAGGGTGTCCGCCACGCAGGCCTGGATCTCCCAGAAGGCGATGCGGCCCGCGAGGAAGGCCGCCACGGCCTCTTCGTTGGCGGCATTTAGGATGGCCGGGGCACTGCCTCCGGCCCGGAGGGCCGCGTAGGCCAGGGCCAGGCAGGGGAAACGCTCCAGATCCGGGGCCTCGAAGGTCCAGGTCCGGGCGATGTCCCAGTCGTAGGGAGCCACGGGACCCGCCGTGCGCTGGGGCCAGAGCAGGGCGTACTGGATGGGCAGCTTCATGTCGTTGGCGCAGACCTGGAGTTGGTAGCTGCCATCGGTGAAGCCCGCCATGGCGTGGACCTGGCTCTGGGGATGGATGGTCACCTGGATCTGGTCGGCCGAAAGCCCGAAGAGCACAGAGGCCTCGATGACCTCAAGGCCCTTGTTCATCAGCGTGGCGCTGTCGATGGTGATCTTGGGGCCCATCTTCCAGGTGGGATGGTTGAGGGCTTCCTCCACCGTGGCGGCGCGGATGCGCGCCAGGGGCCATTCGCGAAAGGGCCCGCCACTGGCGGTGATGCGCACCTCGCGGATGGAATCAAAGGGGCGATCCGCCAGAAGCTGATGGAGAGCCGCATGCTCGGAGTCGATGGGCAGCAGCTCGCCGCCGCCCTCCTGGAGGGCCTTCAGCATCAGGGCGCCGCCCACCACCAGGGATTCCTTGTTGGCCAGGCCGACCCGTCGCCCCGCCCGCAGGGCCGCCTCCGTGGAAGCCAGCCCTGCCGCGCCCACCACCGCCGCCACCACCGTGCTGGCCTCCGGGTGCAGGGCGCAGGCCAGCAATCCTTCCGTGCCGTGATGGATCGCGGGGCGATAGCTGAGCCGCGTCGTCAACCACGCAGCATCTTCCGCCTCGGCCACAGAGACGCAGGTGGGGCGGAACTGCTCGCACTGCCGCAGCAACAGCTCCCGATTGCGCCCCGCCGCCAGCGCGACCACTGCCAGCCGCTCCGGATGGGCTGCCACCACGTCCAACGTGGATGTGCCGATGGACCCCGTGGCCCCGAGAATCGCCAGGCGCCGCATTCGAGCAGGCTGCTCCATCAGTTCAACCCATGCACGAAGTGCACGTACGCATACAGCACCGGCGCGGCGAAGACCAGGCTGTCCACGCGGTCCAGCATGCCGCCGTGGCCGGGGATGGAGATGCCGATGTTGGAGTCCTTCACGCCCGCGCTGCGCTTCCAGGTGCTCTCCACCAGATCGCCCAGCTGGCCCACGAGGCCCAGCAGCAGGCCGATGGCGATGGCGTCCACAGGGGTCCACTCGGTGCAGACGAAGGCGCGCATGAGGAAGGCGCCCCCCAGGTTGCCCAGCACATTGCCCAGGGCGCCTTCCCAGCTTTTCTTGGGACTCACCTTGGGGGCCAGCTTGTGCTTGCCGAAGGCACTGCCCAGGAAATAGGCGCCGGTATCGCCGAACCACACGATGATCAGAAGGGCCAGGATGAGCCGCGCCCCGGTGTTGCTCAGGGTGGTGCTGCTGAACATGAAGAGTTTCACCATGAAGCCCGTGCCCAGGCCCATGTAGAGGGCGGAAAGCCAGGTGATGGCCTGGCTGGAGAGGGCGTTCTCCAGGGGATCCTTGTGAAAGAGGAGGGCGCCGAAGTGGATGACCATGCCGCCCCCGGCCAGCACCATCCAGAGGGGCAGCGGATCCGTGGCGCTCAGCACATCGCCGCCCGTCAGGTAGAAGTGCGTCAGGAAACCCAGGCCCACGAGACTGGCAGCCAGGATGGAGGGGCGGTGCCCGATCTTGCGGGCGATGAGGCACATCTCGCGAATGCCCATGACGAGCGCCGCGGCCATGAAGGCGAACCAGGCGAGCTTGGCCCAGGGGCGCTCGCCGAAGTAGAGCAGGGTGAAGAAGAGGACGCCGAAAACGGCCGTGGAGCCGAGCCTGAGGGCCAGATTGCCTGTGTCGAAGGTGCGGGGGGCGGCGGTGCTCATGGGGCTCCTCGTTCAGATTCCGCCGAAGCGGCGTTCGCGGTGGGCGAAGGCGGCCAGGGCTTCGTGCAGTTGCGGCCCACGGAAATCGGGCCACAGGCATTCGGTGACATAGAACTCGGCGTAGGCCGCCTGCCAGAGCAGGAAATTGGAAATCCGCTGTTCGCCCGAAGTTCGGATAAGCAGATCAACATCGGGTGTTCCGGCGGTCCAGAGGCGGGCGGCCAGGGCTTCTTCCGTGATCGCCTCGGGGCGGAGCCCCTCTTCCACGCACCGGCGGGTGGCCTGGACGATCTCCAGCCTGCTGCCGTAGTTGACGGCCATGTGGAAGACCATGCGGGTGTGATCGGCCGTGGCCTCTTCCAGCCATCGAATATCCCGCTGGATGCCCTCAGGCAGCCCTTCGAGAGAGCCCAGATGATGGAACCGGATGCCCTTCCGCTTGAGCTTGGGCAGGAACATCCGCAGATACATCCGCAGAAGGGCCATGAGGGCCGAGACCTCGAGGCTGGGCCGCTTCCAGTTCTCGGTGCTGAAGGCGTAGAGGGAGAGGTGACGAATGCCCTCGTCCACCGCCGCTTCCAGCACATCCTCAACGGCCCGAACTCCCTCCTTGTGCCCCTTGATCCGAGCCCACCCCCGCTGCGCCGCCCACCGGCCGTTGCCGTCCATAATGATGCCCACATGGGTCGGCACACTCATCGCGGTCCCTTCGCTCGAGCGTCTAAAGTGCTTCTCGTGGGGGTCTCGCGTATGCCCGTAGGGCATACCGAGAAAATGATGGCCACCCGCCCCAGTTTTCTCACAGCCATCTCCGATGAAGGCACAACCCGCTTCTCGTAGAGGTCCCACGCATGCCCGCAGGGCGTACCCAAAATCTGACGGCTAAACAGCCCGAACGGCTCAAAGGCAAAATCTCCAGGGAGTATGAAAATGAGCCCCTCGCAGGGCTTTGGCGCAGGGGCGACCGGGCGAATTCTAACATGGCGACTCGTGGGCTTCCGAGACCCCCGGCAGGTCG
>JAYREN010000191.1:3765-6161 GCA_041908845.1 Holophaga sp. | reverse complement strand
CTATTCGACAAGCAGCGCAGCTCCGACTTTTTCGAGAGATTCGGGCTACCCTTCGTCAAGACCGTCTCCCTGGATCGGGTGGAAGAACTGTTGGACCTGCATGGCTTTCCCCTGCTGGTTAAGCCGGTCTCCGGCTCGGCCTCCCGGGGCGTTCGCGTGGTGTTCAATCCGCTCGAGCTCAAGGAAATGGCGGCCGACGGGTGCGCCTACGTGGCCCAGCCCTACCTGCTGCCCTGGAAATGGGGCAAGGCACGACACAGGCTCCGGACGGAGGATGTCTATGCCAACCATTCACTGATCCAGAGAGACGAGCACATGGTGCAGGTACTCTGCGATCGCCAGGGCGAGAGCTTCGGCGTCTTCCTAAGCCGGAACGCACTCAAGGACGGTGCCGTGGTCCGCATGGTGCCGCTGGAGCAGGATGAGTTCGGCGCGCGGGCGGCGGCGCTGGACATGGCGAAGCGCCTGGCGGAGATCGGACAGTTGGGACCATGCAACTTCCAGGGCCGCGTGACCGAGGAAGGCCCCTTCTTCTACGAGATCAACCCTCGCTTCTCGGGGGGCACCGGCATGCGGGCCTCCCTGGGCTTCAACGAAGTGGAGGCCTGCCTGCGGCGGCTGGTCCTGAACGAGCCACCGGACCGGGCCACGGCATGCCTGGCTACCCGCTACGATCGTATCTGCGCCATGCATCCCGCGGAGTTGGTGATGGAGCATTCCACCATCGAGAGCTTGTTGCACGAAGGCGCCATCGAGGTGCCCGACAGGCGACCGATCCCATGAGGGTGCTGCTCACGGGCGCGACCGGCACTGCGGGCAGGGCCATCCTGCGGCGACTCCTGGAGGCCGGATTCGGCCCGATGTACGGAACCTACCGGAGCGATCCTTCCCCCGAATACCTGGCGGATTTCGCGGCGCCCCTGGCGGACGGCCGCTTGCGACTGCATTGCCTGGATCTGGCCGTACTCACTCCGGACCAGGGGCCTGCAGTCGATGCCGTCGTCCACTGCGCCGCGCGCCGGCCCGCCAGCCGTTGTGCGGCGGATCCCGAGGCTGCGGCCCGGGACAATGTCCAGGCCGTAGAGCGCCTGGTCAGCTGGTCCCGGCAGCGCGGGGTTGGCCTCTTCATCCATTTCTCCATCCACTCGGTCTATGCCGAGGGCCGGGCGCCCCACCAAGAGTCAGACCCCGTTCGGCCCACGGACCTCCAGGTGGCGGCGAAACTGGAGAGCGAGGCCATCGTCGCCCAGGGTTGTGGCGATGCGCTGCACCATCTGATCCTGCGCCTGCCCCACTTCCACGGCGCCGATCTGCCTCCCGATGGGGTAGTCGCGGCTTTCGCCAGAGCCGGGGCAGCAGGCGAACTGCGCCTGGCCGGAGACGGCAACCAGACCGTATGCTTCATCGAACTCCGCGACCTGGCCGACCTGATCGCGATCCTGCTGGCAGAGCCGCCCCCATCCGGAATCTACAACGCGGCCAGCGAGACGCTCTCCGTGAGGGCGTTGGCCGAGGGCTTCCAGCAGGCCTGGCGAGATAGGGGTGGGCCCGTGCCCAGGCTGCGAATCCAGGGAGGCCCCCAGCCCTCAAACTACGGTTTGGATTGCGGCAAACTCCTGGCCGCGACCCCTTGGCATCCCAGGTACATGCTCCAGGAGCGGCTCGGCAGCCTGATCTAGACTTTGCCAGTGCGGGAAGTGGAACCCACTCAAGGAATTTCGGCAGCAGAAAGCCCCGCCAAGTGGCGGGGCTTTCTGCTGCCGAGAGGCAAATCCTACAGATCGATCTCGCCCACGCCCAGATCGTCGGCGTCTTCGGCACCCTCCTGAATGGCCGAACCCACGTCCAGATCGTTCTCCAGGCCCAGCATGTCGCTGGCCGAAGCGTACATCTGGCCCACGGTCTGCTTACGAGTTTCGAGGGTCTGGATGAGTTCCTGCACCCGCTTGATCTCGTCATTCAGATGCTGCCACTCGGCGCGAATCGTGCGGTTCATCTCGTCGACTTCCTGGCGGCAGCGCTCGCGAGCGCTCTGATAGAAGCCCTGTTGTTCTTTGCTCAGGTCCATGGGTGCTCCGGAAAAAGGGATGTGATGGAATCAGTGGTCGTTTTCAAGCGCGGGAAGAAATCATCATACCCGCTTCAGTGGACAACCAGCCAAAGCAGGATGGCCGCCACCGCGAGAATGAGCGCCGCAGCCGGCAGCAGCCATCGGTGGGCGGGAGCTTCCTCCATCCCGAAATCTTGGGGCGGCAGCGGGATGGGCTCCGATACGATCGGACGCGGTCCCGCGGGGATGGTGACTTCCTCCGGCCTGGGCATCGCGAGCAGGGGGCGGGGCTCCGGCTCCAAGCGGCGGGGTGGCAGGGGAAAGCGGCTGGAGACCAGAGATTCCA
>JAYREN010000191.1:0-3755 GCA_041908845.1 Holophaga sp. | reverse complement strand
GTGTTCACGTACTCCGCAACATCATGTTCCACAGGCTCGTTGCCGGTCCGCCCCAGGAGCGCCTTCAGATCCCGCTCCAGGAACCGGGCAGATGGGTAGCGCTGATCGACGTTCTTCTGGAGGGCCCGCTCGAGGATGGAAGCCATCTCCCTGGAGACCAGAGGATTGACTTCCCGGACATTCTGGGCCTTGCCTAGACGAACCTTTTCCAGAACCCCCAGTTCGCTGTCCGCCTGGAAGCAGCGCTCCCCGGTGAGCAGTTCGAAGAGCACCAGGCCCAGAGAGTAGATGTCCGAACGACTGTCCAGGGGCTGCCCCAGGGCCTGCTCGGGGCTCATGTAGAGGAGCTTGCCCTTGAGGGCTCCCGCCACGGTCTGAGTGGTCTTGGTGGCGGCCTTGGCGATGCCGAAGTCCACGAGCTTGACGGCACCCTCGCCGGAAATCAGCACGTTCTGGGGACTGATGTCGCGATGAACGAGCTTCAATTCCTTGTCGTTCATCCCCTTCTTGCGATGGGCGTAGTCCAGGGCCCCGGCCACCTTCATGGTGACGAAGGCCGCGACAGATTCGGGGAAGGGCAGCTTGTACTCGCGAACCTTTCGCAGCAGGCTGCGCAGGTCCTTGCCGTCCACGTACTCCATGGCGATGTAATAAAACCCGGAGGCCTTACCCAGGTCGAAGATCTGGACGATGTTGGGATGAGTCAGCTGGGCCGCCAGCTTGGCTTCGTCGATGAACATCCGCACAAACTCATCGTTATCCGAGAGGTGGGGCAGGATGCGCTTGATGGCGACAATCTTTTCGAAGTTGTGCACGCCTCGCTGGCGGGCCTTGAAGAGCTCCGCCATGCCCCCCACGGCGATCTTCTCGAGCAAGTAGTAATTGCCGAATTCCTCCAGCACCTCGCCACTCCGGATCTCCTCAAAGGCTGGGCGCGCCGGAGGAAGCATCGGTGGTGGGGGCCCGGGAGGCATCAGGCGAGAGGCCGGGGTGTGGTCGCTGCTGCCCACGAATTCGATCTGGCCCGAACCCATGGGATCCACAATGGAAGCGGGGCCCCCGAAGGGATCATTGATGCCTGAAATGCCGCTGAGGGTGAATTCGCTCTTCTTGGGTTCGTCCGTCGCGTCTTGAGAATCCTGCAGGGGCGCGAGAATGCCATCGAAGAGATCCGTGGGGGAGGAGGCCAGGGGCTGGCTCACCGGAGGCAGCAGCGGTCGAACCGCCTTGAAGGGCTGGGTGATAGTCGGCGAAGGCTCCGGCGGAGCCGCCACGGACCCGAAAAAGGGATGGGTCGGGGTGGTGGGCTGCTGAACGGTTTTGGGAGACTCGATGTCCGCCAGGATGTCCGCGAATAACTCTTCGGCCGTGAACTTGTGCTTCTCGGCCCGCACCGAAGCCAGGATGCCGTTCAGAACCCCAACCCACTGGGAGGTGGGAACGGCGCGCTCCAGGCTGCCAACCACACCCGGAACGGGAACGTGGAAGCCCTTGCCCGCAGCGGACTCATCGCCTCCCTTGAGCAGCACCACCGGCACTTCGCGATCCAGGGCCCGCATGGCCTGCACAGCCTGGAGTCCGGCCTCGCCGCTCAGCAAGGGATCCATCATCAGGAGGGCCGTCTCGTTCCGATTGACGAATTCCGCCGCATCTCCGCTGGCGGTCACCGCCAGATCCCAGCCGCCATGGGCAAGGAGCGCTTCCAGACCCTCGGACTTCAGGGACTGGCCATCCAGGATCAGGAGAAGGGGTCGGGACATGTAGACTCAGGGCTAAGGCTTCATTCTACAGGGGCGTCTGCGCAGTCGGCAATTATTGGCTTTTCGGCGCCTGGCTGTTTTCCCTGAGGATCGGAGTGGCACTCTTCGTAATCCGCACTCGCGGTTTCGCGGTTCCTGCGCTATTCTGGGCGATCGGTCGCGGAGCGCCTTTTGGCTCCGGGACGATTCCAAAGGCGAAGGGGGGGAAACATATATGCCACTGGTCAAGATCAAGGAAGACGAGACCTTCGAAAACGCACTGCGCCGCTTCAAGCGGAAGTGCGAGAAATCCGGCATTCTCAGCGAGCTGAAGAAGCGTCAGCACTTTGAGAAACCCAGCGCCAAGCGCAAGCGGAAGATGCTTGCGGCCCGGAAGAAGTCCCTCAAGCGCCTGGCCCAGGAACGCCGAATCATGGGGACTCCCTGAGTCGTCCTCATGGTGCATAATCTCGAAGGCCCGCTTCTGCGGGCCTTTTTGTTTTTCGCTAGTCTGGACCTTAAACCGAGCCCTCCATGACCCGTCCCCCCCGTGCCCAGCAGATCGAACTCGATGCCGTGGAATTCCCCACGGTGGTGAATTTCGTGGCCCGTGGCGCCCGAACGCAGATCGGTCGCCAGGCCCTGGAAAGGATGCATCCCTGGGACCAGCGGGGATCGCTGCGCCGACTCCGCCAGATGGAGGTGGCCCCCCTCTGGGAGCGGGAACCCTCGAACCTGGCCATCGTTCCCTTCGACGAGGCCCTGGATCAACTCCTGAATCCCGCAGGCTGGCCGCTGCCTGAACACTGGCGGCAACTCCGGGAAGGTCTGCGCGCCACCGCCGTTCTGCTGCGCGCCATCTCGGCCCTGGATTGGCCCCAGGACCAACCCGCCCCGCCGGGAACCCATCTGGGCATCGACCGCCTGCAGGTGACCGCGGAGCTCCTGCCCGATCCCGCCTCCGTCGTGGAACTTCTGCAGAAGAGCTTCACCGAGGACGGCCAGCTCGATCCCATGCGCGTGCCCGGCCTCGCGGAGCTGCATCGAGAGCGCCAGCGGCGTTTTCAGGCGGTCCAGAATCGCCTCCAGCGCATCCTTCACGATGCTGCGGACGCCTGCCAGGAACAGAGCATCGTCGAGCGGAACGGGCGCTTCTGCCTGCCGGTGCGCGTGGACCGAAGGGGCAGCGTGCCGGGTCTGGTGCTGGACCGCAGCTCCAGCGGCGCCACGGTCTTCGTAGAGCCCTTTGATGCCGTGAACCTCAACAACGAGTGCGTGGAGGCGGACCGCGAGTACACCCAGGCCGTGCAGGCCTTCCTGCGGGATCTGCTCGATCGTCTGCGGGCGCGGCGCGAAGACTTGGAACGCTGGCACCAGTTTCAGGGCGAAGCCGACGAGATCCTGGCGATGCTTCGGTGGCAGGGACTCTGCGACGGCCTGCTGCCGATCCTGGGAACGAGCCGCCTCCATCTCCTCGAGGCCCGTCACCCCCTGCTCCTCCCCGCCGTGCGCCTCGCCATGGACCTGGATCCCCTGGACCACGAAGTCGTTCCGCTCTACATGGAACTGGATGACTCCCGCCCCGGCGTGGTCATCTCCGGTTCCAACACCGGCGGCAAGACCGTGGTCCTCAAGACTGTCGGCCTGCTGTTGGCCTTGGCCCAGGCGGGCTGCGCCATCCCGGCCAAGGCGGGTACCGAATTACCGGAACTGACCACCCTGCACGCGGATATCGGCGACCATCAGACGCTGATCGGCAGCCTCTCCACCTTCAGCAGTCACATCCTCCACCTCAAGGCCATCCTGGCCCAGGCCCAGCGCGGCGGGCTCGTGCTGCTGGACGAGCTGGGTACCGGCACCGACCCCAAGGAGGGCGGCGCCCTGGGCATCGCCGTGCTGCAGGCGCTCTCCCGGCGCAACTGCTGGGTGCTCTGCTCCACGCACCTGGGGGACATCAGTCAGTGGGCCATTCGCCATCCGCGGTTCCAGAACGCCTCTGTGCAGTTCGACGAGAAT
>JAYREN010000190.1:3458-6200 GCA_041908845.1 Holophaga sp. | reverse complement strand
CTTCGAGACGGACTACGCCCCAGCCGCGGGCCTCAAGGCCTTCCTAGCTAACCGGGTGGGCGACCTGGGCATGGTGGTGGGCATGATGGCCCTCTTCGCGCATTTCGGCACTCTTACTGTCGGCGAGCTGCTCACCCGCGCGGGGCACCTAAGCCCGGAGGCCAGCTTAGGCGTGATCACCTTCGCCACGCTGATGATGTTCTTCGGGGCCACGGGCAAGAGCGCCCAACTCCCGCTCTACGTCTGGCTTCCGGATGCCATGGCGGGGCCCACCCCCGTGAGCGCCCTCATCCACGCGGCCACCATGGTGACGGCGGGCATCTTCCTGATCTGTCGCCTCGCGCCCATCTTCGAGCTCGCCCCCATCACCCTCACCACCATTGCCTGGGTGGGCGCTTCAACGGCCCTCTTCGCCGCCACCATCGGCCTGCTCCAGCGGGACATCAAGAAGGTGCTGGCCTATTCCACTGTCTCCCAGCTCGGCTACATGTTCCTGGGCCTGGGCGCCATGGGCTTCGCGGCGGGCTTCTTCCATGTCTTCACCCACGCCTGGTTCAAGGCCCTGCTCTTCCTGGGGGCAGGCAGCGTGATCCACGCCCTGCACCACCAGCAGGATCTCTTCAAGATGGGCGGGCTGAGGAACAAGCTCCCCATCACCTTCTGGACCATGCTCATCGCGACGCTGGCCATCATGGGTTTCCCGGGCTTTTCCGGCTTCTTCAGCAAGGACGAGATCCTGTACCTGGCCTACCTCAAGAGCCCCGTGCTCTGGGCCATGGGCCTGCTGGGCGCCTGCTTCAACAGTTTCTACATGTGGCGCCTGATGGCCCTCACCTTCTGGGGCGAACCCCGGGACCAGCATGCCTATGACCACGCTCACGAGAGCCCCTGGACCATGGCCGCGCCGCTGGCGGTATTGGCGATCGGCAGCCTCTTCGCGGGATGGTGGGGCGTGCCTGAGGCCTTCGGTGGCCACTTCGCCGTGGGGAAATTCCTCGCCCCCAGCCTCACCTATGGACAGACCCACGCGGCCCACGCCGCACATGAGGGCCCCGCCATCCTACTGGCGCTGACCTCCACCAGCCTCGCCGTGGCAGCAGGGCTCTGGGGCTTCTTCAGCTACCGGAACGGCCTCGCCGTGGCGGAAGCCCGGGCGGCGAAGTGGCCCACCCTGCACCGCATCGTCTTCAACAAATACTACGTGGATGAAGGCATGGAGCGATTCCTGCTGGGCCCCATCCGCTGGTTCGGCAACCTGCTCTGGAAGCTCTTCGACGTGATCTTCATCGATGGTATCGGCGTGAACCTGCCGGGGGCCTTGGCGCGCCTCGCCGGGGATTTCGTCGCCTTCTTCCAGACCGGCCGCGTGCGCAACTACGCGCTGGCCATGACCCTCGGAGTGCTGACGCTCCTCTGGATCTTCCTGAAGTAGGAGCGCGCCGTGCTGACGACCTGGATCAACACCCACCTCCTGAGCGTTCTGATCTTCGCGCCCATCCTCTGGGGCGCCTTGATGCTCCTTCTGCCCGAGAGACAGGCCCCCTTGGCCAAGCTGCTGGGCCTGGTGGGTTCCCTTGGCCTGTTCCTCGTGGCGGTCTTCCAGCTGCTGCGCCTCTCGGCCGATGCGGGCGGCGTCCTGCTGGCGGAACGCCACCCCTGGTTCGCTGTGGCGGGCCTGCCCGTGGACTACCACCTGGCCCTGGACGGCCTCAACTTCTGGCTGATCCTCCTCACCGTCTTCATCGTGCCCCTCACCCTGCTGGGCACCTGGCACAGCCTCAAGGAACGCGCGGGCGCCGCGGTGGGCCTCTTCCTCATGCTGGAAGGCACCATCCTGGGCGCCCTGGTGGCCCAGGATCTGCTGCTCTTCTACGTCTTCTGGGAGGCCATGCTGCCGCCCATGTACTTCCTCATCGGCATCTGGGGCGGCGCGGACCGCAAGTACGCCGCCAACAAGTTCCTGCTCTACACCCTGGCGGGCTCCCTGCTCTGGCTGGTAGCCCTGCTCTACATCGCCTCCAAGGCTGGCAGCTTCGCCCCGGTGCTCATGGCCCAGGCGGCCTTGGCCCTGCCCTTCAAGGTGCAGTGCACCCTCTTTCTCGCCTTCACCCTGGCCTTCGCCATCAAGGTGCCCCTCTTTCCCCTGCACACCTGGCTGCCGGATGCCCACACCGAGGCGCCCACGGCGGGTTCCGTGATCCTCGCAGCGGTGCTGCTGAAGCTGGGGGGCTACGGCCTGCTCCGCTTCGCCGTGCCCATCTTCCCCACCGCCGCCCTCCACTTCGCCCTGCCCTTGGCCGTGCTTGCCGTCATCGCCATCCTCTACGGCGCCCTGGTGGCCATGGTGCAACTGGACATCAAGAAGCTCGTGGCCTACAGCTCCGTGAGCCACATGGGCTTCGTGGTGCTCGGGATCTCCAGCATGACGGTGATCGGCACCCAGGGCGCCATCTTCCAGATGCTCAATCACGGCATCAGCACCGGCGCCCTGTTCCTGCTGGTGGGCATGCTCTATGATCGCGCCCACACGCGGCAGATCGCCGATTTCGGCGGCATCGCCAAGCGGATGCCCATCTTCACGTTCTTCTTCCTGGTGGTCACCCTCTCCAGCATCGGCCTACCCCTCACCAACGGCTTCGTGGGCGAGTTCTTCATCCTCAACGGTACCTATCTGAGCGGCTTCTCCTGGGGTCGTCCCCTGGCCATCATCGCCACCCTGGGCGTGCTGCTGGGTGCGATCTA
>JAYREN010000190.1:0-3448 GCA_041908845.1 Holophaga sp. | reverse complement strand
GGTCTTCTGGGGGCCCGAGAATACTGAGGAAGGCAGCGGCACCAGCCACCTGCACACCGATCTGAACCTCCGCGAGATCGCCGTGATGGTGCCCATCGTGGTCCTCATTTTCTGGATGGGGCTCCACCACCAGACCTTTACGGCGCATTCCGAGGCCTCGGTGGAGAGGCTTCTGAATGAAGCCAAGGCCCCCGCCCAGCGGCCCGCGCCCCTGGCCCTGACGCCCGAACGGGTCCATGCACAGGAGGCCCACTGATGTCCCTCAGTGTCAGTGAAATCAGCGCCCTGATGCCCGTGGCCATTCCCGCGGCGGCGGCCTGCCTGCTACCCCTGGCCAGCCTCGACCGCGATCAGGAAACCACGAAATGGATCCGGGGCAGCATGTTCGTCATCGCCCTCTTCGCCCTGCTCGGGAGCTTCTTCTACGTCACCCGCCTCTGGGCCACCCATAGACATCCGAGTTTTGGTCAGCTGCAGATGGACGCCCTGGCTCAATTTGCCGTGATCTTTGTGCTCGTGACCGCGGCCATGGCCGTGCTCCAGCTCTGGGATCACCTGCACCAGGAAGGGTGGGTGAAGGGCGAGACCCTTTCCCTGCTGATGTTCAGCGTAACGGGCATGATCATCTTTGCCTCCACCACCAACCTACTGGTGCTCTTTCTGGGACTCGAGCTGCTTTCGCTGCCTCTCTATGCCCTCACGGCCACCATTCGTCAGCGCCCCGAGGCCCTCGAAGGGGGCATGAAGTACTACCTCACCGGGGCGGTGGCCTCGGCCTGTTTCCTCATGGGCACGGTGCTCCTCTATGGTGCCAGCGGTAGCCTGGAGATCACGGCCGTCGGACGGCAGGTTCTGGCCCATCCCGATCCCATCGCCTTTGCAGGAGCGGCGCTACTGGTGGCGGGCTTCCTCTTCAAAATCAGCGGTGTGCCCTTCCATCAGTGGACACCCGACGCCTACGAGGCCTCACCCCATCCCATCGCGGCCTTCATGTCCGTGGCTACCAAGGGCGTGGCCATCATCGCCCTGATCCGCCTGCTGCTCTCCGGCCTCGCCCTGAGCCCGGATCTCCTCCACAAGGTCCAGGCCGCCCTCGCGGTGGTGGCGGCGCTCACGATGATCGTGGGCAACCTCACGGCCCTGGTACAGACCAGCGTCAAGCGGATGCTCGCGTACTCCAGCATCAGTCATGCGGGCTACCTGCTGCTGGGCTTCGTGGCAGGCACCCCCGAGGCCTACACGGGAATGCTCTTCTACCTCTTCGTATACATGGCCATGAACATGGGCGCCTTCGGCCTGCTCACGGCCCTTGGAATGACGGGCGACCGCTCTGGGTTCGAGCAGCTCCGGGGCATGGGCTGGAAGCGACCCGGCCTGGGGATCGCCGCCACGATCTGCATGTTCTCCCTGGCCGGAATTCCTCCCACCGGTGGGTTCTACGGCAAGTACATGATCTTCAAGGAGCTCATCCACACGGGCCACGTGGGCCTCGCGGTGCTGGGGGTGCTCGCGAGCCTGGTCTCCGTTTATTTCTACCTGCGCGTGGTCGTGGCCCTCTTCCTCGAGAAGCCGGCGGAGCGGGAGGCCGCCGAGCGTCCCACCGTTGAGGCTCCCTATGCAGGCGCCACGGTGCTGGTCTGCGGCTTTCTCGCCCTAGTCGCAGGCTTCGCCCAGACCCTGCTGGTGGATGGCTTCGCCTTGCGCGCCATCAAGGACTCCCTGCAGTTCATCCCCTGATTTCGGCAATTCAAGGCCTGGCCCTTCAACGGGTTGGTCCGAGACACCATCGTATGGCAAGGTAGAAGTCATCCGTTGGTTCTTTGGACGTTGAGGTGCAGCCATGAAACGCAATCTCTGGATCGGGCTTGGATCGGTGGGACTCCTGGTGGCGGGCGGTGCCGCCTACTTCGCCACGCGGCCCGCGGAAGAGGTCAAGTGGCGGCAGGCCAAGGTCGAGAAGGGCAACATCACCCAGCGCATCAACGCCACCGGCACCATCAACGCCCTGATCTCCGTGCCTGTGGGCACCCAGGTCTCCGGCGTGGTGACGGGCCTCTACGCCGACTACAACAGCCTGGTAAAGAAGGGCCAGGTCATCGCCCGCATCGATCCTACCGTCTGGGAAACCCAGCTCAAGGATGCCGAGGCCTCGGTCCAGCGCGCCCAGGCCACCTATGACAACGCCAAGGCGGAGTTCGAACGCACCAAGCGGCTGGCCGCCCAGAACCTCGTTTCCGCCCAGGATCTGGACGCCAAAGAAACGGCCATGAAGACCACCCATGGCTCCCTGGAATCCGCCAAGGCCAGCGTGGGCCGCGCCAAGATCAACCTGGGCTACTGCACTATCACCGCCCCGGTGGATGGCGTGGTGGTGAGCCGCCTGGTGGACATGGGCCAGACCGTGGCCGCCAGCTTCAGCACCCCCAATCTCTTCACCATCGCCCAGGATCTTTCCAGGATGAAGGTGGAAGCCTCCATCGACGAGGCCGATATCGGCCTGGTGAAGGTCGGCCAGCGAGCCTTCTTCACGGTTGACAGCTTCCCCGACAAGCAGTTCCGGGGCTCCGTGAGCGAGGTCCGCCTCGAGCCCGTCATCAATCAGAACGTCGTGACGTACAAGGTCGTCATGGAGATCACCAACGAATCCCGGAACCCCGAGGCCCCGAAGACCGAAGAGGCCGGTCGCTCAGGCCATCGCGGCAAGGACGGCAGACAGGGCGCGCCGGATTTCGACGCCATGTGGGAGCGCATGAAGGACCGGGTGCCCGCAGGCACCACCAAGGAAGCCTTCGTCCAGCGCGCCAAGCAGCGGATGGCCGAGCGCGGCCCCCAGGGCGCTCCCTCCGAACCCGCCATCGCTACCGGCACCGCCCGCTACATCCAGCCCGGCAGCCTCGTCTACAAGGGTGACCTGGCCCTGATGCCGGGGATGACCGCCAACGTGAGCATCGTCGCCAACCAGCGGCAGGATGTACTGCGCGTTCCCAGCGTAGCCCTCCGCTTCAATCCCCTCGCCTTCATGAAGGACAAGCCCGGCGCCAAGGCCGAGGCCAAGCCCGCCCAGGCCGGAGGTTCCCGCCCTGCGGGCGCCCAGCAGGGCGGCGGCCTGCCCTCCAAGGGGATGGTGGCCAGGCGCGAGGATGCCATTTGGATCCTGGAGAATGGCAAGCCCAAGTCGATCCCGGTAAAGGCCGGCATCAGCGATGGCCAGTTCACCGAGATCACGGGTGAGAACATTTCCGAAGGTCTGGCGGTTCTCACCGGCGTCGAGGACACGAAGAAGGCCGCGACCATGGCGACCCCCATCGGCGGCCCCGGCGGACGCCGCTAGGCTCCACGGAGAAACCCATGGCATACCTCGAGTTCATCAAACTGGCCCTCTTCTCGGTATCGCCTATGGCGATACGCGAGACGCCGAACCCCAACCTGCGCACCGTCTGAGAGGTAG
>JAYREN010000189.1:0-6240 GCA_041908845.1 Holophaga sp. | reverse complement strand
TCCCCATCGTGTTTGTCACCGCCTATGCCGAGCATGCGGTCCGGGCCTTCGAGCAGGCCGTGGTGGACTACCTCCTGAAGCCCGTCACCGCCGAACGCCTGGAGAAGACCCTCCAGCGCCTTCGAACCCACGGGGAGAGCCACAGCACCCCGGAGGCTCAGCCCAAGCCCCTCGGCCCCTTCCGCTATCCCGCCAAGGCCGGGGAGGGGGTCATCTTCCTGGATCTCGCCAAGACCACCCATTTCGTGTTCGAAGATGGCAACGTGTGGGCCCACGCGGGCGAACGCTTCCGCACCCTCTGGAAGAGCCTGGCCGAGGCAGAGATCGCCCTGGAGGGCCGCGGCCTGATTCGCGGCCACCGTCATCTCCTTCTGCGCCCCGAGGCCGTCATGGGTGTCCGCCCCGGCGAATTCGGCCGCCTCATGGCCCGCATCGCCGGAGGCCAGGAGCTGGAAATCAGTCGAGGTGCTGCGCCTATCTTAAAGAAAAGGCTTGGGTTGGGGTGATCAATGACACCCGCAGCCCCCGCTGAAATCCGGGCGGCGGGCGGCGCGGATGCCTTGGATGCCCTCGCGAACGATGAGCAGGGTGAGCGCGAGGCCCGCCACGGCATCCACCCACCAGAGGGCGGGCAGCGCCCAGTAGAGCAGGCTGCCCACAAGAAGCACGGCGCTGAGTTGGACGCAGGCCAAGCTGCAAGCGGCGTCCGAGGCCAGGGCGGAGCTGTCCAGGGCCTTCGCGACCCGCAGCTTGGCGCGCCAGAGGAAGACCATGAAGGAGAGGGAAAGGGCGGAAATCACGAGGCCCGGCAGGGTGGTCCCGGGATGCTCGTGGTGGATGAGCTGCCAGCCCGAACTCCAGGCGATGGCCGCTCCCAGCACCAGGAAGAGCCCGCCGATGAGGAGCGTGGCGCGGCGCTCCCGTTCTGTGGCGCGGCCTCGGAGATCCCGCAGGCGCCAGAGGACGACCAGGGCCGAAGCCACTTCCACCAGGCTGTCGAAGCCGAAGCCCCACAGGGCCACGGAATCCTCCGCCACGCCGAAGGCGATGGAGACGCCGCCCTCGATCAGGTTGTAGGCCACGGTGAGCCAGGCCAGGAGCAGGGCCCGACGATGCCAGCGGAGATCAATGGCCGGGGAGCAGTTCACAGGAACCTCAGGGGCCGGCTCTCGGGCGCGAAACCCTGCCGAACGGCCTTTTCGTAGAAGAGGGCCAGGCTCTTTTGTTCGGCCTCGCCCAGGTGGTAGCTGATGTTTTCCGTGAGGTACTCGCGCAGTTCCAGCTTGGTCCAGCCAATGGCGTGCCAGGCCTCGTCGATGATGGCGGTGAGGTTCTGCTGGCCCATCTCCAGGCTCTTGTGGAAGAAGGGCGCGACGCCGCCGGGGACCGCCAGAGTGGGCGCACCTTCCCGCACCATCCAGAGGGCGAAGACGAAGGGCAGGCCCGTCCATGCGTGCCATTCCTCGGCCAGGTCCAGCACGATCAGGCCTTCCTTCTTGGCCCGCATGGCGGGATCGCCAATGACCAGGGCGGCATCGTGGGCTTCCAGCATGGCGCCGAGATCGGGCCCCATGGTGTGGGTTTCCGGACTGGCGCCATAGCGCTCCCGCAGCAGGATCTGACCCAGCACCACGGAGCTGCGGCTGGAGGTGTCCAGGGCCAGGCTGCGGATCTGCTCCGGAGGCACCTTGGACAGGATCACCACGCTGCGCACCCGCTTGGGCGAGGCGATGCAGAGCCCGGGCACGATGCGCAGCTCGGGGATGCGCAGGAACTCGATGGAGCTGATGAGGCCCGCGTCCACCTCGCCCGAGCGGAGCTGATCCGCGCACACCGAGGGCACCTGGAACTTCAGGTGGAAATGCTCGTACCCCAGGCCCCGCTTGAACCCGTAATTGAGGGGCGCCGAATTCAGGTAGTCGATGATGGAGAGGCGGAAGGGGTGGTCGGCCATGGGGGAAGTGTACTGCCACACGCCTCGTGATCAGTGGCATCATGGCCCCATGGCATTGTGGTACTACGAAGTCGAGACCCCGCTGGGCTCCATGAAGGCCGCCTTCGATGAGCGGGGACGGTTGCGTGAGCTGGGTTTCGGCGGCCTCGACCCTCGCGCCACGGCGCCCCTGGCACCCAAGGCTCAGCGCGAGGCCTACCGATTCCTGGTCAAGCAGCTCGAGGCCTACTTCATCATGAACCTGCGGACCTTCACGGTGCCCCTGGAGCCCCAGGGCACGGAATTCCAGCAGCGGGTCTGGGATGTGCTGCTGCACATCCCCTACGGCGAGACCCTCAGCTACCTCGAGGTGGCCCGCAACCTAGGAGACGAGCATGCCGTGCGGGCCGTGGGCGCCGCCATCGGCGCCAATCCCATCGCCATTCTCATTCCCTGTCACCGGGTGATCGGTTCCGATGGCAGCCTCACGGGCTATGCCGGCGGGCTGGACAAGAAGGAAGCCCTGCTGAAAATGGAAGGCGCCATCCCCAATCCACCGATGCTGCCTTTCTGAAACCTCGGCCTACCTCACCGAAATTCCAGCGGGAGAATCCGGAGGACGATAGGCGGCCCAGTTCCTACCATGGCTCATGCGCTGGACTCACGCCTTCATGTACGACCGAGCGGTGGCTAAGGATTCTGCCTACGATGGGCGTTTCTTTACGGCTGTCACAACGACGGGAATCTACTGCCTGCCCTCATGTCCGGCCCGCAAACCCAAGGCGGAGAACACGCGCTTTTTCGCCACGGAAGCGGAGGCACTGGGCGCGGGTTTCCGGGCCTGCCATCGCTGCCGGCCGGATCGATTCCAGGCGGGCGAGAATGCGAATCTGGACTTGCTGGAGGCGCTGATCGCTCGGGTCCATGGGGCTCCCGGTCGTTTCCGGACGGTGGAGGACCTCACTTCCGAGAGTGGGGGGGGCGCCACTTGGCTGGCGGAACTCTTCCGCGAGCATCTCCACCTGACGCCCCTGGCCTTCCTGCAGCGAACGCGAATGCGGGAAGCGCAGCGCCTTCTCGGGGCGACCTCGCGGCCGGTTTCCGAGGTGGCCCTCGAGGCAGGCTTCGAGAGCCCCTCGGTCTTTCACGCCCAGTTCCGCAAGCATGCGGCCCTGACCCCGGGGGAGTATCGGAAACTGGCCCGGGGCGAGGGATTTGTGCTGACTCTGACCCGCGATTTCCGGGCCGAGGATGTGCTCGCCTACCACGGGCGGGACCCTCAGAGCCTCTGCGAGCGAGTCGAGGGGCGAACACTCTTCAAGGCCATCGGTGAGGGGGTGTTGGAAATCCGGTTCGAGGGTCCGAAGGCCCACTGCCACCTGCACGGCGCTCCGGTGGCGGGTCCAGCCGCTATGGCCCTGCATCGCTGCGCGGTGCGGATGCTGGGCCTCCACCAGGATCCGGCGGCATTCGAGCGGAGTCTGGTGCGGCATCCCGCCTTCCAGGGGCTGGCCATGGCTCGGCGCGGGCTTCGGATTCCCCTCACCGCCAACGTCTGGGAGGCCCTGGTCTGGGCCATCCTCGGCCAGCAGGTGAACCTAGCCTTCGCCTACACGCTGCGGCGGGCGCTGGTGGCGCGGTTCGGGCAGCCCCGGCCCCTGGGCCTGTGCAGTCATCCCGGGCCCGAGGCACTGGCGGGTGCGGACCTGGAGGATCTCCTGGCCCTGCGCCTTTCCCGGGCCAAGGCCGAATGCCTGCTGCGGGCGGCCCAGGCCGTTGTCTCAGGAGCGTTGGATCTGGAAACCTTCCCGGACCGGCCCGCAACCCGCGCTTCGGCCCACCTGCTGGCCATCAAGGGCATCGGACCCTGGACCGCCCAGTACGTGCTGATGCGCGGCTGCGGCTTTGGAGACTGCGTGCCCATCGGTGACGCAGGGCTCACCCTGGCGCTACAGCGGCACCATGGGCTCGACCACCGCCCAGACCCTACGGAGACGCTTGAATGGCTCGCACCCTTCGCCCCCCGTCGCAGCCTGGCCGTCTTCCACCTCTGGGCCAGCCTGAAAGGAGTCCCCGCATGAAGCCTTGGCTGCATCCCCTCGAAAGCCCCCTGGGAACCTTGCTTGCCGCCGCCAACCACACAGGCGCCGTGGTGTATCTCGGCTTCGCGGAGCACGAACCCCGGCAGGCACTGCTTCTGAACCTCGAGGCCACCCAGGGGACTCTGACCCGGGATTCCACGGCGCTGGACCTCCTGCGGGATCAGCTCGACGCCTACTTCCGAGGCTCACGCCAGCGATTCGACGTGCCCCTGGAACTGCGCGGTACGCCCTTTCGGCGCCGGGTCTGGGAAGAACTGCGGCGCATTCCCTTCGGTGCGACTCTGTCCTACGGCGCACTGGCCAAGCGGCTGGGCGACCCCAAGCTCAGCCGCGCGGTGGGGGCCGCCAACGGTGCGAATCCCGTATCGATCCTCGTTCCCTGCCATCGCGTCATCGGCGCAAATGGTCGTCTCACGGGCTATGCGGGCGGGCTCGGCAACAAGGAGGCGCTACTGAGCCTGGAGCTCGCTCTTGGCGCAAGGAAAGGACCACGTGCGTACACATCGTTTCCTCTCAGGATTGGGTAAGGAAACAGTCCAACGCCCAGTGATGTGGCACTTCGGGAGTGTCTGGAGGCCAAGCTACGCACAAGTATGCCGTTCGAAGGATGCACATCCCCTTCATCCCTTGCATCCCTGTTGAACAGGCTTTTCCATGCCTTTTCCGCACAGAAAAATCCCTGCAAGGCGGCTCCAATGAGTTGGCCGTTGCATTTTCTGAAAGAATTTACAGGGATGTTGGGGATGAAGGGGATAAAAGCAGGCACTGCTAAAAACCAAGCCGCGAGGCGCTCTGGCTCACGGTAAACCACGGGTGGGTGGGACAAATCAAACGGCTTCCTCAAGACCTGTGAGGTTTTTCACGCAAAGCCGCGAAGAACCCAAATAGTCAGCCCACAGAAAGGCTGGGCTCGAGCCCCAGCCCCTCTCCCCGGCTGATTTCCCTAGTGCTGATCTCCTGGGCACCCAGGGCGCACCGCATAGTCTCAATGGCTTTGGCTTGGTCCACGCGGTCGCTGCAGGTGAAGTAGTCCAGGGCGGCGAAGCCGAACTCGGGCCAGGTGTGGATGGCCAGGTGACTCTCGGACACGATGACCACGCCGCTGATTCCCAGGGGCGAGAAGTGGTGGAAGCTCTGGGTCACCACCGTGGCGCCGCTATCCCGGGCGGCCTGGAGCATGGCGTTGCGGACGAGGTCCAGGTCCGAGAGGTGCGCGGGATCGCAGCCTCGCAGGTCGGCCAGCAGGTGATGTCCGAGTGCATGCATGAACAAAAGCTATCAGGAAAGGGCCGCTGGGCGCAGCAGTCCCACGAACTCCGCGTGGGCCGTGAGGGGGAAGAGATCCAGCACCGTCAGCTGCGCCAACTGCCACTCCGGGGCCAGCCGCTTGATGTCGCGGCAGAAGGCCGCCCCATCGCAGCCTACGAGCACCAGCGTGCCGGCCTTGGCGGTCTTCAGCTTTTCGACGAAGGCCGGGGCCAGGCCCACCCGAGGGGGGTCCACCAGGATCGTGTCGCTGGGATCGCCGAGTCCCGCGGTGATCAAGTCCGCCGCATCCGTGGCGTGGCATTCGGCGGGGAGCTTCATGGCTTCCAGGTTCTTCTTGGCCCAGGCCACGGCATTGGGTTCGGATTCCACCAGCACGAACCGCTGGAAGCGCTCCCGCAGCAGGGCCGAAAAGAGCCCTACGCCGCCGTAGAGATCGAAGAGGGTGCCGCCCCGGACATCCCAGCCCTCCAGCACGGTGGCGAAGGCCTCCATGGCCCAGGGGGCGCAGACCTGTAAGACTCCACCGGCCCGATGACGCAGCACGGCGCCCTGGTGGTTGTGACGCACGGAATCCTGGGTGGGGTGCCAACCGTCGGGCTCCAGATGCCAGGCGCGACCATCCTCCAGGCTAGCGAAGACCTCGCCTGCGGGCGTGCCGGTGGCCAGTTCCCAGCGCTGGGGACGGGAGGGCAGGGCGCCTTCCATAAGGGCCTCCAGGAGCCGGGGAATGGCGTCCGAGATGGCCTGAGCGGCCGCGGGGCACTGAGTGACGGGCACGATGGAGTGGCTGCGGCGGCGGTGGAAGCCTAATTGTTTTCCGGCCCAGTGAAGCTGGATGCGGTGACGGCGGGCTTCTAGAGGCGCGGGCCGCCAATCCCACTCGCCCAGCTCGGGCAGCTGGCGGCGGAGCAGATCCTCGATCATCAGGCGCTTGAG
>JAYREN010000188.1:0-6242 GCA_041908845.1 Holophaga sp. | reverse complement strand
GGCAAGGTAGTCTTCGCCGACATCTACCAGAGCTACGGCCCCATGGTGATCCTGGACCACGGCCAGGGCTACTTCAGCCTATACACCCATCTCCGCTACTTCCAGGTGGCCAAGGGCCAGATCCTCCGCCCCGGCGAACCCCTCGGCACCTCCGGCGACACCCTCGACGGCCCCCGCCTCGGCTTCGAGATCCGCCAGCTCGCCCAGCCACAGGACCCGAACAAGTGGCTCAAACAGAAATACAGATAACCGACCTCCCCGCCTCCCGACCCACCACCGAAACAGGCCTTGCGTATCCGCACCGCGGATACCAAGAGGATCCCAACAAATGGTTGAAACAGAGATACAGATGACGGGACTCAGGCTTCCTTTGCTGCAGCCAGTTCCTGGGTGCGCTTCTTCTCGGCCCGGGTGAGGAAGGCCACGGCCACTAGTACGAACCCGAGGGAGATCCAGTTCTGTAGAGTTGGGAACTTGCTGCCGAAGAAGGCCCAGCCCAGCAGGGTCGCCGTGGTGCCTGCCACCAGTGAGGTGAGCCGGTTCACCAGCCCGGTGAAGGTCGCCGTGCGGCCCTTGAACATGAAGATGAATACGCTGAAGAAGGCCACCACGCCGAAGGCAACGCCCGAAAGGGCAGCCCAACCCCAGCCGGGCACGGGGATCTCGATGGACGCGACGAAATCCATCACTTGCCGCGCCTGCCCCCAGCTCTCGAACACCCGCGGCGAGAAGAAGACGAAGGTGGCGAGGAGCGCCATGGTGAGGGAGGCGGCGATCTGCTCCGTGGCGAAGAAGGCGCGGTTGTCCAAGGGAGCGCCCTTGGGCCGGGTGTTCTTGTAGTAGTTCATGATGTAGATGCGGATGGCGTAGGCGGCGATATAGCTGGTGAGGATCACCATGGCCGCCTGGTTGCGAATGAAGTCGAAGCTGCCGCCGTTGGAGAAGAAGAGCTCGATGCTGGCGGCCAGGATGGCGAAGATCACCGCCGCGTTTTCCTCCCAGTAGACCCGCTTGTCCAGGATGCCCTGGCGGATCTGGACCTCATCCACCACCCGCCCGATCACGATGACGCTGGCCCGCATGATGACCATGGCCACCATCACCGAGATCGGCAGGGTGTACATCAGCGTAGTCGTGGGGATCACCACCGCCGTGCAGACACCGCTGGGAATGATGTAAAGCATCTCTGAGGGGAACTCCCAGCGGCCCACTCGGATGGGGCGGATGGATTTCAGCCGCCACCACCCCAGGACCACCGCAGGGATCAGGCAGGTGAGATTCGCCCCCAGTGTGTTGTACGCCAGGAAGGCGATGTCGTTCATCTTCACGGGATGGCCGTTCACCCCGCCCGTAAAGAACTTCACGATGAGGCCCGTGGCCACATAAAAGAGGAAATACCCGGCACAGAGCTGGATCAGGCGGCCGGTGCTGCCTTCAGAGGTCTTTCCAAACACGGGAACTCCATGCGCAGAGTCTGGTTGAATGCAAACCCTGCATCCTCTCGCTCAGAGGAGCAGATGTAAACCATCGAATTCACCCCCTCGAGGCCCATAAATATTCCGTGCCGCAAAAATCCTACTCGGCGTAGGGCTACCCGCTCCTTTCCCGGGAAGCGAGCCTGTCTGGTTTGGTTCCCCGCTAGAATGACCCCATGATCACGCTCACCCACGTCGGCAAGCAGTACGGGCGCATCCACACCGCCCTGGCGGATGTGAACTTCCACATCGAATCCGGCGAGTTCGTCTTCCTCACGGGACCCAGCGGAGCGGGCAAATCGACTCTGTTGAAGCTGCTCTTCCGGGAGCAGGTGCCCACCAACGGGGAGATCCGTCTGGCCGGTCATCGGCTGGCCACCATGCCGGAGACCGAGATCCCCTTTCTCCGCCGCAAACTCGGAGTGGTGTTCCAGGACTTCAAGCTGATCCAGGCCCAGACCGTCTTCGAGAACGTGGCCTTCGTGTTGAAGATCCTCGGTGTGAGCTACTCGGAACAAAAGCAGCGCGCCTTCCGGGCCCTCAAGATGGTGGGCCTCCAGCACAAGCTCTCCAGCTACCCCATGCAGCTCTCCGGCGGAGAGCAGCAGCGGGTGGCCATCGCCCGCGCCCTGGTGAATGATCCGCTGGTGCTGCTGGCCGACGAGCCCACCGGCAACCTGGATCCCGACCTGGCCCAGGAGATCATGCTGCTCTTCGAGCGCATCAACGGCTCCGGCACCACGGTCATGGTGGCCACCCACGACCGCAGCCTGATCCAGCGCATGCGCAAGCGGGTGCTGGGCCTGGACCACGGGCGCATGGCCTTCGACCTACCGGCGCCGGCCAGCACCGTCACGGTCTAAAGACCATTCGCGCGATAGAAAGGGAAATGGATAATTTTTTTCATATTTGAAAAATAGTTGCAAACACCCCTTCAAAGTAGAAAAACCTCTTGTCATACTTGGAAAGTTGGCTTGAAGGCCCCAGCCGTGGTGGAAGGGAGTCGTCGCCAAAGCGTCAACGAACCGGATGACCGGTTGGGAGGAGCACCATGAGGAAGAAGAACGTCAAGGTGGCGATCTGGGGCTTCGGCGCCATGGGCAGCGGCATGGCCGAGGTCCTGCTCCGGAAGAAGGGCGTGGACATCGTCGGAGTCTGCGACATCCACCCCGACCGCGTCGGCAAGAGCATCTTCGAAGTGCTCGGCGTACCCAAGGGCGACCGCAAGGATGTGGCCATCAAGAACGACATCACCAAGGTCATCAAGAAGGAGTCGGCAGACGTCGTCCTGCTCTGCACCGATAGCTTCACCGCCAAGACCTTCGACAAGATCAAGCTCATCGTCGAACTGGGCATCAACGTGGTCTCCACCGCCGAGGAGATGTCCTATCCCAAGGCCAAGGAACCCAAACTCGCCGCCAAGATCGACAAGCTGGCCAAGGCCAATGGCGTCAGCGTCCTCGGCACGGGCATCAACCCCGGCCTGATGATGGACCTGCTGGCCATCCTGATGACCGGCGCCTGCACCGATGTGGAGTATGTGAAGGCCGAGCGCGTTAACAGCCTCAGCCCCTTCGGTCCCGCCGTGATGGAAGAACAGGGCGTCGGCATCACCCTGGACGAGTTCAACAAGCAGTCTGCCGCCGGACACCTCGCCGGTCACGTAGGCTTCAACGAATCCGTCAACATGATCTGCGACGCCATCGGCTGGAAGCTGGACAAGGAGGTGGAGCAGACCATGGCGCCCATCGTGTCCAATGTCCACCGCAAGACCAAGTACGCCGAAGTGCTGCCCGGCAACGTGGCCGGCTGCACCATGAAGGGCTACGGCTACGTCAACGGCAAGCTGGCCGTGGAGATGATCCACCCCCAGCAGATCGAGCCCGAGCTTGAGGGCACCAACACCGGCGATTACGTGGTGATCAAGGGCACGCCCAACGTGAACCTCTCCAACAAGCCTGAGATCCCCGGCGGTATCGGCACCATCGCCATGTGCATCAACATGATTCCCCATGTGATCAACGCCAAGCCCGGTCTGCACACCATGATCGACCTGCCCGTGCCCCGCGCCATCATGGGCGACATGCGCGAACTGATCTGCGATTAGCTGGCTGATTCCCTGCGAAGGCGCGGCGGACTCCGCGCCTTCGCAGCGGTTCTTTCCCCGAGGTGGACCATGATCAAGGCTGGTACTTGGGTCGAAATCGAGCGCGTGCTCCTCCGACCCGAAGAGCGTGCCGCGAACCTGCCCGAAGACACGGCGAAGACACCCTATCGCCTGCGCATCTCCGGTTTCCTGCTCCAGGATGCAGAACTGGGTGCCGAGGTGACGGTGAAGAGCCTGATCGGCCACGAACACCGGGGCAGCCTGTGCCTCGAGAATCCGAGCTACAGCCATAGCTTCGGCAGCACCGTGCCAGAGCTGCTGAAGATCGGACGGGAGGCCTAGAAATGCGCGACACGAGCTACGCCGCCGTTACGGCCCGCAAGAACGAGATCATGAAGGCGTCCATGGGGATGGACTACAACGACTTCATCCAGAGCCCCGTCGCCTTCGACTACGAACGCATGATGCGGGAGACCGGCTATTCCCACTCGGACATCGTGCGCATTCAGACCGAGTCCAAGGTAGGCAACACTCCCATCTTCGAACTGAAGAACCTGACGGAAGCCGTGCGGAAGATCGCGGCCCCCGGCAAGGGCGCCACGATCCTCGTGAAGGACGAGGCCGCCAATGCAAGCGGCAGCTTCAAGGCCCGCCGCGCCTCCATCAGCGCCTTCGAGGCCCAGAAGAAGGGCTACAAGGGCATGGCCACCGCCACCAGCGGCAATTACGGCGCCGCCGTGGCGAGCCAGGCGGCCATGCGCGGTCTCAAGTGCATCGTCCTCCAGGAGGTCTTCGATTCCAGGGGTATCGGCCAGCCGGAAATCGTCGAGAAGAGCCGCGCCTGCGAAGCCTATGGCGCCGAGGTGCAGCGGCTCTCCGTGGGACCGGAGCTCTTCTACCAGCTCCTGATGACGCTGGAGGAGACAGGCTTCTTCAATGCCAGCCTCTACACGCCCTTCGGCATCCGCGGCGTGGAGACCCTGGGCGTCGAGATCGCCGAACAGGTGCGGGCGCGCTATGGCAAGGCTCCCGAGGCCGTGGTGATCACCAATGCTGGAGGCGGGAACCTCACGGGCACCGCGCGCGGTCTGCTGCTCGCAGGATGCGAGCAGACGCGCATCGTGGCCTGCTCCGTGGATCTGGGCGGCCTGCACATGGCCTCGGACACGGACTTCAACAAGAAGTCCTTCACCACAGGCCACACGGGCTTCGGCGTGCCCTTCGCCACCTGGCCCGACCGGGTGGATGTGCCCCGCAATGCCGCCCGCTGCCTGCGCTACATGGACGAGTACCAGCTCGTCACCCAGGGCGAGGTGTTCTACATCACGGAACTCCTCACCAAGCTGGAGGGCCTGGAGCGCGGCCCCGCAGGCAACACCAGCCTCACCGCCGCCGTCACCCTGGCCAGCCAGATGGATCGCGATCAGATCGTGGTGGTTCAGGAAACGGAGTACACCGGCGCCGGCAAGCACCACAACCGCCAGCTCTCCTTTGCCCGGGAGAACGGCATCCAGGTGAGCGTGGGCGACCCCGCGGGCAACATCCCGGGCAAGACCATCGTCATCCCCGAGCGCCTCGACCAGGTGCGCGGCAAGGTCCAGGACATGAATCGCCTCCGCACCAGCTACCTGAAGAACGCTGCCAAGGCTCACCCTGTGAGCCAATGGAACGAGAACGACTACGCCTTCGTCGCCGCGGACATCAAGGCCGACGTGGCGTGGGTGAAACAGGCCATCACGAATCTCGAAAACAAATAACGGAGGAACCCATGACCGACGAACGAATCACCCGGTTCGAAGCGCGCCGGGAAGAGCTTGCCAAGCTGAGCGACGAGCAGCTGAAGGGCCGCTTCTGGGAGCTCACGAACAAGGTCATCGAGCCCATCATCGACCTGGCCAAGACCCATACTTCCGCCTCCATCGAGCGGGCCATCCTGCTCCGAATGGGTGTGGACAGCGTCTCCAGCCATGGCGTGGTGGACCGCATTCTGGAGGCCGGACTGCTGGGCAAGGGCGCGGGCCATGTGGTCCTCAAGCTCTCCCAGAAGAGCGGCAAGGATATCCGGGGCGCGGCCCAGGCCATCCTCGATGACAAGAACGTGCTCAACGGCCTCTTCTAGAAAGGATCGAGCCATGACCATCGAAAAACTGGATCCCGCCCAGAAGCTCGACATCGAACACATTCTCGAGGGCCTCGAGAGCTATCATCCGCCCCGCAAGGGCTGGACCTGGCGCGACGTGCCGACGGAAGGCGTCAACATGGGGCCCTTCCACTTCCGGGACATGTCCAAACCCCTGAAGAACTCCATCGGCCTGCCCGCCTCCAAGTACTTCGAGAACATCGACCCGCAGCCCAGCTGCGTGGTGACCACGGAAATCGCCTCGGGTCGATTCGAGGACGATATCCGCCGCATGCGCATGGCCGCCTGGCACGGCGCCGATCACATCATGGTGATCCGCACCACGGGCCAGAGCCACATCGACGGCCTGCTGGAAGGCACTCCCGAAGGCATCGGCGGCGTGCCCATCACCCGCAAGCAGATCCGCGCCAGCCGCAAGGCCTGTGATCAGATCGAGGAGGAAGTGGGCCGTCCCATCAACTTCCACAGCTACGTCTCCGGCGTGGCGGGCCCCGAAGTGGCCGTACTCTTCGCGGAAGAA
>JAYREN010000187.1:0-6368 GCA_041908845.1 Holophaga sp. | reverse complement strand
GCCTGACGATCAGCAGCCGTACTTTGACAACCTTACGGATCCGGCTACGCCGGGCTTCCTACACCACTTGACGGGACACAGGCCTGGCTCCCCGCATCGTTTTTCGCGCATTTCGCGATTTTCGCGGTTCCCTTTTGTTGGCTGAGTCTCGTTGAAAACCAGGTATGGAAAAATGCCCGTTCCTTCCGGCATTTATGAGGACGAAAAGCGAGGCCGGTATCTATGCTAGGGATTAACGAACTTCCCCTCGTCAGCACGCAAGGACCGCCATGAGCCTCCTTCCCCGCATCGCCTTCCTCGCCCTCAGCTGGTGCTTAACCCTGACATCTCCGGCCCAGGGCGCGGATCCTGGCTACACCCCCGGGCGCACGGCCTTCCGTTCCTATGGCGTGGAAAAGGGGCTGGGCAACCTGTCCGTTCTGACCCTGCTACAGGACCGGGCGGGCTACCTCTGGGCGGGCACTGAGGATGGCCTCTATCGCTATGATGGGCGGGATTTTCAGCGTTTCGACCGCCGCCAGGGCCTGCCTTCCACCTATGTGGGAGCCCTCCACGAATCCCCAGATGGCGTGCTGTGGGCGGGCACCTATGCCGGGCTCGCCCAACGCGATGCCAATGGCTTCCGGGTGGTTACCCCGGAGGCCGGGTTGCCGACGGAGCAGGTAGAGACTCTGGCCAGCACACCGGATGGGCGCCTGTGGGTGGCCTTCAAGAGCGGCCTCTTCGTGCAGCGCCCCGAAGGGGGATTCATGCCCGCTCCCGGATGGCCCGGGGGCGAGGCCACCGCCCTGACAGTGGAACCCGGCGGCCGACTCTGGGCCACTATCCTGAGCGGAGGCCCCGGCGGATTGGCTCGAGTCATGTCCCTGGAAGGCAACACCTGGCGTACCTGGTCTCTTCCGGGGCTGGACAAGGAGCGAGTGGATGCCCTGGCCCGAGACGGAGCTGGGCGAATCTGGGTCCGCACTGCCAAGGGCCTGTGGGCCCTCCAACCCGGTAGCGCCCATATGTTCCATTCGGTGCCCGAACCCAGCAGCCTTGCGAGCACACCAGGCCACCTCTGCGTGGATCGCAAGGGCCGAGTGATGGTGCCCACGGGAACGGGGCTCTACACCTGGGTGGGGAGTTCCTGGCAGCGACTGGGGCCCCAAGAGGGCCTGCCCGTGGACTGGGCGCGGATCGCCCTGGAGGACCGAGAAGGATCTCTCTGGATCGGCAGCACCGGGCTGCACCGACAGTTGGGCGGCGGGGTCTGGCGGGGCTACGGAGTTCGGGATGGACTGCCCAGCGATGTCGCCCGGGCGCTCTTCCAGGATCGTCAGGGGCGCCTTCTGGTGGGAACCGAGAAGGGTGTCGCCCAGGCTTCTTCCAAGGGATTTCAGGTGCTACCGGGTACGGCTGCAAACGCGATCCGGAGCATCCAGGAGGGGCCCGACGGAATGCTCTACATGGCCGGGCTTCCCATCGAGGTGGTTCGGGTGGATCCCCGGACTGGTCACGTGGAGCACTTCGGTCCCGAGGCGGGACTGGTACGGGGCAAGCGCATCTTCCGGCTGGTCCTCGACCCGGGTGGAACCCTTTGGGTGGCCCTGGACGGGGGCGGACTCATGGCCGCTCAGACTGGCAAGGGTCCCCTGCGCTTTTCCTCCGTGGCCCTGCCTGGGGGCGACGAGAACGAATACATCAGCGGCCTCGCGATGGACGGTCAAGGCCGGATCTGGGCCTGCGGCGAGAAGGGCCTGGCCCTCCTGGAGAAGGGGGCCTGGAAGCGCTTCACCCGGAATGACGGCCTCAAGCAGACTCACGTGGCCTACCTGCTGCCCCTGCGCAACGGTGAATTCGTGGCGGCCTACTTCGAGGCCACGGGCCTGAGTCGGCTGCACTACGAGGGAGGCCGCCTCCAGGTCTCCGATCTGAAAGTCTCCAGCGTCCTGGAGGCCCAGAAGGTCTACATGCTGGGAGAAGACCGCCGCGGACGCCTGTGGATCGGCACCGGCCAGGGCGTCTTCCTATTGGATGGTGAGCGAGAGCGGCAGTTCGGGGCCGAGGATGGCCTGGTGGGCGATGACATCAACAACATGACCTTTCTAGAGGATCGCGAGGGGAACATCTGGATCGGCACCCTGGCCGGACTGGCCCGTTTCGATTCCCGGGTGGAATCTCCCGCGCCTCCCGCACCCCGCACGGTGATCCTGGGCAGCACCCTGGGGCGGCGCAGTTGGGATGGGCTCCCGCCAGACAAGCTGGAACTCTCCCATCGGGAGAACCTCCTGGAAGTGCGCTTTGCGGGCCTAAGTTTTCTGCGGGAAGCAGCGGTCCAGAGCGAAACCCGCCTGGTGGGGCTCGAACCGGAATGGCGGACCACCCGCACTCGGGAACTGCACATCCCCGCCCTGCCCCCCGGCTCCTACCGGTTCGAGGTGCGCAGCCGAATCGGGGAAGGCCCCTGGGGCGAAGTCGCGGGCTTCGCCTTCACCATCCGGCCCGCCTGGTGGCAGACCTGGTGGTTCCGCAGCCTTGCGAGCCTCGCGCTCCTGGGACTGGGTACTCTCGCCTTCTGGTGGCGCCTCCGCAGCCTGCACAAGCGGACGGCGCTCCTGGAGTCCATCGTGGCCGACCGCACCCAGGAGCTACAGCAGGCCAACGAGGCCCTCCGGATGCAGAGCCTGACGGACCCCCTCACGGGCCTGCGCAACCGACGCTTCCTGGGGGTCTGCATGCCCGACGATGTGGCCCAGGTGAACCGGACCCACCGCAACATCTCCCTGGGGAAGGGCGACCGCCACGCCATGAACATCGACATGGTCTTCCTCATGGTCGATGTGGACCACTTCAAGGTGATCAACGACGAGTATGGGCATCACGCGGGTGACCAGGTCCTCCAGCAGCTGGCCGAGATTCTCCGGGCCGCCACCCGGGATTCGGACACCGTGGTTCGGTGGGGCGGAGAGGAATTCCTGGTGGTGGCGAGAAGCGCCTGCCGAAAGGACTTCGCAGTGCTTGCCGAACGCATCCGGAGTCAGGTAGAGAGCCACATCTTCCACCTTGAAACCGGCGAAGAAGTGCGGCGGACCTGCTCCGTGGGGTTCGCCTTCTATCCCCTGGTTGGGGTTCCGCCGGATCACGTGTCCTGGGAGCAGGCGGTGGATGTAGCGGATCACGCCCTCTACGCCGCCAAGCGAGGCGGGCGGAACGCCTGGGTGGGCATCTTCTCGCGCCTAGGCCTGGAGGCCAGCGAGATCTCCCGTACCCCGGCCCACGAGATCCCCAAATTCCTGGCCTCGGGATGCCTGGAAGTGGTCACCAGCCTGCCCGAAGGCACCCCGCTCGACTGGGAACCTCCCAAGAGCTGAGTCTCTCGAGCATTCAATCGCTCACCCAGTCGGGAACCCCAGTCCATGACCCACCGAACGGAACCCTCTTTGGATTCACGAAACGAACGGATGCCGGTCATCTTCGCGGCCCACGGCGCGCCGATCCTGTTGGATGACGCCCAGTGGATAGGCGAACTCTCCGCCTGGGCGAAGGCGATGCCGAGGCCGTCGAGCGTGCTCATTATCTCGGCGCACTGGGAACAGCGGCCCACCACCCTTGGCGCCACCCGCACGGTTCCCCTTGTCTATGATTTCGGAGGCTTCCCAGAGCGGTACTACCAGACCCAGTACCCGGCCCCCGGTGCGCCCGAACTGGCGGCGCGCCTTCGCGGTCTCCTGCGGCAGGGGAACCTCGCCTTCACCGAGGCCCCGGAGCGCGGCCTCGATCACGGCGCCTATGTCCCGCTCGTGGCCATGTACCCGGGTGCCGATGTGCCCGTCCTCCAGGTCTCGATGCCTGGCCTCGACCCGCAGGAGCTCTTCCGGCTCGGCCAGGCCCTCGCACCCCTGCGTGACGAAGGCGTGCTCATCTTCGGCAGCGGCTTTCTTACCCACAACATGCGCTACGCCTTTCGCCCTGGAACTCCGGAGTGGGCGCGGGAATTCGACCAATGGGCCGAGGGCGCGCTCTCGAGCCTCGATATGGAGGCGCTGCTCGACTTCGAGAAGCGCGCCCCGGCGGCACGCATGGCCCTTCCGACCTGGGAGCACTACGCGCCGCTACTGGTGGCGGCGGGAGCGGTTGCCGACAAGCGTCCACCGACGACATTTCCGATCACAGGTTGGTGGATGGACGGTGCTTTCACCAAGCGCTCGGTGCAGTTCGGATAACCTGATTACCAACCATTCTCAGCCTCATCTCTTGATAGCAGATGATCCACATCCAATCGTTCGCCGGGTGATTGAGAAGACATCCTTCGAGCCAGAACAAGAATTAACCGCCAAACGCCCTTCGGGCGCGCGAAAGAGAATCGGTACGGTGGCCGCCTCTTCGCTAGCGAAGCCAGCCGCACGCGGCTGGGGGCCTTCGGCCCAGGCGGCTCCCCGCATCGTTTTTCGCGCATTTCGCGATTTTCGCGGCTCCCTTTTGTTGGCTGAGTCTCGTTGAAAATCAGGTCGGATAATTCCACCGTTCGACGGATTCCGAAGATCGTGGGAAAGTTCCCGACATGAGCGCCCGCGTGAATCTCCTTTGGCAGAAGGCCTTTCTGGGGCTGGCCGTCCTGCTCTGCCCCGGGCTCGCCCGGACCCAGGAGACCTTTGCCTTTCACCCTTCGGGCCTCTTCAAGTGGGGCCTGGCGGATGAGCAAGGGAGGATCCTCCAAACGCCGGTCTACGAGGAACTCCGCAGACTGCCTTCGGGCAACTGGCGGGGCATCAACCGCGACCAACAGAAGGTGGACATCCTGGACGCTCGTGGAGCCTTGCTCGCCAGCCACGGCCATTGCGACATCGGCGAGTACGACACCTGGGGCGGAGGCGCCCTGCCATCCAACCTGCTGACGCTGGATCTGTGGTCCGAGGGGGAGGAACGACACGGAAAGTCCGGACTGCTTGATTCCGCGGGGCGCGTGTTGATCCCACCCCGAGCCAAGGGTCGATGGGGAGCCCTGCCCCACCCTGAACGCGTGCTATGGGCCGCACCTCCGCTCCGGGAGATCGTGAATATCAAGGATGGACGCACCGTTCTGCGCCTGGAGGAGGACGAGCGACTCGAGTCCGGGCCCTTTCCCCAACGCCTGGTCTTTTGGATTCAGAGACCTGGAGCCATCCCCTCCGGCCGCGCCCAGGATGAATCAGGCCGCGTGCTGTTTTCGGGAGAGTGGAAAAACCTGCGGCCCATGGCCAAGGAGGGATGGCTGGCAGCGGGAGCGGCTTGGCTGGAGACCTTGAACCCCGAAGGCACGGCCCGGGAAGACGCGGTCTACCTGCCCGCCTACTCGTGTTCGCCCCGGGAAGATCCCTGGCCCCTGACGGTGAAACGCATCCCGCGCGCCGTTGCGGGGGCATGGCAGCGGGAACGCGAGGAAGGCAAGGCTTCCACCGACCCGAAAGGCGCTTTCGGTTGGCTCTTCGAGGATGGACGCTTCCAGGCCCTGGAAGGCTACGAATCGGCCCGGCCCGTGGTCCCCGGGCGCTGGGTCGCGACCCACCAGGACGGCAGCATCCATTGGCTGAACGCCCAGGGCCACACGCTGGCGCGCTGGAAGAACGTCTCGGTCTCGGAGATACCGGGACAACCGGGGCGTCTCTGGCTCAGACCCGATGCCGAGCATCCCGGGCCAGAGGCGGTGATGGACCTCGACGGAAACATCCTGTTCAAGGCGCCGGGCCGGGAGGAACTCAAACCCTTCGGGATGGGCTATGGAACCTTCGCAAAAGACCGGAGGACACCGCTCTGGATCACGCCGGATTTCAAGACCGTTCCCCTGGACCCGCGCATGGGCCTCGCGGCCGCCTCGCCGGATGGCGGCACCCTGGTGTTGCAGGGGAAGAACCGCGCCCACCTGTTCGACACCACCCATCGACGCACCGTGGGCCAACCCTTCCACTGGCTCGGCGCCACCCTCGGGCCTTGGGTGATCTTCAACCGCAAGGGGTACATGGGCCTGATGGATTGGGCTGGACGGGAGGTGCTCCCCGCGGCTCACTACGAGATCAAGATCTGGCGGAACGACCGCATCTGGGCTTCCCGCCAGACCGGCGATAGCCGAACGGAGTTGACCCTGCTCGACGCCAGCGGCCAGACCCTCTGCCGCTGGGAAGACGGTTACCTGATCACCCAGGATGACCATGGCGACCTGCGGGTAGCCCCGGGCGTTCTGGAAGTGGTCTCCAAACAGAAGTCAGAGAAAGGCGACTCGCACCTGATCCAGGAATGGGTGAACCTCGCCGGAGAGGTGTTACTCCGATCCAATTCCTGCCAAGAGGACGAAGCGCCCCACCCTGTCAGGCTCTGGAGCCGGTCCTCGCAAGAGACCCTCCACCTCACCA
>JAYREN010000186.1:0-6488 GCA_041908845.1 Holophaga sp. | reverse complement strand
CACCCTGGACGGCGCTCGGCAGGTTACCGTGAAGGCCCTGGCCAGCGAGTTGGATCTCCGCTACCTCGACTGGGTCAAGAGCCGCATGGCCCTGGTGGACAAGCTCTCCGGCGGCCGCATCGGCTACATCCACATGCCGGACACCGCCATCGAAGGCAGCCGCATGCTCCAGAAGCTCTTCTTCGGCCAGGCCGCCAAGCCCGCGCTCATCGTGGACGACCGCTTCAACGGCGGCGGCTTCATCCCCGTGCGCGCCATCGAGTATCTGGCCCGCAAGACCCAGGCCCTCTGGGCCCGACGCGGCATCACCAGCATGCGCTCCCCCGCCTTCGCCAACGACGGTCCCAAGGCCATGCTCATCAACGGCTACTCCAGTTCCGGCGGCGACGCGCTGCCCTACTGGTTCCGCAAGCATGGCCTCGGCCCCCTCATCGGCACCCGCACCTGGGGCGGCCTCATCGGCCTCTCCGGCAACCCGGCCTTCGTGGATGGCGGTGGCGCCCAGGTGCCCACCTTCCGCATCTACGACGGCAAGGGCAACTGGATCATCGAGAACGAAGGCGTGGCCCCCGACCACGAAGTGATCGACCTTCCCGAAGCCCTCCTCAAGGGCGGCGATCCCTCCGTGGAAAAGGCCGTGGAAATTCTCATCAAAGAACTCGCCCAGCACCCCGGAGGCGACCCAACCACGCCGGTGCCGCCGGTGATGGGGAAGTAGGGCGATCATCAAGCCCTTGAGGTGACCAGGCCCTGGATCGAAATGGATCCAGGGCCTGATTGTTTCCAAATGTAAGAACCCCCTAGGGCTTCATTACTACTTCCTTCCGCCACGCCTCCCGCCCCTCTCCATGCACTTCCCAGAAGACCTCTGCGAGGGCGTCGGCGTTGAAGGGGGTGTGGGGCTGGACGAAGCCGGCGATGGTGAGGGTGGCCACGTGGATGCCCGCGGGGGCGAGTTCTTCGGCCAGGCACAGGGCGAGGGCGCGCAGGCCCGCCTTGCCGAGGGAGAGGCTGGGCTGATCGGGCTGGGGGGATAGCGCCAGGCCGCCGCCGGTGAGGAGGATGGTGCCGCTTCCCGAGGCGCGCATGGAGGGCAGGGCCCACTGGATGCTTTCCAGGGCCGCCGCCACGTTCACTCGGAAGTCCTGCTGGAGGGCGTCTTGGGTGAGGGTGCTGGCGGACGCGGCGGTGCCCCGGGAGGCGTTGTAGACCAGCACCTGGGGCGTGCCACCGTGGTCGGTGGCGATGCGCTGGAGGGCGGCCTTCAGCGCGTTTGGATCGACCACATCGGCCACCTGAGTGTGCCACTCGGCCGCACCGGCCTGGACCAAGGCGGCCTCGAAGGGAGCTCGGTGGGCCTCCTGCTGGATCACCAGACCTACGGCGAAACCCTCCCGGGCGAAGCGACGGCCCACGGCCAGGCCGATGCCGGGACCAGCTCCGATGACGAGGGCGAGGGGCAGGGGCATGGCGGCTCCGGGGCGAGTTGGGTGGTTCCTTCCCAGATTATCGGCCAAGCTCCCCTCGAATTGCTTTCAGGGGAAACCCATTGTCTGTCTGGAGACGTTGGAAATCGGGAAGAATACGTTTCGCCTGCTCCTCCAGGCCCTGTCTGTGCAACCCAAAACAGCCAGGAACGCAAGCCGACTACCGTGAGTTTTGTTCTTCCCGATTATCGGCCAAGCTTCGCCAAAAAGGCTTAACCGCGAATTCCGCGAATACGCCCTTGCGCACGCGCGACTGGGGGCCGAAGGCTCAGGCGGGTCTGGATTGGGGCTTACGCGTTGATTGCGGTTGCAAGGCGCTTTTCCCTTCGTGGCTGAGTCAGGCCGATAATCGGGTTGCTCTTATCCCCTTCATCCCCTTCATCCCCTTTATCCCTGTTGAAAAGCAGGTAAACAGGGATGGAGGGGATGGAGGGGATGAAGGGGATAGAAGCGGGCGCGGTTCGGTCCGGCATCCTGCATCCGCCGTTCCGCGACCTTGCCCTTGACCTCGATCACATCGCCCGATCTCCGCCTGTGGATCCTCTGAAAGCCCCGTGGAATATGGTATTCTCGGCGTTTTGAGCCATTCCTTTCCGGGAGCCGTCATGCCGATCACCAAGCTCGACCAGATCCTCGAGGCCGTGAAGTCCAAGGCGAAGAAGCGCCTCGTGGCGGCCTGGGCGGTGGATGCCCACACCATCGAGGCCGTGAACGAGGCTCGGGAGAAGGGCATCGTGGATGCCACGCTGGTGGGCGATCAGGCCCAGATCGCCAAAGCCTTGGCGGACCTCAAGCTGGATCCCGCGAATTTCGAGATCATCCACGAAGGCACGGATACCGGCGCGGGAGCCAAGGCGGTGGAGCTGATCCGCAGCGGCCACGGGCAGATCCTGATGAAGGGGCTGCTAAGCACCGACAAGTACATGCGGGCCATCCTGAACAAGGAAAAAGGCCTGATGCCCGCGGGTGCCGTGCTCAGCCACATCACCGTCATCGAGAACGCCAACTACCCCAAGCTGATTATCTGCGGCGATGTGGCCGTGCTGCCCTATCCCGACCTCAAGCAGAAGGTGGCCATCACCAACTACGCGATCCAGGTGGGCCAGACCTTGGGTATCGAGAAGCCCAAGGTGGCGCTCGTGGCCGCCACCGAGCAGGTGAGCGAGGGCATCGAGGCCACGGTGCATGCCTCGGTCATCAGCAAGATGGCCGACCGCGGCCAGATCAAGGGGGCCTTCGTGGATGGTCCCATGGGCCTGGACGTGGCCATCGACAAGGAGAGCGCCGAGACCAAGGGCGTGAAGGGCGAAGTGCCCGGAGATGCCGACTGCCTGGTGTTCCCCAACATCGATGCCGGCAACGTCTTCTACAAGACCAACACCAAGCTGGCAGGCTGCGAACTGGCCGCCATGGTGGTGGGCGCCAGCGTGCCCTGCGTGCTCTCCAGCCGCGGCGATTCCGCCCGGACCAAGCTCTACTCCATCGCCCTGGCGGCGCTGAGCGCCAAGTAGGAAAGCCGCACCGGGACAAAGGCGGGCTCTGCGGGGAGGACCCCTTTCAGAGCCCGTAATCTTTGCGGGCCAGGATCCAGAAATCCCAACCAGTGTCGATGACGCGGCCCAGGATGTGGTTGAGCAGGTCCTGGTGGATGCCCTTGGCCAGGGGCAGGTCGAAGTCCAGGGTGAGCAGACCGGAGGGCGCTTCTTCTGGAACCTCGTCCTCTGCCCCCTTATTGGGAAGGTTGGGAATGGCTACCGCCGCCCTGGGCCACCGATAGGCGGAGTTCCATTCGTTGCACAGGCGGAAGGCCCGGTCGAAGCGCTCGGCGGAGGTGCGGCGATCGCTGTTCCAGTCCATGTGCAGGATGTCGCGATCGCGGCCCAGCACGGCGAACATCAGCTTGGTTTCCCGATCCGAGGCGGGGTCGTAGTTGATGTGCACGGTGAGCCAGGGATGGGCCCCCACGCGCTTGTAGTAGCGCCAGCCCCGGCTCTCCAGGGCCCGTTCGATCATGTCGAGGGTGAAGGGGCGAACAAGGTCGGGATCATCAGGATCCTCGGCCATTTCCTCATACGGGATAGGAACCCCGGGATCGAACTCCCAGGGGTCGTGGAAACCGGTCCAGGCCGCCTGGTTGAGCTGTTCGATCAGCTCGGGGTCACGGTTCCCGTTCTGGTACTGCTGTACCAGCTTTTCCAGGGTGTCTGGGTCCATGGGTAGCCTCCTTTGGCCAAGATCGGTTCCTGGACTGGACAATGGCTGTCGTTTGTCAGTTCGGGGCAGTGGGACACGGACACCGGGGGGATTCTCGGTCACGGATTTCACAAACAGCCTTCAGAGTCCCTTCGGACGGCAGGAATTTAGCGACCGTCCCTGGTTCGGGCTACCCTGGAGCCATGCCCACATCCAAGCTCCCCCTGCTGTCCCGCATGCACGGCGCCAAGGATCTTTCAGCCAGCCAGCGGCGCATCGCGGATTGTCTAGAGGCCAACCTCAACGAGGCGGCCCTGTGGGGGGTGGAGGATCTGGCAAAGGAATCCAGCACCTGCGTGGCAACGGTGGTGCGCTTCGCCAAGAAACTGGGATATACGGGCTATCTGGAGATGCGGAAGGCCCTGGTCAGTTCGGCCAAGAAACACTATCAGCGCGGCGATCAGCTCCTGGAGGCTCCGGCCCAGGCGGCGGCCACGCTGGTGGAAGTGGCGCGACGGGATATCCGCAACATCGAGCTGCTGGTGCAGGCGGTGAACGAGGATCTCCTTCAGAGCGCGGCCCAGCTGCTCAAGAAGAGCCGCCTGCGGCTGGTCATCGGCGACGGTGTGTCGGCGCTCATGAGTCGCCAGCTCGCCTACCTGCTCATCAACACGGGCGTACCTACTCTGGAGGGGAGTCCCGCGGATTTCGCCACCCAGGTGGGCAACCTGGATTCCCGCGATCTGCTCATCGCCATCAGTATCACGCCCTACACTCGGGAAACGCTGGATGCCGCCGCCTACGCACGCAAGCGGGGGATTCCCGTGCTGGCCTTCACCGACGGGGCGCACTCGCCTCTGGCCAAGATCGCCAACGCCACCCTGCCCATTCCCGGCAAGAACCTGCTCTTTTCCCACAGCCTGGCGGCCTTCGGCGTGCTGGCCCATGCTCTGGCCACCAGCATCGCCCGCGAAGACCCCCAGAGCTCCCTGAAGAAGCTCCACGAAGTTGAGCGGGTGGCTCGGCCCAAGTTCACCAAGGACTGAGGCCCACCAGGAGCCTTGAGAACGTTCACGGGCGAGTAGAAAAGGATCTTTGCCATAAGATGAAAAAAAACTTGACCACAGTTTTGTAGGAGCATAGTTTTTTGCTCACACTGCTTTCAGTGGGAGGGATCCATGTCTCGAGGAAATGGCTTTTCTAGGGTCAGTGCGCTCGCGCTTGCCCTCGTCGCTGCACCCGCCGCCCTGGTGGCCCAGAGCAGTACGACCTCGGCCCTTGCCGGCCTGGTGAGGGATGGCAAGGGCCAACCCCTGGCTGGAGCCACGGTCCGCATCAGCTCACCCGCGATGATCGGCGGCGAGAAAGCGATGCGCACGGCCGCGAATGGGACCTATCGGTTTCCCATGCTTCCGCCGGGTCGCTATCGCATTGTGGTGGAGGCCGCAGGCCAGACATCCCTGTCGGGCAGTGAAATGCTGGAGCTGGGGCGCACCTCCTCTGTGAACTGGAAATTCCAAAGTGCGGCCTCGGCCGTGGTCGAGGTGGTGGAAACCTCGAATTCGGTAGAGCCCACGCCCACGGGCCTAGGCAAGTCATTCTCGCTGGAAGAGCTAGACACGCTGCCCTACAAGCGGGATCTTGCCTCCATCGCCGATCTCACACCGGGCGTGAATGGTGGAGTGGCCTGGGGCGGGGATCGCCGCAATGCCAACGCCTACATGATGGACGGGATGAACGTGGGGGATCCCGGCCTGGGCACGCCGTGGATCTACGCCAATCCCGAGTGGTTCTCCGAAGTCCAGGTGGGCGGCATCGGCGCTCCCGCGGAGTACGGTGGTTTCACGGGAGGCTTCATCAACGCCATCCTTAAGCGGGGCGGCAACGAGATGGAGGGCACCTTCAACACCTACTACAGCACTTCCAACTGGCAGGCCAGGTCGAGCAATCGGGACCCCCGTTTTACGGACCGCAGCGTGCCTTCGTCTCACAGCTCCGATCTATCACTCAGCATCGGTGGGCCGATCATCAAGGACAAGCTCTGGTACTTTGTCTCGGCCGAACAGATCGTGGACCAGCAGACCCCCATCGATGCGCCAGTACCCGTGGAGCTGACCAATCCACGCTTCTTGATGAAGCTAACCTGGCAGGCCACTAAAAATGGTACCTTCGAGGCCTTTGCAGAGTACGACCGGGTAGCTCGGGAACACCGGGGCATCGACAACGAGACCGCCATCGAGGCCTCCCGCAAACAGATCGCTCCCAACCGCAGCTTTGGCCTGACCTGGACTCAACTCCTTGGGCCTACGGCCGTATTCACGGCTCGAGTAACGGGCTTCACAGGGAAAGATGATTATCGTGCCTACGTTGGCGAGACTCCCTCGGTCTACATTGATGGCGGATTCAATCCCAATGATCCCGCCAGTGACACAGGCCTCATCTACCAGTTCCGCAATGCTTACACGGTAGAGAGCAACGACAAGTCCCGAGTGAGCTTTTCGGCCACCTTGGACCTCTTCAGGACCGGGCTCCTGGTTTCCGGAGATACCCACGCCTTCCGCATGGGGATTGAGCGGGAACAGTCGGGAGACAAGGAGCAGTCTCGTTTCCCAGGTGGGATCAGCTATAACGGCTACTCGGACGGTGGAAGCATCTATACGGATTTCGTCCAGCTCGGTGGTGGCTACGACATCCGCGCTTGGATGGATCGCACCTCTGCCTTCGTGCAGGATACCTGGACCGTGAATAGTCGCCTCACCCTACGTCCCGGCTTGCGCTTCGAGCAGTTCAAGGGGCGCGGCCACGGGG
>JAYREN010000185.1:0-6494 GCA_041908845.1 Holophaga sp. | reverse complement strand
GTCAAAGACGCCCTGAGTCCCCACGACCTAAGCCCTCAAGCCCCTGATCGCTTTGAATCCATCCCGCATCTCAACGGAACCGATCCCTCACACTTCCGAGCACCGATTGTGTGCGCCGGAAGATCTAGAATACACCCGTGGTCCGGGAACGCAAGCAAAAATCTTGGGCGGGGGGCCGACAGGGCTGGATTCCAATCCTTGTGCGCGAATCAAAGGCATTGTTATCAGTATTAACAAAATCAATTCACTCACCCTTCCTCTCTACTCTTGATGAGAGAAGATGGACCCATGCAAAGCATCCGGAAAGCCCTTATTCCTGTCGCCGGCCTCGGCACCCGGTTTCTTCCGGCCACCAAGGCCCAGCCCAAGGAGATGCTGCCCCTGGTCGACAAGCCCGTGATCCAACACGTGGTAGAGGAAGCCATCCGCGCAGGCATCCAGAGCATCACCCTGATCACGGGACGCGGGAAGCAGGCCATCGAGAATCACTTCGATGTGGCTTTCGAACTGGAGGCCACCCTGCGCCGCCGGGGCCGCCAGGAAGATCTCGACCTTGTCCAGACCATTACGCATCTCGCCCAGTTCGCCTACGTGCGACAGGGAGAACCAATGGGGCTAGGACACGCAGTGCTCTGCGCCGAACACGCCATTGGCCAGGAGACCTTCGCGCTGCTCCTCGGCGACGATGTCTTCGACGAGGAAGATCCCGCCCTCGGCGCGCTCATCGCCGCCCATCAGGCCACCGGGAAATCCGTCGTCGGTGTGCAGCAGGTCCCTATGGAACATGTCAGCCGCTATGGGATCGTCAATGCACCGGCCCAAGAAGGCCCCTGCTGGGGTGTTTCAGACATCGTGGAAAAACCAACGCCAAAGCTTTCCCCCAGTCGTTGGGCCGTGGTGGGCAGGTATATCCTCACTCCTCGAGTCTTCGAACATCTTCATCGCGTAAAACCCGGTGTGGGTGGAGAGTACCAGCTCACCGATGCCCTCGCGATGCTCGCCGAGGAGGGTCAGCTCGTTGCGGCGCCAATCCCTGCGCGACGCTACGACACGGGAAACAAGCTGGACTACCTGAAGGCGAACGTGGAATTCGCCCTCAAGCGCGAGGATCTCAAGCACGACTTCCTGGCGTACCTGAAGGAACTCGTCGCGGAGAAAAGGTAACTACGCGCTTTTCCTGCCGCGCTCGATCATCAAGTGAAGCAGGGTGACCGCAGCTGGCGTGATCCCTGGGATGCGAGACGCCTGGCCTAGTGTCTCCGGGCGATGTCTGGCGAATTTCTCCTTCACCTCCCGGCTGAGCCCCGGAAGATCCTCGATCCGAAATTCTTCCGGAATGAGGATGTGGTCCCAGGCACGGTGGCCCTCTAGGAGTCGCGCCTCCCGCTCGCGGTAGGGAGCGTACCGGAGCTCGAAGAGCAGCAGATCCCGCTCCCATTCGGCATCCCAGCCCTCCTGCTCCTCATTCCAGACAGGCAGCTTCGAGAGCAGCGCATCGGCGATTTCGTTTGACACCTGTTGTCGCTGCATAAGCTCAGCAAGGGTCATCCCCGAGGCCAGCGCCAGACCCGACTCCAGCGCTATTGGACCAAAGATCGTCGTGCGGGCCACCCAGGATTCCTCGCACCGGGCCCGGAGTCGCTGCCTTCGGTCCTGTCTCCGCTCGACGCTGGCGATCTCATCTGGGGTCAGCGTCTCCAGTTCCTTGGCCACCCCGAGCAGACGCACATCCGCAAGATCACAGGCCAGCCCCAGCCTGTGCTCGGCCCGGGCCGTGAGCATGCGGTAGGGCTCGTCCGTGCCCTTGGTGACCAGATCATCAATCATCACCCCGATGTAGGCCGCATCCCGCGGAAGCACTACGGATTCCCGGTTGTTCAACCAGCGCGCAGCATTGATCCCCGCCATCAGCCCTTGACCCGCAGCCTCTTCGTACCCCGTCGTGCCGTTGATCTGCCCGGCGAACCAGACCCCCTCGAGGCCCTCCACGGAAAGATCCCGATGGAGCTGCAGGGGATCGAAGGCGTCGTACTCGATGGCATAGCCCGGACGCAGGATCTCGGCCCGCTCGAAACCGACCATGCTGCGCACCATCCGCACCTGCACATCCGGAGGCATGGAGGTGGAAAGCCCGGCGAGGTAGATTTCGTCAGTTTCCAGGGAATCCGGCTCCACGAAGATCTGGTGGCGGGCCTTGTCGGGGAACTTGACGAACTTGTCCTCGATGGACGGGCAGTACCGAGGTCCCACACCTTCGATGTGGCCTCCGTACATCGAGGAGCGGTGCAGGTTCTCCCTTACTGCTGCCTCGGTCTCGGCGGTGGTCTGGGCGATATGACAGTGGACCTGGGGAAGCGAAGGCCGGGGGCCGAAGAAGCTGAAGGGACGGGGGGGCGCATCCCCAGGCTGGGCCTCCAGCTTTGCGAAATCGATGCTGCCCTTGGCGATGCGCGGGCTCGTGCCGGTCTTGAGGCGCCGCCAGGGCAGCCCCAGGGCCCGAAGCTGCAGGCCGAGCTCAGTCGAGGCGGGCTCTCCGGCTCGGCCTGCCTCGATGCGCCGCTCGCCGATCAGCACGCATCCGTTCAAGAATGTGCCCGAAGTGAGCAGTACCGCGTCACAGGGGAGAAAGGAACCGTCCTGGATTTCCACCCCCAGGAGCCCCCGGGTTCCATGGGCCCACCGAAGTCCCGACGCGATGCCTTGCTTGAGTTGCAGGTTGGGCGTGCATTCCAGGGCATGGCGGGCGCCGGCGCGGTATTTCACCCGGTCCGCCTGGGCTCGCGGCCCTCGCACTGCCACCCCACGACTGCCGTTGAGGATGCGGAAATGGATTCCGGCCGCATCGGCGAGGCGCCCCATAAGCCCCCCCAAGGCATCCACTTCCCGGACCATGTGGCCCTTGCCCACCCCGCCGATGCTGGGGTTGCAGCTCATCTGGCCGATTTGATCCAGATTCATGGTCAGCAGCGTGGTCTGCACACCCATGCGGGCCGCAATGTGAGCGGCCTCGATCCCCGCATGCCCACCGCCGATCACGACCAGATGTTTCATACCCATCCCATCATCCTACTTCGCACCCTGGGATCGAGGCCTCCCTCCTATCGCGGGGGACGCCCTGTCCCCCACTCCCGCCGTTCGCTTCGCGATCCTGCGGAGTCGGGACGATCCCCGCATGCCCACCGCCAATCACCACCAGATGCTTCATACCCATTCCATCATCCTACTTCGCACCCTGGGATCGAGGCCTCCCTCCTATCGCGGGGGACGCCCTGTCCCCCACTCCCGCCGTTCGCTTCGCGATCCTCCCGAGTCGGGACGATCCCCGCAAGCCCACCGCCGATCACGACCAGGTGCATTCATCCCCCAGCCCCTCAGTTTACGAGAAGGTCTACTTTGTGACCCGAACCTCTCCGATTCGTCACTCCCCCTCGCCCTGGCCCCCGAATGGGAGGAATATGGAGGCATGCGCAAGCGCCTGACACCCGAAGAACGCCGTGACCGCCGCCGCCGAGCCGTGCGTCGATCCAAATTCGCCCTGCCCTCGATCGTCACGCTGATCTCCGTGCTCTGCGGATTTTCCAGCGTGGTGATGTCCCTCAACGCCGCCGGGGACAACCCTCAGAGCTACTTCCTGTGGGCCGCAGTTCTGCTGGTGCTGGCGGGGGTCTTCGACGGACTGGATGGACGGATCGCCCGGGCCACCAACACCGCCACCGAATTCGGCGTTCAACTCGATTCGCTGGCGGATGTCCTCAGCTTCGGCATGGCACCCGCCATTCTCGCCTACCGCTACGGCTTCTTCACCCTCGGGATGGAGGACCATCGCCTGCGGGCCATTGGCTGGGCCGCTTCCTTCTTCTTCATCGCCTGCGGCGCCTTGCGCTTGGCGCGGTTCAATGTACAGGTCGGGGAGACCGAGACCCGCTTCTGCGGGGGCATGCCCATCCCCGCCGGGGCCGCCTGCATCGCTTCCGTGATCCTCGCGTGGCCGATGCCCCCCCAGTCTCCGTTCTATGCCTATCTCTTCGCCTTCGAACTATTCGCCGTGGGCCTCCTGATGGTGTCCACGGTCCGGTTCCCCAACTTCAAGAAGATCCCACCCAGCCCGTGGATCCGCCGATGGATCACCATCGGGTTCGTGGCCCTGCTCTGCCTCCTGATCGTTTTCCCCCGGGATTTCTTCCTCGTCTTTTTTGCGATCTACACCCTGATGGGCCTCGCCCTCAACCTCGGCTGGCTGCTGGGCTGGCGGGGCGTTCAGCCACCCCAGGTGATCACGGCCTTGGTCGACCCGGAAGATACCGTCCACTGATACCGGCCCAGCGGAGCCTCAGTCGGTCCATGTAGAGGTAGATGACCGGCGTGGTGTAGACGGTGAGCAGCTGGCTGAAAAACAGGCCGCCGACGATGGCGATGCCCAGGGGGCGCCGCATTTCCGAGCCCGTGCCCATGCCGATGGCCAAGGGCAGACCGCCGAGCATGGCAGCCAGAGTGGTCATGGTGATGGGCCGGAAACGAAGCATGCAGGCCTGGAAGATGGATTCCTCGGGCGTCTTGCCCTCACGACGCTCCACCCCGATAGCGAAGTCGATCATCAGGATGGCGTTCTTCTTGACGATGCCGATGAGCAGGATGATGCCGATGAAGGCGATGACGCTGAGTTCCGTTCGAAACAGAAGGAGCGCCAGCAAGGCTCCCACACCCGCGGAGGGCAGCGTGGAGAGGATGGTAATCGGGTGGATCAGACTCTCGTACAACACCCCGAGCACGATGTAGACCACCAGCAGCGCCGCCAGGATCAGCCAGGGTTGATTGGCCAGGGACGACTTGAAGGCCTGGGCGGTGCCCATGTACGTGCCGCGGATGTTGCCCGGAAGGCCGATTTCGCCCTGGGCCTTGTCGATGGCCTCCACGGCCTCACCCAGTGATATTCCGGGTGAGAGATTGAAGGAGATGGTCACCGAAGGCAGCTGCCCCTGGTGGTTGACGGAGAGGGCCGTATCGCGCCGCTCAAAGTGGGCAAGGGTGCTCAGGGGAACCAGCATCCCCTGACGGGAACGGATATAGATGTGCCCCAACCCCTCGGGGGTCTGCAGGAACTGGGAATCCATCGTGAGTACCACCCGATACTGGTTCAGGGGCATGTACATGGTGGAGACATAGCGCTGGCCGAAGGCGTCGTACAGGGTGTTGTCGATCATCTGGGTACTGATCCCGAGCCGCGCCGCCGTGGCCCGATCGATCACCAGGCGGGCCTCCAGGCCCTTGTTCTGCAAATCGGTGTTCACGTCCACCAACTGAGGAACCGTGCGCAGCTTCTGCAGCACCTGGGGCGCCCACTCCAGCAGATCCTTGGAATCGTCGGCCTGCAGCGTGTACTGGTACTGGGCGCCGCCCATACGGCCTCCCATGCGGAGATCCTGCACCGACTGCATGATGAGGGTCGCGCCCGGGATGGGCGCCGCCTTGGCCCTTATGCGGGCGATGATCTGGTCGGCGCTCTCCTTTCGCTGATTATTGGGCTTGAGCGAAGCGAACATCCGCCCCGTGTTGCCCCCTCCCACGAAGGCCGTCACGTTTTCCACGCCCGGGTCCTTCTGCACGATATCCACGAACTGGACCATGAGCTTTTCCAGCCCCTGGAAGGAGATGTCCTGGGCGGCCTGGATGGTGCCGTTGATCCTCCCAGTATCCTGCTGGGGGAAAAAGCCCTTGGGAATGTATATGTAGAGGATCACCGTGGCCAGGGCCGTGCCCACAGCCACCATCAGGGTGGTGAATTGATGCCTCAACACCCATCTGAGTGAGCGTTCGTACTGCCCCATGACCCGTTGAAAGAGGCGCTCGCTGGCCTGGAACAGGCGACCATGGTGCTCTTCCCCGTGGGGCCGCAGCAACCGCGAACACATCATCGGTGTGGTCGTGAGTGAGATCACCATGGAAATGGCGATGGCCACCGAGAGGGTGATGGCGAACTCCCGGAAGAGCCGCCCCACGATGCCGCCCATGAGCAGGATCGGAATGAACACGGCCACCAGGGAGATGCTGATGGACACCACCGTGGAGCCGATCTCCCGGGCACCGTGGAGGGCGGCCTGCATGGGCTTCATCCCGTTTTCCAGGTGGCGGGTGATGTTCTCCACCACCACGATGGCATCGTCCACCACGAAGCCCGTGGCCACCGTCAGGGCCATCAGGGAGAGATTGTCGATGGTGAAGCCCGCCAGGTACATCACCCCGAAGGTGCCCACCAGGGAGATGGGCACGACCACGCTGGGAATGAGCGTGGACCTCACGCTGCGTAGAAACAGGAAGACCACCAGGATCACCAGGCCAATGGAGATCATCAGGGCGAACTGCACATCCGAGACCGAGGCCCGGATGGTCCGGGTGGCATCGATGAGCACCCGCATCTCCATGCTGGGCGGCAGGGCCGTCTGGAGTTCCGGCAGCACGGCCCGCACCCGGTCCACAGTCTCGATGATGTTGGCGTC
>JAYREN010000184.1:0-6508 GCA_041908845.1 Holophaga sp. | reverse complement strand
GTGCCGAACACCTTCAACACACCCACCGAGAGCCCGGGCAGGTAGGTGATAAGCAGGAGCCCGATACCTAGGATCACCAGGAAGGGAACCACGTGACGGTACAGCTTGGGCAAGGGCTGGCCGAACCGCGAGGACGACAGGAAGAGGTTCAGCCCCACGGGCGGCAGCAGGAACCCCAACTCCAGGTTGGCCAGGAAGATGATGCCGAGATGCACGGGGTTGATGCCGTAGGCGGCTCCCATGGGCACGATCACCGGGGCCAGGATGATGATGGCGGAGTAAATTTCCAGCACACTGCCCAGCACCAGCAGAATCACATTCAACACGAGCAGGAACAGCAGCGGCGAGTGGATGTGCGCCTGCACCCACGCCAAGAGCAGATCAGGAATCTGGGCGTCCACCAGATAGCTGGTGAGACCCATGGCCACGCTCAGCAGGATCAGCACCGAACCCATCAGGGCCGAGCCTTTGACCAGCGCACCGGGAAGCGCCTTGAAGATGTGCACGTCCCGCATCACGAAACATTCCACGATCACGGTGTAGGCCAGGGCCGCCGCCGCCGTCTCCAGCATCGTGGTATAGCCGCTGGCGAAGAGCCCGACGAGCATCACGGGCAGCAGCAGTTCCCACTTCACGCCCCAGGCTGAGGCGCCGAGTTCCTTAAGAGAGAAAGCCTGTTTCGGGGGGCCCGTGCGCTTGCCGACCCAGACGCCATAACCCGCCGTCAGGAGCACCAGCAGCAGCCCCGGCAGGAGCCCTGCCAGGTAGAGCTGATCCGCCGCCACGGCCTGTTCCCGACTCCCCGCCACCACGCTGTAGAGAATCACCGGCAGGCTGGGCGGGAACAGCAGCCCCAGCGACCCCGAGGCCGTAACCAAACCCAGGGAGAAGCCTTCGGAATAGCCTTCGGCCCGCAGAATGGGGTACACCAGCCCACCCAGGGCGATGATGGTAACCCCCGAGCCGCCGGTGAACGTCGTGAAGAGGGCGCAGACCGCCGCCACCATCACGGCCGTGCCACCTGGCATCCAGCCGAAGAGGGCCCGGAAGAATCGGACCAGCCGCTCGGCGGCGGAACCTTCCGCCAACACGTAACCCGCGGCGGTAAGCAGTGGCAATGCGGGCAGAGTCGGCGACGCCACCAGGCGATAGATTTCAGCGGACACTGCCGCCACGGGTGTTCCCTCCCGGAAGAAGAACACCAGCGCGATGCCGCCCATGACAACGAAAACCGGGGCCCCGAAGAAGCCCGCCAGAAGAGCCACCAGTGCCAGGGGCCAGAGATGGGTCAGCGCGGCTTCCGGCAGGGTTCCCAGCAGGAAGGCCCCCGCGATGGCCGCGAAGGCGATGGCCCGCCCCCAGGCCCGCGCCGAGGCCTTCCAGGCGAACAGAATCGCCATCAGCCCAAGCGAGGCCGGCATGACGATCTCACTCACCCATTCCGGCAGCCCCATGGACAGGATCTTCGGGTCCAGGCGATTGGCCAGGACAACGTCCGCGCTGGCGTAGGCCAGAATGCCAAGCACGGCGGCGGCCACGGAATAGGCGAAGAGTCTGGACAGGCGGTGGGCATGGCCATCCCCCAGGAATTCCGCCGTGGAGAGCGTGAGGTGCTTGCCCTGCACCGCCGCGGCCAGCCCCCCGACGAAGGCCATCCACAGAGTCAGCTGCTGCACATAGGCTGCGGACCCCCGGATGTGGAATCCCCCCAGGGGCCGACCAATGGCATCGATGAGCGGCAACAGGGTGATCAGGGCCAGGGCCCCCACCAGAATCCACCGCTCCGTCCGTGAATAGATGGCGTGAAGGACATTCACTTCCGGCCACCCCCGGAGGCCGGACGCTGCTTCCGGTAGGCGTCCCGGTAGCGAAGGGCCTCATCGTAGGCATCGGCCGGCACCATCTCCCCACGGATCTTGCCCCGGGCCCCGTCAATGGACTGGCGCCAGAGCGCCCGGGCCTTGGCATCCACCGGCACCACCGTCAGCCCCGATCGGCGCATCGCCTGGACATCCCGCTCCCCGCTCTGGCGCATCTCGGCCTGGAGCTTGGCGCCGGCCTCCTGGGCGGCCTGCAGCAGGGCCGGACGGAGCTCCGCGGGCACCTTGGCCCAGGCCTCCTTTTTCACGATGGTGGCGCCCATGATGACCGCCCACTTGAGATCAGTCATGTACCGGGCCTGCTCGTAATAGCGCGTGATGACCACCATCTGCGGAGGTGCCAGGAATGCCTCCAGGAGCCCCGTCTGGAGGCCCGTGGCCAGCTCAGTGGAGGGCGTCGGCCTGGGGTTGAAGCCTGCGGCTTTCCAGATTTCCAGGGATTTGGGATCCCCCGCCCACTGGAAAAGATTGAGCCTGCGCAGATCATCGGGCGCGGCGACAGCCTTCTTGGAAAAGAAGTGAGTCCACCCGCCATCGGCCCAATTCAGCACCACAAAACCCTTGGCCTCCATCTGGCTCTCCAGGCGAGGCCGCATCCGCTCGAGTACGTTGTAGACCTCGTCGTAGGAATCGTAGGCCATGGGAATGCTCAGGGCGTACACCGAGCGATCGATCTCGGCGAGCCCCGCCGAGGTCAACACAGCCCCCTGCAAGGTGCCCAGCCGCAGCTTGCGCACCACATCGGGATCATCGCCCTGGCGCCCACCGGGATACAGCACCAGCCGCACCTTGCCCCCGGAGAGGCGATTCCACTTGTCACCCATTTCCTTCAGCCCCGCGTACCAGGAGGAGTTCTCCGGCACCAGGGTGGCCATCTTGATGGTCACCTGGGCGGTCAGGGGCATCAGGCTTGCACAGGCCACCAGTAGCAGCGCGGGCAACCTGCGGAAGAGGCCACTTCGACCAAGAGCACTCATCAAATTCATGGTTACTTCTCCTTCGATTCCGGTTCATCCACAAAAAGATCATCCACCCGCCCCAGCAGCCACTGGGCTCGCCGCTGGGCGATGAGGTTGGCCAGCCTGCGGGTGGGGGCCTTGGCGACATCCACCGCCAGGGCCTCCCGAAGTCGGGCCTCGAAGGCCTTGCGATCCTGGGCAGGCACTGCCAAGCATTCAGCCATGGCGACGAAGATCGAGGCCCGAGGCGCTACCGCGAACTGTCTTGCCCGTTCGAAATACTGTTGAGCCTTGGGGAGAGAACCTCCCGCCGAGAGGTGGCCCGCCTCCCAGGTGCCCAGGAACTCGGGGATGGCGCCCTCATCCCAGCCTTCATCCAGGGCCAGCGCCCGCCCCATCATCTTCTCGATTCGGGTCTGATCCACGGAGAGTTGGGAATCCGCCACATCCAGGGCAAAGGCCGCCGCCCAGGCTGCCGCCGTGTAGTAGAGCAGCGGCACCTGGAGCTTTCCCACCCGGGCCAGGGCGGCCTCGGGATCCTTCTGGAACTGGTCCCGGAAACCGGGACACTCGACCTCGAGCCCTCTCAGTCCGTAGTCCCGAGCCCGCAGGTAGAGCTTCTTGGCGCGGCCCCGCAGTTCCGTGGCCCGGGCCAAATCCTGAGCCTCGATCAGATCCGCATCCTGTTGGACGAAGACGTAGGCATACTGGGTAAATCCACTGCAGGCGGCCAGCAGCAGCCCTTTGTGCTTCGGGGACTCCGCCAGCAGTCCCTCGATCGTCTTGAGCCCGAAGGGCACCGCCGCCCGCGCCAACTCGGGATCCTCCTCACCCGCGAAGACCGCGCCGGATCCCGCCAGCGCATCGCCCACTTGGTTGACGGCCACCCGCTTCAGGGAACAGGCCGGAGACAGGGAGAGAAGCAAGACCCCCACAAGAGGCGCCACCCTGGGGTTCTGTGTCTTTTTTCGAGCCAGGTCGAGGGACACGAGCCACCCCCCAAAGGAATTCGCCACGGTTCAAGGATCCGAAGGACCGTCTTCCTAAGTAGACCTTGAGGGGAGGATTGTCAACGCTAGAGCACCATGAACGGCACTTCCCCCTCCACGATGAGCGTCGGTTCCGTGAGGGCCTGCACCTGTTCCACCGACACGCCCGGCGCCCTTTCCGTGAGCCTGAGTCCCTGGTCTGTCACATCCATCACGGCGTAGTCGGTGATGATGCGATTCACGCAGCGCACGCCCGTGAGCGGCAGGGTGCAGGCCTTCAGGATCTTCTTCTCACCCTTCCGGGAGACGTGCTCCATGGTGACAACCAGCCGCCGTGCCCCCGCCACCAGATCCATGGCGCCCCCCATGCCCTTCACCATGGCGCCCGGAATCATCCAGTTGGCGATATCCCCGCATTCGGAAACCTGCATGGCCCCCAGGATGGACAGATCAATCTTGCCCGCCCGAATCATGGCGAAGGAATCCGCCGAGGAGAAGAAGGCCGCGCCCGGCAGCACCGTGACGGTCTGCTTGCCCGCGTTGATGAGATCGGCGTCCACCGCGGATTCCTCGGGAAAGGGGCCGAGGCCCAGGATGCCATTCTCGGATTGCAGGATGACTTCGACCCCGGGTGGAATGGCATTGGCCACGAGGGTGGGGATCCCGATGCCCAGGTTCACGTAGTAACCGTCTCGCAGCTCCTGGGCGGCGCGCTGCACGATCTGTTCGCGGGTGAGGGGCATGGCTACTCCGAGCTCCGAGTCGTGCGCTGTTCGATGCGTTTCAGGCGCGGCGCCACCACGACGCGGTGCACAAACACACCGGGCGTATGGATCTGGTCGGGGTCCAGCTCGCCCACCTCCACCAGCTCCTCCACTTCGGCGATGCAGACCCTTCCGGCGGTGGCGGCCATGGGATTGAAGTTGCGGGCGCTCTTGCGGAAGACCAGGTTGCCCATGCGGTCCGCCTTCCAGGCTGCCACAAGGGAAAAGTCGCCCAGGATGCCCCGCTCCATCACGTAGTCCCGCCCCTCGAAGGCGCGCACCTCCTTGCCCTCGGCCACCAGCGTTCCGACGCCCGCAGGGGTGAAGAAGGCCGGAATGCCCGCGCCGCCCGCCCGCATGCGCTCCGCCAGGGTGCCCTGGGGTACGAACTCCACCTCGAGTTCGCCCGAAAGATATTGACGCTCGAATTCCGCGTTCTCCCCGACATAGGAGGAAACCATCTTCCGCACCTGACGGTTCTGCAGCAGGAGGCCCAGGCCCCAGTCGTCCACGCCTGCATTATTGGAAACGCAGGTGAGCCCCGTGACGCCCTTGCGCACCAGAGCCGCGATGAGATTCTCGGGAATGCCGCAGAGCCCGAAGCCGCCCACGACCAGGGTCATGCCATCCCGCACATCCTTGATGGCCTCGTCTGCCGAAGCGATGACCTTATTGATCACGGCGAAAACCTCCGGGTTTGGGTTTTCGATGCTGGGAACGCCCGAACGTACCGGGAAGAATTCTGGACGCCCCGGGCGGTCGTCCAGAACGAGGGGTGTTGCCAGGACTTTTCTTTGGATTCCAAGCCATTTCCGCGCTAGGCTGGTCGTTCTGCCGGACGCATGTGCCGGGAATCCAGGCCCCATTTGGAGAGGGCCAACTATTCGAGGTGGACTGAATGTCCAAACTATCATCTCTCATCAAAGGCAAGGCGACCAAGCAGATGGGCCGTATCACGGTGCTTGACGCCTCGCTGATCGGGGACGAGTCCCCGGAAAGCCAAGAGTTCATGGACGCCCTGCAGGGTGAGACCAGGGCCCTGCGCGAAGAACAGGTCGTGCGCGGCATGGTGGTCGAAATCCGCGGCAAGGACGTCATCGTGGACATCGGCTACAAGGGCTCGGGCACGGTCAATATCGATGAGTTCAACAACCCCGACGGCACCGTCGGCGTGGCCGTGGGCGACGTGGTCGAAGTGCTCGTGGAGCACCTCGAGGACGCCAATGGCAACGTGCGTCTCTCCCGCGACCGCGCGGAGAAGATGAAGATCTGGGACGAAGTGGAGAAGGCCTTCAAGGCCAACCTCACCGTTCACGGCGTGGTGCTCGAGAAGGTCAAGGGCGGCCTGGCGGTCGATATCGGCATCCGCGCCTTCCTGCCCGGCAGCCAGGTGGACACCAAGCCCGCCCGCAACCTCGATCCCTTCCTCGGCAAGTCCTTCGACATGAAGGTCATCAAGGTCAATCGCCGCCGCGGCAACATCGTGCTGTCCCGCAAGCTCTTCCTGGAAACCATCAACGCTTCCCTCAAGGAAGAGACGCTGGCCGGCCTGGAAGAAGGCAAGCTGGTGGAAGGCCAGGTCAAGAACATCACCGAATACGGCGCCTTCATCGATCTGGGCGGCGTGGACGGTCTGCTGCACATTACCGACATGTCCTGGGGCCGCCTCAACCACCCCAGCGAAATGTTCCAGGTGGGCGACAAGGTCGAAGTCGCCATCCTCAAGTACGACAAGGACACCGAGCGCGTCAGCCTCGGCTACAAACAGAAGTTCGCTGATCCCTGGCTCACGGTCGAGGAGCGCTTCCCCGTCCAGGCCACGGTCAAGGGCAAGGTGGTCTCCATCACCGACTACGGCGCATTCGTCGAGCTCGAGCCCGGCGTCGAAGGCCTGGTGCATGTCTCCGAGATGTCCT
>JAYREN010000183.1:0-6531 GCA_041908845.1 Holophaga sp. | reverse complement strand
CCCCCGAGGGGGCTCTTTTTGATCTGGGGCGGCTGAGGGGACTCGAACCCCCGACACCTGGAATCACAATCCAGTGCTCTAACCAACTGAACTACAGCCGCCGTTGGAGCCGCTCAGTGTATCAGGGAAGGGGGGCGATGACCAGGGTTGAAACCTTTGAATGGATGGCATCATGTTGGGTCTGATCCGACCCTCTGGGTCATTTACTGCACGAGGTTGCCACATGAATCGCATGGTCAAACAGACACTTGGGCTCTCAGCCTTTGCAGCTGGCTGTCTGGCGCTCGGGATGGGGCTCAGTTACCACTGGGTCGCCCAGGCTCAGGAAGAGAAACCGGTCCTGGTGGATGCCAAGGGGCTGGACCGCCTGCCTCCGATCGCGGAGGTGGTGGAAAAGCTCAATCCCACCGTAGTTTCCATCCAGAACACGAGTTTCGTGAAGACTCGCCCCAATATGGGCAGCCCCTTTGGGGGCGATGAATTTTTCGATTTCTTCTTCAGTCCCCGCAATCCCGGCCAGGGCTCGCCTCGGCAGCCCAGGGGTGAAGAGGATGTCCAGAAGGTCATGGCCGGCGGCAGTGGCGTGATCATCAGCCCCAACGGCGAGATCCTCACCAACCACCATGTCATTGAAGGCATCCGCGGGGGCGAGGCGGAACTGGAGGTCAAGCTTTCCGACGGACGCACCTTCAAGGCCAAGGTGCTGGGCAAGGACAAGGAACTGGATATCGCCCTCATCCGCATCGACGCGGGGCACCTCCCCTTCGCGGCCCTCGGCGATTCGGACAAGGCTAAGGTCGGCGAGTGGGTGGTGGCCATCGGCAATCCCCTGGGCCTCGACCATACCGTCACCCAGGGCATCATCAGCGCCAAGGGGCGCAGTGCCAGGGCCCTGCGGGGCTCCAGTGGCCTGGAGTCCTTCCTCCAGACCGACGCCGCCATCAACCGGGGCAATTCCGGTGGCCCGCTGCTGAACCTGAGGGGCGAGATCATCGGCATCAACACCGCGATCCGTGCCGATGGTCAGAACATCGGCTTCGCCGTGCCCATCAACATGGTGAACCGCATCCTCCGCGACCTCCGCTCGGGTCGCCCTGTGAGCCGCGGCTACCTGGGCATCACACCCATGGAGCTGGACAAGGCATTCCAGGATTCCCTGGGCATCAAGCAGGGTGTCGTCGTCAGCGACGTGGTGCGCGGGCAGGCCGCGGACAAGGGCAGCGTTCAGCGCCTGGACGTGATCACCGCCATCGACGGCGAAAAGATCAACAACCCCGATGAACTGGTGGCCATCATCGCCAGCCGCCGGGCCGGAGATGTGGTCAAGCTCACCGTGGTGCGAGACGGCAAGGCCCGGGAACTGGCCGTGACTCTGGGGGACCGCAAGGACCTCCAACGGGCCGATGGCAGCGCGGGTGAGGACGATCCGGATTCCTCGGGTTCCAAGGAGGCCGCCCCAGACGCCAAGAAACCCAATCTCGAGAAGCTTTACGGCTTTGATGTGGCTGCCATCGATGCCGCCACTCGCCACCAGTACCGGATCGCCAATGACCGCAAGGGCGTGGTGGTTACCTTCGTTTCTGCCCGGGCCGTCACCGCCGAAAAACTCGCGGTGGGCAACGTGATCAGTGCTGTAGGCACCAAGAATGTCGACACCTTGCAGGAGTTCTATGCCGAGGTGCGAAAGTTGAGTGGCAAGCCCCTGCTGCTGCTGGTGCGCGAAGGCCAGGGATCGCAGCAGATCACTGTGGCCATCCCACCTCGATAATCCAAGCCGTTCCCACACCCGCCGCCGGGTTCTGCCCGGCGGTGTGTTTTTGGAAGGATTGGGGTTAGACTGAACGTCCATATCAAGGATCTACGCCATGGGCCAACGTCTCCTTTTCGTCGATAGCGACAGGAGATTCATCAAGGATCACCAGCTCGCTCTGGAATCCACCTTCGATGTCGATTTCACCTTTGGTACGGAAGGCGTTCCCCAACGCCTGGAGACCGGCGAGTATGCGGCGGTCCTGATCTGCGTCGAGGTCTCCGAGAACAAGGGTTATGCCCTGTGTTCCGCCATTCGCAAGAATCCCCTGCTGGCTGGGCTGAGAGTCGCACTCATCAGCGCCAAGGCCACTGCGGAAGAATACAGCCGCCACCAGAGTCTCAAGGGCCGGGCCGATCTCTACCTCCACAAGCCCATCGACTCCAGCTCCCTGGTTTCCGAACTCACCGCCGTAGTACCCAGGCGTCTCGTGGATCCCGATGACCCTCTGGGCGGCGTTGGTTCCGATGACCCCTTGGGCGATCTATCCGGAACCGATCTAGGGGAAGAGTGGCTGGAGAGCCTGAAGACCGAACTCGATATTGAAGAAAATCCCGAACCCCAGCTCTTCGTGCCCGCCCCCCCATCTGCACCCGAACCCCCGGTGCCTGCGAAACGGGGCCAGGGCGCCCCGGCGCTGCCCCCCTTGGCGATCGCGTTGCCCTCGGCGCTGCCCCCACCCTCCGTTGCCAAGGATGCCGGCAAGGTGGAGCTGCTGGAAAGCCGGGTCCAGGATCTGGAGGCCAAGCTCCAGGATCTCGGCTCCCTGCTGGTGAAGAAGGATCAGGAACTGGACGGCCTTCGCTCCGAACACGAGCGCGCCACCCGCAACCTCGATGAGGCTGAGCGAAGCCGGGCGCAGCTGACTGGGCTTCAGCAGGAGCTGGAGAATCTCCGCCTGGAGCATGAGCGGGCCACCCGCAACCTCGATGAGGCCGAACGCCGACAGACCGAACTCGGCGAACTGCAGCAGAAACTCAAGGACACGGAAGAAGCCCTCCTGGCCCAGGAGAGCCACACCACCCGGGCAGAGGCCGAAACCACCCACCTCCAGGAGAAGCTCGAGGATATCGAGAAGGAGCGGGAGGAACTGCGCGCGCGTTTCGAAGAGCGTGAACGTCACAGCCTGGCCCTGGAAGGCCGCATCCCCGAACTGGAAGCCGCCCAGGCCGTTGCGGAACAGCGCAGTGGCGAGCTCGAAGCGGAAATCGCCCGGTTGTCGGAGCGGGCCACGGAGCATCTGGCCGCCGCTGAGAAGGCGCGAGACCTGGAAGACCGGATCAACAGCTATGAGGCTCGGATCCAGGAGCTCCAGAATCAGCTCGAGGCCCGGAATGCGGATCTCGCCGAGCGCCTCAAGGAGGGCGATGCCCTGAAGGTCGATATCGCAGGGCTGGAAGCCACGCTGCGGGGCCAGCGCCGGGAGCTCGCAGACCAGGGCGGCCGCCTGGGCGGCCTGACCCGCGAGTGCGAGAATATGCAGGCCAAACTCACTGAACACGAGGCACGCCGCCTGGAACTCGACGCCACCCTCCTGGAGAAGGAGAGCCTTCTCCAGTCCCTCGGCACCGAAGCCGCGGAGCTGCGCCAGATTCGCCAGGATCAGGAGCAGCGCCTCGCGGAACTGGAAAAGGAGATGGCTCGCATGGTGAGCGTCCACGAGCAGCAGAGGCTCGAGCTCATGCAGGGCATCGACGAGCGCGAGGGTCACCTCAACCGCCTCAATGCCAGCATCGATGTACAGCGGGATCGGATCGCTGCCCTGGATCGGGAGAAGCGAGAACTCGAAGGCCATCTGAACGAGAAGTCCGCCCGCCTGGACGCCCTGAGCGAGGCCGTCGCCGATCTGGAAACGGGCATCCGCCGCGCCTCTGACCTCACTCGGCCCGTCTGATTTCAGCCATGACCGCCCTGATCATCACGGGCATCCTGCTGCTCTTTTCCGCCTTCTTCGTGCTGGCCGAGTTCGCCATCGTCCGCGTGCGGCCCACCCAACTGGAAGCCATCGCTGAGCAGGAGCCCCGCGCCCTCAAGGCGCTGGAGGTGCAGCGGGATCTCAGCCATCACCTCTCCAGCGTGCTGGTGGGGATCGCCATCTGCACCATCGCCTTCGGCGCCATCGGCGAGGACCTGCTGGCCCGCCCCCTGGAGCTCCTGTTCAGGGGGCTGCCCTGGCCCTGGGTCGTGCATCCCTTGGCCTCGGCCATGGCCCTGCTCTTCATGACCACCGTCCACGTGGTGCTCACTGAGATGGTGCCCCGTTCCTTCGCCATCCGGAACGCATCCAAGTGGTCCATCCACACGGCCCAGCCTCTGCTTTTCTGGTCCCGCCTCGTGCATCCCCTCACCTGGAGCCTGGGCTTCCTGAGCCGCTTGGTCGAGCGCCTGCTCGGCCTGCCGGCCCAGGCCCATGGTCACGACGAGGAACTACTCCCCACCGAAGATGAATACCGCCAGATGCTCTCCCGCAGCCAGGCTACCGGCGCCCTGGGGCTGTCCCGGGCCCAGTTGATCGAGAACATCTTCTCGTTCTCCAAGCGCACCGTGAAGGAAGTGGCCATCCCCCGCAGCGAGGTGGTCTACTTCGACCTGCGCCACGACTTGGCCGCCAACCTCGAGCTGGCGCGCTCCACACCCCACACCCGCATTCCCGTGGTGGAAGGCGATCTCGATCACGTGGTGGGCGTCATCCACCTCAAGGAACTTCTCTGGGCCCTCCACGATCAGGGCCCGCAACTCGATCTCCGGGCCTTGGCGCGTCCGGCCTTCCTGGTGCCGGAGATGCGGCTGATCCAGGATCTGCTGCTGGATTTCCAGAAACAGAAACAGCACCTGGCCCTGGTGGTGAACGAGCATGGCGGCACCGATGGCCTCGTCACCCTGGAGGATGTCCTCGAAGAGCTGGTGGGCGAGATCCAGGACGAATTCGACCGCGAAGTCATCAACCTCCGACGCACCCGTGGCGGCGCCTGGCTCGCCCAGGGCACCGTGACCCTCGAACAGCTGGAGGACCATCTGGACCTGCATCTGGAAACCGAAGCCGACTCCGTGAGCCTTGGCGGCTTCTTCCAGGAGCGTCTGGGGCGCATCCTTCGGGTGGGAGACGAACTGAGGCTGGAGGGCTGGCGCATCCGCGTGCTGGAGATGCGTGGCATGGCGCCGGGAAAATTCCTGCTGCGCCCGGTCAATGGCGATAATGGTCACGATGCCGAAGCTTGACGGCTTCATCCTGGCCGCGGGCCTGGGAACGCGCATGGGGCCCCTGTCCCTGGTGCTTCCCAAGCCCGCCTGGACCCTCCGAGGCCGACCTCTATTGCTCTGGGGGGCCGATAACATGCGGGCGGCGGGCCTGGGCCATCTGGCCTGCAATGCCCACCACCTGCCGGAGCGCCTGACGGAGGCGGCCCAGGGCGAGCTGGAGGTGTGTCCCGAGCCGCTTCTGCTGGGTAGCGCCGGGGGTCTACGCCATGCCCTGGGCCGAGCCGCCGATCCGCTGGCTGTGTGGAACGGCGATGCCCTGGCGGAGGTTCCCTGGGCCGCCTTCCGCGCAGAGCACCTGCGTCGCGGCCCCGAGTTGAGCTGGCTGCTGGTGCCGCACACGGGAGGCCCCTGGAATCCCGTGTGGCTGGATCGCCAGGGCCGTGTGCTACCCCAGGGCGAGACAGGCGAAGGCCCCTACCACTTCACGGGGGCGGCCTTCTGGAGCGCCGCTGCGCTGGCCCTGCTGCCCGAGGGGCCTTCGGATACCAAGCGGGACCTCCTGCCCCGCCTCCGGCACCACGCGGGCATCGTGGTGGAACCCTTTCCCTGGCTCGACATCGGCAGCCCCGACCACCTCATCGCCGCCGCAGCAGAGATCGCACCGACCCAGGAGGGGCGTCTCTCTGGCTGCTACGTCCATCCCACGGCCACGCCCGGCGGCCATCTTCGACGCTGCGTCCTCGGCCCCGGAGCTGCGCCTTTGGCCGCCATGCAGGACAGCGACGCCTTCTGGTTCCAGCACGAGGGGCGGCAGGTGCGTCTGGGATTAGACTAGGGTGATGGAACCCCGTCTGCAGTCCGTGCTCGAACGCTGGGAATGCCGCAATCCCAGGCCCCTGAGCGGCGATGCGGGCGCCCGGCGCTACTTCCGGGTGGATCATCCCCAGCTGGGTACCGCACTGGTGGTGATGTATCCGCCGCCGGATCCCGAGAAACCCGACGATCCCTACTACGATTTCCGGGCCCTCCAGGCCTTCCTCGACCCCGTGGTTCGCGTGGCCACCATCATTCAGTGTGCCGACGAAGAGCGCTGCATGCTCATGGAAGACCTCGGAGATGTCTCCCTGGAGAAGCGCCTGACCCTCAACCCCGATGAGGAAATGCATTGGGCCGAAGAGGTGGGCGGCCTGCTGGCCACCTGGCTCGGGCTCCTCACCGAGGGCGCCCCCAGCCGGGCCTTCTTCATGCTGCGTGCCTTCGATCGCGCCAAGTTCGACTTCGAATGGACCTACTGTCGGGAGAATTTCTTCCGCGACTTCCTCGACAAGGAGCCGCCCCGCTGGTTGGAGCGCCTGATGGAAGAGGCCCACGGGGCCCTCGAACCTCGGGCCCGGTTCATGGCGCACCGGGATTTCCATGTGCGCAACCTCATGGTCCAGGGGGATCGGCTGGTGGTGCTGGATTTCCAGGATGCCCGCCGGGGCGCCGCCACCTACGATCTAGCCTCCGTGCTCTTCGAC
>JAYREN010000182.1:0-6573 GCA_041908845.1 Holophaga sp. | reverse complement strand
AGATCCGCGGCAGCCTGGACAGCCTGGAGTTCAGCCCCACTTCCACTCCGGCCCTCCGGCGGGATGAGATTACGGCCATTCTCATCGATCCCTCCCTGGCATCGACTATCGGGTCCACTTCGGGCAGTTCCTCTGCGATCTCCTTCGGTCTGGCCAAAACCAGCGGCGGCCTGCTTACTACCCTCGCCCTGGCGGACATCCAGGAGCGGGTGCGCCGCACCTTCAACCTGGATCGGGTGAATGTGGCCTGGCGCCCCGGCAGCGCGGGCAATTCCGAGAGCACGGTGACCCTGGGCAAGACGCTGACCTTCCCAAGTTGGAAGCTGCCCCTGGTCTTCACCCATAAGACTGTGGGCGAACTGACGACCCTCAGTGGTCAGGTGGAATGGCGCATCGGCAACCTGGTCTTCCAACTCGGCCTGAGCCAGTCGGGCTCCACGGGCCTGAATCCCGCAGGTGAGATTCGCCACACCTGGAGCCCCAAGTGAAAGTGCAGGTTCGTGCCTTCGCTCGCTATCGCGAACTGCTGGGGTTCGAGTGCCTGGAACTGCCCCTGCCCGAGCCGCCGACCCTCGCGGCCCTGCTGGCGGACCCGTGCCTGGCGGCCCTTCCCCAGGATGCGCTGATGGCCGTGAATCGGGTCTTCGCGGGTCGCGAGGCACGGATTTCCGATGGTGATGAAGTGGCCCTGATGCCCCCGGTGAGTGGCGGCTGAATTCAGGCGAGGAGCTGTGCCAGCCGCTTCACCGCTGCCTTTGAGCCTTCCCAGCGCATGAGGGCGTGTGCCTCTTCCGGGCTGCACCACCGGTACTCGCTGTGCTCATCGGGAGAGAGTCGGACCTGAGCATCGGCGGCCACCTCCATGTGGAAACAGGTCTCGGTGTTGAACCGAGGCTCGCCCTCAGGCAGGTGGAGAATCGCGGGGTCCACCCAGAAGGTGTGGACCAGATCTAAGGGCGCCAGAGTGCCAGAGAGCCCTGCTTCTTCCTTGAGTTCCCTGTGGGCGGCGGCTTCCGCGCTCTCTCCAGGCTCCAGCATGCCGGTGACGCTGGACCACCAGAGACCCTGATCTGGCTGGCGCAGCATCACGAGGATTTCGGGGCCTTGGTGGCCACGGCGCCAGGTAAGGGCGGAGACGCTCTGGGAAGGTGGTGTCACGGGCAGCGGCTCGAAGCCGAAGACCTCGGCGAGATGGTCTTCCATGCGCGCTGCGGCCTGCTCCCAGGTGGGAGCGGCCTCGCCCCGCAGGGAAGCCAGGCTGCACACGCCCTTGTCCGTAATCCCGCAGGGGGTGATCCACCGGAAGTGGTGCATCTCGGGGGCCACGTTGAAGGCGATGCCGTGGGTCGTGATCCACCGTTGCAGATGGATGCCCAGGGCGCCCATTTTTTCCCAGCCTCTGGACGTATTCACCCAGATGCCGGGAAAGCCCTCCAGGCGCTCGGCGGTCACGCCGAAATCCCCCGCCGTGCGGATCATGGCCTCCTCGAGGCCCCGCACGAAACGGCCCAGGTCCTTGCGGCCATCCCCCAGGTTGCAGATGGGGTAGACCACCAGCTGACCGGGGCCATGGTAGGTGACCTGGCCGCCGCGATCGGTCTCGAAGACTTCAACGCCCCGTTCTTCGAGGAAGGCGTCGTTCACGTGGATGTCCTGGCGGGTGGCGTTGCGGCCCAGGGTGAAGACGGGGGGATGTTCCAGCACCAGCACCTGATCGGGGAGCCTGCCCTCGCGCACACCCAGGGCGAGGGCCTTCTGCATCCGCAGTCCAGCTTCGTACGAAACGCGTCCCAGACGGCGAATCTGGGCGGGGCGGCGGGAGGTGAATCCGATTTCGGCCATGCAAAAAGCCTATCTGAAAAGCTCCTGTGACGAACGGCAGCCGTCTCGATGCCAGAATGGTCGGGACCATGAGCCATACCCCGGAGAGAATCGGCCGCTTCAAGGTCCTCGGCGAGCTTGGCCGGGGTGCCATGGGCGTGGTGCACCTGGCCGAGGATCCCTTGCTCAAGCGGAGCGTGGCCATCAAGGTGGTGCGGGGCGATGCGGCGACTCAGGGAGACGCCCTGGTGCGCTTCCAGAAGGAGGCGGAAATTTCCGCGCGACTCTCCCATCCGGGCGTCGTCACGGTTTTCGATGTGGGCGAGGAATCCGGCCTGGGGCCCTTCATGGCCATGGAATACGTCGAGGGCGAACCTCTTTCGGCGGAAGTCCAGCGGGGTCCGCTAAGGCCCGAACGCGCGGTACTGCTGCTGGTTCAGGGGGTGCACGCCCTGGAGGCGGCCCACGGCGCGGGCATCATCCATCGGGACGTGAAACCCGAGAACTTCATGGTGAGCCGGGCCGGAAGTCTCAAGCTCATGGACTTCGGCATCGCCCGCAGGAGTGAGAACCCCCTGACCACCACGAGTCTTATGTGCACGCCCAGCTTTACGGCGCCGGAACTGCTGGATCACCAGGCGCCTTCGGAAGCATCCGACGGCTGGGCTTTCGCCGTCACGGTCTTCAACTGCCTGACGGGAGCACTGCCCTTCGAATCGGCCTCGCTGAGTGGGCTGCTGTACCAGATCGCCCATGAACCGCCCTCCCTCCCGACGGGAATGGAGCCTCGACTGGCGGAGGTCTTCACCCGGGCCTTCCAGAAGCGGCCCCAGGATCGTCATCCCGATCTCCGGTCCTTTTTTCGGGAACTGATGGAAGCGTTGCCCCTTGATGCCGAAGTCTGGAATCAATGTCAGGCCCTCCTGGAGATGCCCGTCACATCCTCGCTGGGGGCCACCTCCACCCTGGCCTTCGCCCATGAGGGGGTGCGCCGTTTCCGGTCGAGGCAGAAGACCCTGCTCTGGGGAGTGGGAGCCTTGCTGTTGGTGGCACTGACAGGGGCTTGGCTCGGTGGCCTGTTCAGCGCCCGGCGCCTCACGGTGACCTCCTCGCCCGCAGGTGCACGAGTGTTCCTGGACGAGGCCGAGCTAGGCGCCACGCCGATTTCTGCGGCCAAGATTCCCCGTAAGGCCCGCCGCCTCCGCGCGGAGAAACCGGGCTATCTCAGTCTGGAGCAGCCCCTTGCCCGGGAGGACGAGGCCCTGGAACTGAAGCTCACACCCGTGCCGCTGACGCTCCCGATCAAGAGTGAGCCCTCCGGAGCCGAGGTTTTCCTGAATGGCTCCTTTGTGGGCCTGACCCCTGTGGCTGAGCTCCAGATGCCCCGGGAGGGGACGCATACCCTCCTGGTGCGCAAAAACGGCTATGAATCCTGGAGTTCGACCCTTTCCCGCGACCACCTGCCTCCGCGGGTCATCTCCCTGAAGCGCGCCCTCAAGGCCCCGGAACCGGGGTTCTGGACAAACCTCAAGAACCGTACGAAAAAGGCCTTTGGGGGCTGATATTTCGGGTTGAAGGCCTAGAGACGGCAGACACCGCCCTTCCCGGGATTCAATCCGGATGCCCGCTCGGCCGATGGAGGGTAAGGCTCCGATTGCGTCAACCCCGCGGAGTCGGTCTTTCAGGAGTGCGCCTTTGCTTCCCGTGCTGGTCGAGCTTTCCTCCAACCTGGCCTTCTTGGTTGCCTTGAGCATCATCTCGGGTTTCATTAGGAAGCGCTGGGAGTACGGGCGCTTGGGACAGGCGTTGCAGGGACTGCTCTTCGGTGGGGCGGCGGTACTGGCCATGCTGCGCCCCCTGGTTCTGGGCCCGGGTCTCATCTTTGATGGGCGCTCCGTGATGCTCTGCCTCTGCGGGCTTTTCTTTGGCCCCCTCGCCACCCTCATCGCTGGAGCCATGGCCATAACCTGCCGGGTGTCACAAGGGGGAGGCGGTGCCCTCATGGGGGTGCTGGTCATCCTCTCCTCGGGTGGGATGGGCCTGATGCTACGGGCCCGTCTACGGGAACGGGTGCCCTCTGACTGGGAACTCTATGGATTGGGATTGGCCGTTCACACCGTGATGGTGTTGTTGATGTTTACGCTGCCAAGCGGGATAGGGCTCTCCACCATCCAGCGGATGGGGCTGCCCGTTCTGATCGCTTACCCGCTTGTGACGCTCATCATTGGCAAGGTTCTCGCGGGCAATGTCATCCGAATGCGCGAGCACGAGGCTCTGCTCCAGACCGAAGCGATACTCTCCCAGTTCATCCGGCACTCTCCGGTGCACATCTACATCAAGGAGGTCACGCCCCAGGAGAGTCGGGTCCTCCAGGCAAGCGACAATTTCCGGGACATGATCGGCATCTCCGGCCAGGAGATGATCGGCAAGACGATGACGGAGCTCTTTCCCCCAGGGTTTGCGGAAAAGATCACGGCGGATGACTGGATGGTTGCCTCCAGCTCGGAGATCCTGCGCCTGGACGAGGAACTCAATGGTCGGAGCTACACCACCATCAAGTTTCCGATTTATCTGGGAAACAAGACTCTGCTCGCCGGGTACACCATCGACATCACGGAACGCAAGCTGGCGGAGCAGGCCTTGGCTGAAAAAGAGATCCGACTGCGCACTTTGGTGCAGTCCCTTCCCGACATGGTCTGGCTCAAGGATTCGGAAGGTGTCTACCTCTTCTGCAATCCCATGTTCGAGCGGTTCTTCGGCGCCCAGGAGGCGGAGATCGTGGGCAAGACGGCCTACGATTTCGTTGACCGGGAGTTGGCGGATCTCTTTCGCGAACAGGACCAAAAGGCCATGGCTCTGGGGCAGTCGGTTCGAAGCGAGGAAACCATCACCTTCGCCGAAAATGGTCGCAAAGCCCTACTGGAAACCATCAAGACACCCATGTTTGATGCGGAGCGCCGCTTCATCGGGGTACTCGGCGTCTCCCATGACATCACGGAACTGCGACAGATGGAGCGGGAACGGCGCCAGCTCGAAACCCAGCTCCAGCAGGCCCAAAAGATGGAGAGCATTGGCAGTCTGGCGGGAGGTGTGGCCCACGACATGAACAATGTGCTGGGCGCCATCATGGGCATCGCCTCGGCTCAGCTGGAATCGCAACCTCAGGGCAGCCCCGTCTATCGTGCCTTCGACACCATCCTCAAGGCCTCGGACCGCGGCGGCAAGATGGTGCGCAGCCTGCTGAGCTTTGCCCGCCAGGGTCTCGCGGAAAATCAGGAATTGGATCTGAACGCGATTCTGCGGGACGAGGTCAGCCTGTTGGAGCGCACGACCCTGTCCAGGATTCGCCTCGAAATGGACCTGGCCGAGGATCTTCGCCCCATGCGGGGAGACGGGAATGCCCTGAACCATGCCTTCATGAACCTCTGCGTCAACGCCGTGGATGCCTTGCCCGAAAATGGCCGCCTGACCCTTCGGACTCGGAACCTGGCCGATGGATGGATCGAGGCCGAGGTCGAGGACTCGGGGCACGGCATGCCTCCCGAGGTTCTGGAAAAGGCCATGGATCCCTTCTTTACCACCAAGGAGCAGGGCAAGGGAACGGGGCTTGGCTTGTCCATCGTCTACAGCACGGTGAAGGCCCACGGTGGGCAGATGCGAATCCACAGTACGCCTGGGCAAGGGACCTGTGTGAGTTTGCGGTTCCCCTCAATCCAACCTAAGGACCCCGAGCGTGAGGTAAGCATGGAGGAGCAGGGAACGGCGGCTGGAGGGCGTTTGAATGTCCTGGTGGTGGATGACGACGAAATTGTTCGGAGTTCCATCCTGGCGATCTTGGAGGTGTTGGGGCACAGTGTCGCCGAGGCCTCCAGAGGCGAGGAGGCGCTGGCGATGCTTGAGGCGGGGCTTCATGCGGATGTTGTCATCCTGGACATGAATATGCCTGGCCTTGGGGGAGTAGGCGCCCTGCCACGAATCCGGGCCCTGCGGCCAGTCCTTCCCATCCTGCTCGCCACGGGGCGGGTGGATCAGGTCGCCCTCGATCTCATCAAGGATCATTCGGGGGTGACCCTGCTCTCCAAGCCCTTTGGCGTGAGAGATCTGAAAGAACAGCTCGCCGCGATCAATCCTTCAACGCAGCCTTGAACGACGCAATCAGGGCATGACGAGGTTGTCGTCGGCCAGGGCCTTTTCTGTCTGGGTTTGGCGGAAGGCGAGATAGGTTTCGCGGATGGAGGGATCGCCTAGGGCGAGGATGGAGGTTGCCAGCAGGGCAGCGTTGATGGCGCCTGCCTTGCCGATGGCCAGCGCGCCCACGGGAATGCCAGAGGGCATCTGGACCGTGGAGAGCAGCGCGTCCATACCCTCGGTGGCCCAGCCCTTCATGGGGACGCCAAGCACGGGCAGGTGGGTCTTGCTGGCGCAGACCCCCGCCAGATGGGCCGCGCCCCCGGCGGCGGCGATGATCACCTTCATGCCTCGCTCCTCCGCACCCTGGCAGAAGGCCACGACCTTCTCCGGGGTGCGGTGGGCGCTGGCCACATGGGCCTCGAAGGGAATACCCAACTGCTTCAGAGTGAGGGCAGTGTGCTGCATGGTCTCCCAGTCGGACTTGGAGCCCATCAGGATGCCAACAAGGGGGTTCGGGGTCATATGGCCTCGCATAGAAGGGTCAGAGAAACATCATTCAAATAGCTGTCTCGCGTATCCGCGCAGCGGATACCGAGTGGATGCCAACAAGGGGGTTCGGGG
>JAYREN010000181.1:3725-6575 GCA_041908845.1 Holophaga sp. | reverse complement strand
CCGCCTCTTCGGGTTCCCGGTGATCCAGGATGAGGCCCATCAGCGCCTGGGAGGAGGCCTTGTCCGAGCGGCTGACGGCGAGGGAGAGTTCCGTATCACCCACCTGGGACCAGAAGGGATGATCGGCGGGGAAGGCCTTGAGCACCGGTGCCTTGTCCGCGCCACCGAAGAGCAGCAGGGCCGCGCCCAGGGCCTGGCGCACCCGGGCACGGGTCTCCTGGGTCAGGGCGGCTTCCCAGCGATCCGCGTAGCGCTTGCGGAAGGCGGTGATGCGCTCCTGGGCTGCCCGCTTCTCATCGGCGCTTCCCGTGCGCGGCAGGGTCTGCAGATTCAGGATGGCGTCCCGATCCTGATCCACCTGCCAGGCGGCGGCCAAATCGTCGTCCTTGGCCTCGAAACTCATCTGGGCAGGCTGGCCCCCATGGGGCATCAGGCGGGGATCGAAGACGATGTGCGCCCGACCGTTGGTCAGGGGAACGAGGCTCATGTAGTTGTGATCCGCAGTGGGCTCGAAGGCAGTTCCATGGGTGCCATTGACGCCGAAGCGGAAGGGGACGCCCTCCACCAACCACACGGCCCCGAGCACCCGGTAGCGGAGCTGCGTGCCGGTTGCCTGGACCTCGGCGGTCCAGGTGCCATTGGCCTGCGGGAGCAGTGGGACTTGCGTGATCTGCCCCTGCTCATTTTTCGCCTCCAGGCGCAGCTCCTTGGGGGATTCCACGAGCCGGTGCGTTCGCAGCCGAGCCTTGATCCGGAAGTCGCGGTCTCGATCCACCCAGAGATATACTTCCGCGCTGCGATGCCCCACCCCAGAGAAATCCAAGGTGTACACCCCAGGCTTCAGGGAAGCCTTCAGATGGAAGGATCCGTCACGGTCGGCTTGGACCATGACCACTGGGTTGAAGGGATCCCGCCAGATGCGCACATGGGCCATGGGCGTGGGCTTGCCGTCGGCGCCCAGGATTGTGCCCTGGATGGCGATGTGCCGCAGCGCGGTGGCGTGAGAACAGGCCACGGGCGCGGCGAGGCTCGGGATGAGGAGCAGCGAGAGAAGGTGTCGGTGCATGGAAACTCCAGACAGGGCGAGGCCCTGAGGGTGCGTGGGCTTTTGATGGATGCGGGACTAGAGTCCAAGGAGGGCGCGGATCTCTTCCAAACGGCGGACGGAGACCTGAAGGCGCGTGGCGGAGAGCACCACCTCGCCTTCGTCCGTCAGTTCGCGTACGGCGTCTAGGCGCACGAGGGCGTTGCGATGGATGCGGGCGTATCCGTGGCTCGCGAGGCGCTCCTCCCAGTGGGCGAGGCGGCCGTCCACCGGCAGAGGGCCTTCGGGAGTCCACGCCTGGCAGTCGCCCAGGTCCGCCACCAGGGCCTCCACTTCCTCGGGCCGCAGCAACCGGGTGGAGCCTCGGCGGCGCACGGGCAGTCGCAGCCAGCCTTTCTGTAGCGGATCCTCCTTGGGGCGGATGCGGGAAAGGGCCTGGGCCAGCGCCACGCGGCTGATGGGCTTGAGCAGGTAGTGAGCGGCGCCCCCGGCGAAGGCTTCCACCGCGTGTTCCCGGTAGGCGGTGACGAAGACGATGGCGGGCCGGGGCTCCGGCAGCAGCGTCATGAGTTCCGTGCCGCTCATGCCCGGCATCTCCACATCCAGGAAGATGGCGTCGGGGCGCAATTCTGAGGCGAGCTGCAGACCCTCCAGCCCGTGAGTGGCCTCGCCTACCACCTCCACGCCCGGTAGCTCCCCCAGCAGCTTTACCAGCAGTTGCCGGGCCAGGGGCTCATCTTCCACCACGACGATGCGGATCATGGCTCCAGTTTCCTCCAGTCGTGGGTGAAGGGCTTCAGCAGGCGGTCCAGCCAGTCATAGCGAAGGCGGCTGGGGCGGCGGAAGGGCGATTGATCTTGACCGACGCGCACATTTCCATCCGGGAGAACTAGGAGGTTCAGCGGTACGAGGCTGAAGGGAAGCCCCTGAAGGATGAGGTGGGCGGGCGGTGGCGTGTCCCAAAACTGTCCCGTGGCGGGGTCCAGGATTCGCCAGAAGGCGGTCATCGTGGCTTCCTGATTCATCGGAGGGCGGAGGGCCTCGGCCCTTTCCAGCAAGAGCGCATCTCCCGGTTTTGGGGCAGGCCCTTGCCGGTCGAAGACGCTGTTCTGGGCGATCCAGGCCTTGAAGTTGTCCGAGGAAGAACCTGGTCGAGTCGCCACCAGCACGCGACCGTCGGGGCGCACGGCGGCGGCCAAGAGCTCCTCGGGTTCCGTGCCTCCGAGTCGTCCCCGGCTGAGGCAGCGGGAAGCCTGCTCATCCAGCAGAAACCAGCATCGGCTCGTCCGATGAAGGAAGCACAGTCCCGCAGGCAGACGCAGCACCTGCCAGGCATCGGCATGCCCCTGTACCTCGCGGTAGGCCTCGGTGATCTGGGGACCTCGCCCGTAGCGTTTCGCGTCCTCACTTCCAGCCGGAAGGGGCACTGCCTGGTACCAGGGGCCGCCAAGGCCCAGATCCACCAGGCGTTCCAACTGCAGGCGGCCACCTTCCACACGGTAAATGCCAAAAGGGCTGACGCCGTCGCCCTGCCAGCAGAATGCAGGGTTTCCGAAGAGGAACCGTCCGCCGCCCAGGGGTACGAGCGTCCAGGAACGGTGAGTGGTGTCGGTTTCCAGGCGAGCGAGGAGGGTCCAGCGTCCATCGGGGCCACAAGCATAGAGGCGCCTGGGCTGCCGGAAGTAGGCCTGCTTCATCACTTCGTTGCCCACCTTTCCCGGCGGCAGGGGCGGGTGCATGAAGCCCACGGCGTAGGTGATGCCCCGGTGGTGGGTGATCTGGATGCAGCGACCCAGGCGGCCGTC
>JAYREN010000181.1:0-3715 GCA_041908845.1 Holophaga sp. | reverse complement strand
CCGTCCAGTTCACGCGGTAGCTCCAGGGTGCGGGTGCGGCCATTTGACTCTGTGAAGGCCAGAGTGGGGATGGACTCCGGGTGGTAGCGAAGGCGGATCGTTTTTTCCACGGTGACGGGGGCGATGTACACGCTGCCCTCGTAATGGGCGCCCTGGGCGAGCAGGAGCGGGGCGGCGGCCGCGAGGATCAGGCGGCGCATGTCAGCTCCACCGGAAGGCTGCGCGGAAGCCGAGCTCGCAGCGTTCCAGCACGAGGTCCGAGGGGCGGCGCAGCCGGGCGCGGAGATTGGCCAGAGCTTGACCGGTGCCGTTCTTGCCCCGGGAAGTGCCATCCCCACTGTCTTCCACGGACACGCGCAGGCCCTGGCCCTCGGCTTCAACACGAATCTGCATAGTTCCCCCTTCGACTCGGGGCGCGATGGCATGGCGGATGGCGTTCTCCACCAGCACCTGGAGGCCGAGGACCGGCAGCTCACGGTCCAGCAGTTCCTCTGGTACCTCGATGGCCACCTGCAAGCGCTCTCCGAGGCGTCGGCGTTCCAGGGCCAGCATATCTTCCACCAGGGCCAGTTCGTCCCGCAGGGGCACCGTGGGACGATCCGTCACCTTCTGCACCTGCTCGAAGAGGGCCGAGAGGCGCTGGGTGGTGTCCAGGGCGCCCCGGGGATCGTCCTCGATCTGGGCCTCCAGGGTGTTGAGGGTGTTGTAGAGGAAGTGGGGTGAGAGCCTTGCCCGCAGGGCGCCTTCCCGGGCTTCCGTCAACAGATGGCGGCCTTCGGCCACGAGCAGCAACAGTTCCAGGCCCACAAAGCTGAGGAGCCCCAGCAGCAGCAGGAAGTCCTCCATGCGGCTCGGGTGGATGAGGGGATGGAAGACCCAGCCCTGCCACACGGGAATGGCCGTGAGCAGGTAGCTGCCGGGCACCATCAGGGGCGTGAGCACCGAGCGGGCGCCTAGGATGAGGCCGACGTAGGCGCCGAGGGGCACCAGCACCGCCACCAGACCTGGGCCCCGGCGGGCCATGGCGAGGCGCTTCAGCCGCGAGACGCCCCACCAACGCAGGGCGAAGAGAAGGCCCGCACTGAGGGCTCGCAGCCCAGCCGAGAGGGGTGTGGGCCAGGCGGTGGGGCTGAAGGGATCCATCCCGGCCGTGCGGACGGCCTCCACGATCTTGGGGTCCAGTTCCTCTGGATGAAAATCCACATGCATGATGCGAGTAGCCCAGGGGCGCAGGCAGAGCGCCACCACGCCGACCCGCAGGAGAAGGGCGAGCCAGGGATTCCGATCCCAGGCGATCAGGCTGCGGAAGGGGTGGAAGGATGTCGGACGCATGAGAACCTCGTGCCCCCAGGCTAGAATGGCTTCAGGTGTGCGGAAGGCGTGACTTCATGAACGTCGGCCAGATTCTCCTGAACGTCGGCACCGACCGCGTCACCGTCCTCCTATTCGTACCAGACCTGCCCCGTGAAATCCGGGCGATGGGCGGCGTAGGCGTGGCGCAGCACTCCTGCGGAATAGGATTCCTGGAAGAAGGGACGCAGGAAATCCGTGAACTTGGTGAGAGTCGTGCCCTTGGCCACATCCTCGTCGAAGAGGATCACGGGGCCTTGCCGGAAGGGGGCGAGGAAGTGCAGGTCACTGGGGGCGATGACGGGGGCCTGGTCATTGCGCTTGAACATGGAGAAGCGGATGAAGTAGAGGGGCGCATCCAGAAGATTGGCGGCCAGAAGTCCCGACATGATGGAGCCGTGGGCCGCGCCAAGGATGAGCGCTGGCCGCACCTTCTTCTGGATGGAGGTCGTGAGTTCCAGGATCTTGCGAGGCTCCGAGGCACGCCAGGTGTACTTGTCCTGGGTGCTGGTGTAGATGAAGTCGGCCACGCCCTGGGGTAGCCTCGCCTGGAATGTTTCCAGTTCGCTGACGGCATCGGCGCCGAGGGCAAAGATGGCGCGCGCCGTGGCGATGGCCGCCAGGAAGAACCGCTGGGCCTCGGCGGTGACTTCGGCCGGATAACTGGTCTGGAATCGATTCTTCTCGCTGATGGCGAAGTAGTAGGTGGGATGCAGTGGGAGGCCCTGCTCCACGCAGACTTTGTAGTTGAGGGCCACGTTGACTAGGGCCGGGGCCAGGAGATACAGCGCAAGACAGTCCTCCCAGAAGGCCGCAGGGGCCTCGGCGGGGGCGGCCAGCGCGGCGTCGATGCCCGGCAGGACCCGCTCCAAGGTTGCTTGGGTGCGGCTGAGGATTTCTCGGTACGGCGCCTCGAAGGCCATGATCTCCGGCGGATCCTCCCAGTTCGCGTACAGCAGCCGATGCAGCATCCAGTTCCCTTAGCTCTTCATCTTAGTCTGACGCGGTGATGGCAGCTTTAGCAGGGTGTAGACTGGGAGCGGAACACCGAGGTCTTCATGGCTTTTACACCGGGAAGCAAGCACGGACAGATGGCCGACATCAACATGACGCCGATGATCGACGTGATGCTGGTGCTGCTCATCATTTTCATGGTGGCGGCGCCAATGCTGACCACCGGAGTGGACGTGAATCTGCCCGAGAGTCGCACGGGAAAGAGCCTGGAGAGCGAGGCCCTGGTGGTCACCCTCTCTCGCGACGGCCGCATCGAGTTCGAGAAGCATTTCCTGCGGGAAGAACAGCTCAAGCGCCAGCTTCGGGAAAAGGCGGGACAGGGGCGGAAAAGGCCCGTGATGGTGCGGGCGGATCACGCCATTCCCTACGGGCGGGTCATTGCCGTGGTGGATGCCATCCGGGAAGCGGGCTTCACCCAGGTTGGCTTCGTCACTCAGGGCATTTCCGGAACGCCCGCCGAAAAGGAATCCTGACGTGCGCGGCAGGCGAGGTACCCCGTGAGCGGAGATCTCCAGAGCATGCTCCAGGCCCGGGCGCGCATTGGCTTGATGGGCTGGCCCACGGGCATCGCTCTGAGCGCCGGGTTGCACCTGCTGGTGATTGGCGCGTTTTTTATCGTCCCCGAGTCCAACTCAAAGGCAGACGAAGTCAAGGTCACCTGGGTCACCCTGCCGGCCATGGGTTCGGCGGGTACCTCTGGCGGCAGCGCCGCCATGGAAGAAGGCACCCAAGGTGAGCGTGTGCGGCGGGTGGAGGAAGTGGCTCCCAAGAGTGAAGAGAAGGCCGGGAGTGCGGTGACGCCCAATGTCTTTGGCACCCGGAAGACGGCGCCGGTCAAGGGCACCAGCACCAATCCTGAAAGCATGGGCAAGGCTCCCGTGGCCAGCAAGGGCGCCAATCCCACGGCCAATCCCGTGCCCGGCGCGGCTGGGAAGGGCACCGGCGGCGGCATCGGCGAGGGCATGGGCATTCCCGGCCTCAAGGCCAGCGGGGTGCAGGGCGGCACGGGGCTCATCGGCGGCCTGGACGGCGACTTCCCCTTCATGTGGTATCTCCAGCAGGTGCAGGGCACGATCACCGGGAACTGGAACCGCATCAACAATGCCCAGGGCCGGGTGCAGGTCTACTTCCGCATCCGCCGGGACGGTCGCCTGGAGGGTGCCCGTATCGAAAGCCCCAGCGGCAGTGCCAGCCTGGACCAGAGCGCCCTGCTGGCCGTGCGCCGGTCGGATCCCCTGCCGCGGCTGCCCGATGGCTTCGAGGGGCAGGCGCTGGGCGTGCGGTTCTCGTTCACCTATCTGGGGAACTGAACCCGGCGTATTGTGCTGAGGGCTGGAAAGAACCTTTGTTC
>JAYREN010000180.1:0-6619 GCA_041908845.1 Holophaga sp. | reverse complement strand
CCTCAAGCGCTACTACTCCTATCAGGGTGGCACTCACCTGGATGACGAGGTGATGCTCATTATCAAGACCACTCGCGCCCAGTTTGAAATGGTCACCCAGGTCATCTCCGAGCTCCACACCTACGAAGTACCGGAAGTCCTGATGTTCCCCGTGGAAGCAGGCTCCCTGCCCTTCCTGGAATGGATCCAGCAGGCCGTCACCCGCCAGGGCTGATTTTTTCATCGTACCAGGAGCGGCCCGGGCCCTTTGAAGGGACTGCCCCAGCGCCACCTCGCGGCAAAGGTATGAAGGCACAGACCCTGTGGAAGGTTCGTTGCAGGGTAGTCCCCGCCTCGTCACGAAATCGTTTCGCGCCTGTCTCTAAACCGAAAGGATAATGAGGTGCGAGGGACCGCTATGTCACGAATCCTTGTCATCGAGGACGAACCCGATCTGCAAAAGATTCTCGCCTACAACCTTCGAAAGGAAGGCTACGAGGTGCTTCAGGCTCTTGATGGATCGGAGGGATTACGTGTTGCGAGGGCTCAGAAGCCCGACATGGTGCTGCTCGACCTCATGCTTCCTGATTTGCCGGGCACCGAGGTTTGCAAGGCCCTGAAGGCCGAGGCCGCAACCCGGGATATCCCGATCCTCATGCTCACCGCCAAGGGCGAGGAGATTGACCGGGTGCTGGGCTTCGAACTGGGGGCAGAGGATTATGTGGTCAAACCCTTCAGCGTCCGCGAACTGTTGCTTCGAGTCCAGGCGATCCTGCGGCGCGTGCTTAGTGCAAAATCCCCTGTCACGGAGGATGCGGTGATGTTCGGACGGCTGCGAATCGATACGGCCGCCCATCGGATCTGGGTTGATGGGCAGGAGATCCAGCTCACGTCGATCGAGTTCCGCCTCCTGGTGATGCTGTACGAGCGCAGAAACCGGGTCCAGACAAGAGCCTCCCTACTCGAAGACGTCTGGGGGCTCCAGGCGGACACGGAGACTCGGACCGTGGATACCCATGTAAAGCGGCTGCGGGAAAAGCTCGGCGCAGCCGAAGCCTACATCGAGACCGTTCGGGGAGTCGGCTACCGCTTTGCCGCGACTCCCCAGGAGGTCCATTCGTGAAGTTCGGAATACGGGGAAAGCTCGTACTCATTTCCATGGGCGTGATCGCAGTGGCCCTGCTGATCTCGGATCTTGTCCTGACAACATCCCTCGACAAGACCATGACGGCCCAAACGCGCGGAGACTTGATGATCCGCACTGAGATGGCGGAGCGCGAGGCCACTCGGTTGGCTGAGGCCAGCATGTCCAAGGCCCATGAGGCTTGGCAACCCGTCGCCAGTGAGCTTGGGATGCGCGCAAAGGCACGGGTGACCCTCATTGCCCTCGATGGCGTGGTGCTGGGTGACTCCAGCCTGGGCACCGAGGAGATCCTCCGTGTCGAGAACCACCACGAACGCCCTGAGGTAATGGGAGCCCTGACCCAGGGCCGGGGCGCCAGCGTGCGATATAGCAACACCATCGCGCAGCGCATGATGTACGTGGCAGTCCCCTTTTATCGTCAGGGCCAGATTGCGGGGGTCGTTCGCCTGGCCCTGCCCCTGTCCCAGGTGGATCAGGCCATCGCCAAGCTTCGAATGCTGCTTCTCGGGGCCTCGCTGCTGGCCCTGGTGCTGGCCGGGCTGGTCTCGAATCTCGCAACCCGAAAAATATCCCGCACCCTCCGGCAGCTCGCCGAATCCGCCGGACGCATGGTGGATGGGGACCTTAAAGAACGAACTCGCACTCCAGGGCATGATGAAATCGCCACTTTGGGCAAGAACCTGGACCGCCTTGCGGAAAACCTTTCCAGTGCGCTCCGCCAGCTCAAGACCGAGCGTGATCTCCTGAGCGGGATCCTTGCGGGGATGCAGGAGGGTGTGCTGGTGGTGGATCGGGACGCCCGGGTGATCCACGCCAATCCCGCACTCAGGGGCATGCTTCTCCTGGGCTCCGAATGTCTGGGGAAGCCACTGCTGGACGTGATTCGTAACGCCGAACTGCTGGAGATTCTGAGACAGGGGCAGCAGACCGCCACGGTGACATCCGGAGAAATCGAGCTCGCGGGGATCAAGCCGCGGCGCCTGATGGCCCATGTGAGCCCCCTCCAGGACGAATCCGGCGATCTTCTCGTGGTACTGGTGGATGTGACCCAACTGCGACAGCTCGAATCCATCCGCAAGGATTTCGTGGCCAATGCTTCGCACGAATTGCGCACGCCCGTAGCTTCCATGCGGTCTGCGGCGGAAACGCTGCGTGGAGCCTTGACGGATCCAGAGGCCGCCCTTTCCTTTCTGGAGATCATCGAGCGGAACGCCAGCAGGCTTCACCATCTGGTTGAGGATCTGCTGGATCTGTCCAGGATCGAATCTCGGGAATTCCGTCTGCACTTGGAACCCCTGGACCTAGGCGCATTCGCCGAATTGATGGCCAAGAGCTACAGTCGCTTGGCCCAGGACAAGGACATCCGTCTGGAGGTGGACGCCCATGCCCGTGGCGTTCTCGCCATGGCGGATCGTCGAGCCATGGAACAAATCATGGGCAACCTCCTGGACAATGCCATCAAATACTGCCCCCGGGGCGCCTCGGTCCAGCTTCGCCCCGAGGCTCAGGGAGACAAGATCCGAATGACCGTGAGCGATACCGGTCCGGGCATCCCGCCGCAGCATCTGCCGCGTCTTTTCGAGCGATTCTATCGAGTGGATGCGGGCCGCTCGCGAGAACTGGGCGGCACGGGTCTCGGGCTCGCCATTGTGAAACACCTGGTGGAAGCCATGGGTGGTACTGTGAGCGTGGAGAGCAAGGTCGGCCTTGGAGCCATTTTCTCCTTCACCCTGCCACGCCCATAACACATAATATCAACAAACATTTAAACCACACACGCGTCGACCTTCAGTCATGGCAACTTAAACCACGCCAGGGCTGCTGAGAGAAGCCCCTGCCGGAGTCAGTCCCGACCTACTTTGAGCGTTTCGGCACTGCCGCTGGCTTTGCATCCGGCACCGCAGGGGTCGCCACAAGCACCGGTTCAAAAAGCGGATCAGGAAGTTTGGAGAAATCTGGTGCTGTGCTGTGGTCTCCTTCGAGCGAGATGTTCAGTTCCCGTGCGATCGCCGCGCCCCCGTCCGCCGGGGCAACCATCCGCAGGGCGAAGGCTTGGCGGTCACGAGTGAGCGGATCCTTGGCGATGCGGACATCCGCGGGCTGAAGGCTGGCAAGCCCCAGATTAAGTGAGGCGCGAGAACGAGGCACGTACGTGAGGGTTGGAGCCAAAACGAAAAGAGCCACCAGCGGCCATAGCCAGACAGAGGGTCCAGATGGCTCAACGGAATCCCGGTGAACCTCTGTCGGCAGGTTCCAGGCTGGAGTGACGGGCAGACCCCGATCCTGGGAAATTTCCAGGAGCCCCTTCTCCAGCAGCTCCGCAATAATCTTGCAGGTGTCGAGTTCGTCGTAACGGGTTATCTGCAGAATGCCGTGGATGCTCTGAGGTTCGCTCACATAGGTGAGCACGGTTTCCTGCTCATGGGTGAGGCCTGACCGCTCGGAGTGGTAGGTGCCCCTCCCCTCCAAAACTGAGGAAAGCTCCTGATCGATATCGAGCTTGAGAGACATGGCATAGGTGGTCTTCTGCAGGGGGATCGTATTATCCGGCAATCTGCGCTGCACCTCCGGCCATTCGTCCATGATCCGGGCGGCTTCCATGAGCACCGTGTCCACGGGAATCGGGGGAAAATTCTCCCGGTCGAGATCCAAGGGCAGCATGGAGTCGAAGCGGTAGTCGCCCTCGATCCAGCGGAAGGTGCGATAGATGATGGACATCGCTTGGTTGAACAGGGCGTCCTGAAGATCCTGGCTGGAGACTTTGCCGGACTCGAGGAGCAGGGTACCCATTCGCTTGAGGGTTTGCCGCTGTTTCTGGATCATGCCAAGAAGTTCATCGCCGGAGAGCCGACCGAGGCGCACAAGCATGGCGCCGACCCGATCCTCCATGCGGACCTGGTTTGAATCGCAACCAACAATGTCGCCCTGGTCGAAGAACACCTTGACGAATTCCTGCCCCCGAGACAGCACCAGCGTGCCGCTCTTACCCTGCGTCTTGATCATGTTGAACAGCGAGAAGAGATCAAAGTCCCGGAGTGAGCCTTCTAGAGCCATGTTTCCACCTCAGGAACGACGGCGTGGCAGAAGCTTGAACCACGAACGGAGGAACAGGATGGTGAGCAGGATGAGTCCAAGGGGAAGCCATGTGGAGGTGGGATCCGCAAGGATTTCGCCGGGATAACGCACGCTGCGTCCGGTGGCAAAGACGATCCCCAGCGCGAAGCTCAGGAATAGGAGCTCGGTGAACCCCTGTCGCGTCCTTCCAAGAAAGCACAGATCACAACCGGGGATCAGGATTACCAGAACTCGGTGGATCCAGCGCTGAGCCCCCTGATGGGCCGCGATTTCCTCGACCTTCCGCTTTCGACTTTCGCCATGAAGCCCATCCTTGACCACGAATAAGTGGTGGCACCTCGAACAGACTTCTAGATCAGGGCTGTCTGTGGTGTGGAAGGGCTCCCCACAGCGCAAACACTGGGTTGGGTGAGCCTGCTTGATGCTGCGGGCGAGGCGGATCATGAATCCGATCAGAGCGAGGATGGGAAGGGCAAAACCAAACACCAGGATGGGCGTCTGTGGGCGCTGGATCAGGGAAGTCCCGGCGGAATGCCCTGCCTTGAGAACCTCGGTGCGCTGGGGAGAGTCTGGAAGAGGCAGAGCGAAGGCCCGCTGATCCGTTCCCGCCTGGCTGGCATTCTTCAGCCCATCGTAGGTATCCGGCGCGATCCTGCGAGCCTCGTCCTGCTTGGCGATGCCGACCGGACTATCGAGTTTCTTGAAGGCGATCACGCTTTGATTGAGAAGAATCTGGGGACTGTTGGGAGCCAACCTGAAGGCGTCCTCAAAATGTCTGTCAGCGTCTTCGTGCCGACCTTGCTGGAACTTGGCAGCGCCGAGGTTGTTGAGTACCTCGGCCTGATTGGGGTGCTTGCCCACCAGGGATGCGAAGGTACCTTCGGCTCCGATCCAGTCCTGAGCCTTCAACTGTTCCCAGCCTCGAAGGAATGCCTGATCCGGTGCTGGGAGCGCACGAAGCACAGAGTCCTCGAGCGCCTTTACCTGAGGCTGCATCTGCAGAGTCACGATGCTGGGTTCAGGGACGTGCTGCGCCTTGGGCTCGAACATGGCAAGGGCCGGGTGGACAAGCTGGAGCGCGATAACAAGATAGGCGGCCTTGACTTCCTGCGAATGAAAATAAGGGGCAAGCAGCCAAATCCAAAGAAGGGCCGCCACGCTGGGATCAAATCCAAGAATCACTGGGAAGGTGAGCAGGAAAGCACCGATCAAGGTTAGAGGAAGGGGGCCCAGCCCCCGTTTGGCAAGAGGTTCCTCCCATAGATATCGGAGAACGCGCCGATAACGGAGGGCCATTGCCAGGGCCCAACCCCAAAGCAGCACTGTTGCCATCATTCGGCCCCAGGCTGCATGCTGAACAATCCAGAGCCAGCGGTGATGGGCATGTCCAAGGCGGATCTGCGCCAGTTCCGCCACGTAGGGAAGGCTCAGCACGTATCCCCGAATGCCCTGCTGTCTCAGCAGCATGATCCGGGTGCCCAGCAACGTGGGATTCTTGGGTGACCAATTGTGCTGTTCCACGACACTGACCGCCCGAAGGCCGAGGTCCACATGCCCCTGGTTCCCGACTGCTTGAGCCCAGATCGCCATGGCGTCGACCAGGGGGGTGACATCAAGGGTGCCGTAATTGCGGCGCAGAAGCTCCACCTCATGGGCGGCATTTTCTACCGCCGCATCATCCCCAGATCTGAGGGCCACTTTGAGGCGCTCAGCTCGATGAGCAAGGGCGACGCTCGGAGCCGTTTCTGAGGGGACAGCGGCCATGACCGCAGTCTGAGAATACAGGCACAATGCGACGAATGGAAGCAAGGCGAGGATGATCCGAGGCGCCTTCATGGTGGGGCTCCTTCTGTCCCTGAAATTGGATGGAAGCGTATCATAACTTTGAACTTGAATCGCTGCCACTTCTCAATACATACATTCGGTGCCACCATTGGAGGCTGAAAAGGAGGATGTATGAATCGGATTGTTCCAGCCATTATCGCCGCGAGCCTGGGCTTGAGCTTGGCGGCTCAAACAACGGGGTCGATGCAGGGAAAGGTGCTGGACTCGAAAGGCAAGCCCGTTCCGGACTGCAAGATCGTTGTGAGTAAAATTGGCATCAATTGGGTTAAAGAATTGAAGGTTTCCTCAGAAGGAAAGTTCTTTCAGGTCGGATTTGCGCCGGGCAACTACGAAATCTCGGTCTCAGCCCCAGGCTACGTAGAAATCAAAGAACAGGATCGGGTTGGAGTTGGCCTCGTGCTTCAGAAGGACTATGTTCTGCTGACTCCTTCCGAGGCCCCGAGGGCCGGAAACCAGGCCGCCAAGCCCGATCCATCCGCCGATGCAGAGACAAAAGGCCTTGAGTCCTACAATCAGGCAGTAGGTCTCTTCAACCAGAAGAACTTCGCTGAAGCGCTGCCACTTTTCGAGACGGCT
>JAYREN010000179.1:0-6623 GCA_041908845.1 Holophaga sp. | reverse complement strand
GTGCAAAAGGAGACCGTGGAGCCACCCACCCCCAAGCAGGTGACCCACGCCACCATCCAGGGCATGCTCCACACCCTCGACCCGCACTCCAACTACATGGACGAGAGCGAATTCCGCATGATGCGGGATGATCAGCGGGGCACCTTCTTCGGCATCGGCTCCATCATCCAGCAGCAGCTCGATGGCATCGTGGTGATCAGCACCGTGCGGGGCGGGCCCTCGGAAAAGGCTGGGATTCGCCCCGGGGACTACCTGCGGGAGATCGACGGCAAGAACACCGAGGGCTGGACCAGCACCCAGGCGGTGCAGAAACTGCGGGGCGACAAGGGCACGGCGGTGGAGGTCGCCATCCAGCGGGCCGGATCGCCCGAGCTGCTGCGGATCACCCTCACCCGGGCCGAGATACCCACCAACAGCGTGTACTACAGCTTCATGCTCACGCCCACCACGGGCTTCATCACCGTGAAGGATTTCGGCGAGACCACCTCGGACGAGTTCGAGAAGGCCGTCCAGGCCCTGAAGAAGCAGGGGATGACGGAGCTGATCCTGGATCTCCGCAACAATCCGGGGGGCATCGTGGATGCGGCCGTGGGCATCTGCCGCCAGCTCCTGGGGCCCAACGAGATCATCGTGAGCCAGAAGGGCCGCGACAACGTGCTGGTGAGCGAGACGCGCACCCCCAAGGGCGCCGCCCTGGATCCCTTCCCCCTGACCGTCCTCATCAACCGGGGTTCCGCCTCGGCCTCGGAGATCGTGGCGGGCGCGGTGCAGGATCACGACCGGGGCCTGGTGATCGGCCAGACGAGCTGGGGCAAGGGCCTGGTGCAGGTGGTGCTCTCCATCGGCCGCAGCCGGGGCCTGGCGCTGACCACCGCCCGCTACTTCACCCCCTCCGGGCGCTGCATCCAGCGGGACTACCAGCACGGCCTGGACGACTACCTGCTGCCCGAGGATGGCCAGGAGGCCGAGCCCAAGGGCCCCGAGTACAAGACCTTCCTGGGCCGCAAGGTCTACGGCGGCGGCGGCATCACCCCCGACTACACCGTGGAGACCGCCAAGCTCACGAATTTCGTGGCCAATCTGCGCTTCCGCCACTCGCCCTTCTTCAAGTTCGCGGTGCTCGAGAAGGAGCGCCACGGCATCAAGGCCCAGCAGGTGCCGGACGAGGCCCTCATGGCCCGGTTCAAGGACTACCTGAAGGAACAGAAGATCCCCCTGACCGATGCCGAATGGAATGACGCCCAGAACCAGTCCGACATGCGCGACCAGATCGCCATCGAGATGCAGAACATCGCCTTCGGCGTGGAGGCCGGCTGGCGCTACCTGTGCGCCAAGGATCCCCAGGTGCAGAAGGCCCTGGAGGTCTTCCCCGAAGCCGAACGGCTGATGAAGAAGAAGGTTCTGGCCGAACAGGCCCAGGGCGACCCGAACCTCGCCGCCAAGATCTGACGAACCCAAAAGACTCACCCCGGAGCGTTCCATGCGCATACCAGCTCTCGTCTTCGGCCTCGTGGCCGTCTCCCTCGCGGCATCGCGGCCCATGCAGGTCGACGATCTCTTCAAGGTCAAGCGGGTGGCCGATCCCCAGGTTTCGACCACGGGCGATGTCGCCTACCAGGTGGGGACGGTGGACGCCGAGGCCAATACCATCACGAGCCGAATATGGTTCAAGCCTGCGGGCGGCCCTGCCCAGGAATTGGATCTAGGGCCCGGCAGCCAGGGGCGCCCCCGCTTCAGCCCCGACGGCAAGCGCCTGGCCTATGAGGCTCAGGGACAGATCTGGGTGCTGGACCTGGCCACCCGGAAGACTTCGCAGATCACCCAGCTCTCCGGCGGCGCCGAGGGGCAGATCTGGAGCCCCGACGGCACCATGCTGGCCTTCATCAGCACCACCGTGCCCAGCGGCAACGACGCCGAGAACGCGGCCTACCTGAAGGCCAAGGCCGAGCAGAAGACCACGGGCATGCGCTTCGACACCCTGATGTACAAGCACTGGATGAGCTGGCGCGACCCCAAGCAGGTCTCTCACATCTTCGTGGTGAAGGCCGACGGCAGTGGCCCGAAGGATCTCACCGCGGGCTGGGACAAGGATGCCCCGGGCTTCAACTCCGGGATGGTGGCCGCCGGGGATGACATGTCCTGGAGCCCGGACTCCAAGACCCTGGCCTTCGCCAGCAATCTGGAGGCCCACAAGGGCGTCAGCACCAATCACGAGGTCTTCGAAGTAAGCATCAATGGCGGCCCCATACGCAAGCTCACGGACAACCCCGCCGCGGATTCCACCCCCCGCTACTCTCCCGATGGCAAGTACCTCGCCTGGCGTGCCCAGCGGGTGCCCGGCTTCGAGTCCGACAAGTGGGAGCTGTGGGTCATGGATCGGGCCACCGGCAAGGTGGTGCGCACCACCCAGGCCTTCGACGCCCAGATCGGCGAGTTCGAATGGCAGGGCGCGGACATCCTCTTCACCGCCGTGGACAAGTCCCATCAGGAGCTGTTCCGCTGGGACGGGAAGAACCTCCCCAAGGCCCTCACCAAGAACCTCTACGTGGCGGGCTTCACGACCATGCCCGGCGGCCAGAAGGCGCTCTCCCTGGTGACCGATTCTGCCACCCCACCGGATCTCTATGAGCTGGATCTCGCCAGCGGCAAGACCGTGCGCGCCACCACCCACAATGAGGCGCTCACCCAGGAGCTGGGCCTGAACCGCGCCGAGAGCCACTGGTTCAAGGGTGCCGCGGGCCCCGACGGCAAGGCCCCCATGGTGCACACCCTGGTGCTAAAGCCCGTGGGCTTCGATCCCGCCAAGAAATACCCGGTGGTCTTCCTGGTCCACGGCGGCCCCCAGGGCTCCAACGAGGACAACTGGCATCCCCGCTGGAACTACCAGGCCTTCGCGGGCCAGGATTTCATCGTGGTGGCGCCGGATCCCCGGGGCTCCACGGGCTACGGCCAGACCTTCACCAACCAGATCTCCGGCGACTGGTCCGGCCTGGTCATGGGCGACCTGATGAAGGTGCTGGATGGCGTGCTCAAGACCGTACCCCAGGCGGACCCCAAGCGGGTCGTGGCCGCAGGCGCCAGCTACGGCGGCTACGCCATGAACTGGATGGCCGGGCACTACGCCGATAGGTTCTGCGCCTTCATCAGCCATGCGGGCATCTTCAACACCCAGAGCATGCAGCTGGCCACGGAGGAGATGTGGTTCCCCAAGCACGAGTTCAAGGGCTTCCCCTGGGACAGCCCCAAGACCAAGGCCCTCTGGGAAAAGCACAGCCCCCACAACGCCTACGCGAATTTCAAGAAGCCCATGCTGGTCATCCACGGCATGCGGGATTTCCGCGTGGTCTACACCGAAGCCCTGCAGCTCTACAACGTGCACCAGCTGCGGGGCATCCCCAGCCAGCTCCTGATCTTCCCCGACGAAGGCCACTTCGTGGCCAAGCCCGCCAACGCCAAGCTCTGGTTCGAGACCATGCTCGGCTGGGCCAACAAGTGGGGCAAGTGAGCGGAACGCTTCAACCCTAGTGGGGTTGGCTGTCAGAGGGCGCGTGGGATTTCCTGCGCGCCCTTTCTCTGCCGTTGTTTGGGTTCTTCGCGCATCCAGGAAAGGCTCACTGTGATCGCCGGGCGGGGGGGCGTTTCAGAAACAGACCTTCCGCTGAACCAGAAGGGACACTGTGGGACAGGGATCCATCCTCCTCCACCCTTGTTGATCGAAGGGGAGAGCGTCACTCTCTCTGTACGTGCGGAAGGGGGATACACCAATGCCTTGAAGTGGGGGGTCCTTTCCGGGCCTGGTACCGTGGATCAAAATGGCAAAGTCACGGCAGGGGCTCTGTTGGCGGGCGTTCCGCTCGGTGAACTCATCATCCGCGTGGGTTCCGCTGAAGACTCGAGAGTCTACAAGGATCTGACCTTCACCGTTCTCAAAGCACAACAACCATCGAGGTCCCGATGAGATGGGTTCCGCTTGCACTTGCATCCATGATCGCGTTACACATGTCCGCCCAAGGTGCGCAGAGATACGAGCGTGCCATGACCGGCATCGAAGGCTACGAAGGCTGGGTGGATTTGTACGGTAGATGGGACGAAAAGGGCCAGCCATACATCCTCTCGATCATCTATGCCAACCGGTGGGATGCGCACCTCATGTCCCGTGATCTGCGCGCACCCAACCGTCTCGAACTCAAAGCAAAGTCCGGGAAAGTTTGGAATCGCGGGATTGCGGTCGAAACGGCTTCAAGTGGTGGTGGGAAATCCTGGTCGGCCTACGTCGGCTACGAACCGTTTGAAAGTTACCGTGTTCTTGGTAATGGCCTTGGCGAAATGCAAGGCCGGGTCGATGGCATTTCTCCTGTACCCCCTCGGCTGATGATCACCGAAGAGGGCGAAGGCAAGTTTCGGTGGGATGTCCAGAACGGTGTTCATGTTCTGGTGGACGTGAGCACTAACGATGGGGAGACATGGGATGCGCTTGGGGATAAGAGCCAGGGCACGGCAGACATCAAGGACCGCCTCCCCCGGTGGCCCGTGGTGCGGGTGCAGGCGTTCCAGGGGCTTCATGCGTATGTGGACTTCTACATCCCTGGCCAGGGCCTGGTGAAGGATGGCTGGCCCTACCGCCAGCAGACCTGTTTCCAGGCGACCTGGTACGGCCAGGGTTGCTTCTCGAATCATCCCGCGCTCGATTTCACCCCATCAATCGAGGTGCTACCGGCGAATTACCTTGCGCGGATCAAGTTCCACATGGACTATAGGCGGCTGCCCTTCAAGCCCCAGGACCTGTTCCCGAAGAAATTCATCCAGAAGGTCTTCCAGGCGGAATGGCTGGGGGACTACAACCGCAAGCACGAAAAGATTTTCGGGATAGGCGAGAAGTTCCTGAAGGATTCCAAGCGGGTGAAGGGCCTTCGCCTGGCTCGTGTCTTCCTGGATGCGCAGGGTGGGTGGAAGGTGGAAGAACTGGTCCCCCTGGGGCCTGATCAGCCGCTCAATCCTGGCAATCAGATCTATGGATACCATTTCAAGAACGATGATCTGGTAGCCACCTTCAAAGACTACTTCGTGATCTATGCGGATCACTAGGTTCGCTTTCCCGCCGTTCTAAGAAGTGCTGAAAGGCCTGGACGCTGCCCCTTCTGTCAGGGGCCGATCCCACGCTGAAACCCCATCCGTGTTTATCCGTGTGCATCCGTGGACGTTCTCCTTACGCCATGGGTCGCAGCCCCAATTCCAGCCGCCAACCCATCCAAAGGAGTAAGCCCCCCCAAGGATGCCTCGTATTACTATTCTTCTGTCCTCGATCCGGGGACACGATTGGATACCTTTGACGGAGATGCCCATGCCTCGAACCTTGACCCTGGCCACTCTGCTGCTCGCCGCAGGCGCCACCGCCTCGGCCGATGGGCCACTGCTGCTCCGCCAGCCCGCTCTTAGCCAGCAGCACCTCGTCTTCTCCCAGGCGGGGGATCTGTGGATCACCTCCCGGGAGGGTGGCGAGGCCCGACGCCTCACGGCGGGCATCGGCCTGGAGGGCCAGCCTCATTTCTCCCCGGACGGCCGCAGGATCGCCTTTACGGCGGAGTATGACGGCAATGTGGATGTCTACACGGTGCCGGTGGAGGGTGGCAGTCCCACCCGGATGACCTGGCACCCTGGTCCGGACCTGGTGCAGGGCTGGACTCCGGATGGCAAAATCCTCTTCGCCTCCGGTCGCAACAGCCAAACGGGGCGCACCCAGCAATTGTTCACCCTGGCTCCCAACAGCGTCTGGCCCGAAGCGATCCCCTTGCCCATGGCTCACGCGGGTAGCTTTTCGCCGGATGGCAAGCGCCTCGTCTACGAGCCCATGCGCCGGGCCTTCGAGGCCTGGAAGCGCTACCGGGGCGGCACGGCGTCCTACCTGTGGATCGCCGACCTCAAGGATTCCAGTGTGGTCAAGGTGCCCCGCAAGGACAGCAACGACTTCAACCCCATGTGGGTGGGCTCGAAGGTCTATTTCCTGTCGGATCGCCAGGGACCCATCACCCTGTATGCCTATGACACCGCTACCCAGCAGGTGGCCCAGGTGCTCAAGAACACGGGCCTGGATCTGAAGAGCGCCTCGGCCGGTCCCGGCGCCATCGCCTACGAGCAGTTCGGCAGCCTCCATCTTTTCGACCTCGCCAGCGGGAAGTCCCGCAAGGTGGAAGTCACCCTCCAGGGGGACATGCCTGGTGTGCGGGAGCAGTTCAAGGCCGTAGGCAAGCGCATCGCCAAGGGGGCCATTTCCCCCACCGGCGCCCGGGCCGTCTTCGAAAGCCGAGGCGAGATCTTCACCATGCCCGCCGAGAAGGGCTCTCCGCGGATCCTCACCGGCACCCCCGGAGTGATGGAGCGGGATCCCAGTTGGTCGCCGGACGGCAAGGCCATCGCCTATTTCAGCGATGCCAGCGGCGAGTACGCCCTGCACCTGAAACCCCAGGACGGCAAGGGCGACCCGCGCAGCATCGCCCTGGATCCCGGTTTCTACTACAACCCCACCTGGTCCCCGGACAGCAAGAAGCTCGTCTTCACGGACCAGGCCATGAATGTGTGGCTGGTGGACCTGGAGAAGGAGAAGGCCAAGCCCCAGAAGATCGACA
>JAYREN010000178.1:0-6680 GCA_041908845.1 Holophaga sp. | reverse complement strand
CGGCACCGACGGCATCAGCGCCTTCATCCTGGAAAAGGGCATGAACGGATTCCGGGCAGGCAAGCAGGAGAACAAGCTTGGACTGCGAGCCAGCGACACCTCCGAGCTCATCCTGGAGGATGTCAGAGTCCCGGAAGAGAATCTGCTGGGCGAAGAGGGCGTGGGCTTCCGGCAGGCCATGAAGACTCTGGATGGCGGTCGCATCAGCATCGGCGCGCTGGGGCTGGGCATGGCCCAGGGTGCCTTCGAGGCCAGCGTGAAATATGCCAAGAGCCGACAGACCTTCGGCAAGCCCATCTCCGAGCATCAGGCCATCCAGTTCAAGCTGGCGGATATGCAGGTGCAGATCGAGGCGGCCCGCCTGCTCATCCATAAGGCCGCCGATCTCAAGGATCGAGGTCTGCCCTACGCCAAGGCCGCCAGCATGGCCAAGCTCTACAGCTCCGAAGTGGCTTGCCGAGTGGCTGATGAGGCTGTGCAGATCCACGGCGGTTACGGCTACATCAAGGACTACCCCGTGGAGAAGTTCTACCGGGACGTGAAACTCTGCACCATCGGCGAAGGCACCAGCGAGATCCAGCGTATGGTGATCGCGCGGTACCTGCTGCAGGAGTCCCTATGACGATGATCCGCAGCCATCTCCGGACTTCGTCGGAGGAGTGGCGGCTCAATCACGCGCACAATCTGGGGCTCTGTCGGGAGCTGGAAAGCCTCAAAGCGAGTTTGCGCCAAGGGGGCGGGGAGAAGGCGCAGGCACGGCACGCGAGTCAGGGGAAACTGTTCGTGCGGGAACGCATCGCGGCCCTCTGTGATCGGGGCACGCCCTTCCTGGAGATCGGTCTCTTTGCGGCCCACGGCGTGTACGGCGAGGCCGTACCCGCAGCGGGACTGGTGGCCGGGGTGGGCATGGTGCAGGGGCGCCCCTGCATGATCGTGGCCAACGACGCCACGGTGAAGGGAGGCACGTACTATCCGCTCACTGTGAAGAAACATCTGCGGGCCCAGGAGATCGCCCTGGAGAATCGCCTGCCGTGCCTCTACCTGGTGGACAGCGGCGGCGCCTACCTGCCCCTCCAGGACGAAGTATTCCCCGACAAGGAACACTTTGGCCGCATCTTCTACAACCAGGCGCTACTGTCCGCAGCGGGCATTCCCCAGCTCTCGGCGGTGATGGGCAGCTGCACGGCGGGGGGCGCGTACGTGCCCGCCATGAGCGACCAGTCCATCATCGTGAACGGCACCGGCACGATCTTCCTCGGCGGACCACCCCTGGTGAAGGCCGCCACCGGCGAAGATGTGAGCGCCGAGGACCTGGGGGGCGCCCGGGTCCATACCGAGATCTCTGGAGTGGCGGATCACTTTGCCGAGGATGACGCCCAGGCGATCCAGATTCTGCGGGAGCTGGTTTCCCATCTGGGCGCCCATGAAGCGGCCCGGGTGGACCTGCGCACCTCCGAGCCTCCGGCCTATGACCCCGATGAAATCCTGGGGGTGTGGCCCCGGGATCTGCGCCGCCAGATCGATATGCGCGAGGCCCTGGCCCGGCTCCTGGACGGCAGCCGCTTCGCGGAATTCAAGGCCCGCTTCGGCACCACGCTGCTGACGGGGTTCGCCCACATCGAGGGCATGCCCTGCGGTATTTTGGCCAACAACGGCGTGCTCTTTAGCGAGAGCGCCCTGAAGGCGGCGCACTTCATCGAGCTCTGCACCACCCAGAAGATCCCGCTGCTCTTCCTCCAGAACATCACGGGCTACATGGTGGGGGCCCAGTATGAGCGGGGGGGCATCGCCAAGGATGGCGCCAAGATGGTGCATGCCGTGGCCACGGCGCGGGTGCCCAAGATCACGCTGATGATGGGGGGCAGCTTCGGTGCCGGGAACTACGGCATGTGCGGCCGGGCCTACGATCCGCGCTTCCTGTGGACCTGGCCCACGTCCCGCATCTCCGTCATGGGCGGGGAGCAGGCGGCCTCGGTGCTGGTCACCGTCAAGCGGGACCAGGTGGCCCGTGATGGACATTCGCTGTCCCACGAAGAGGCCGAGGCCATCGCCGGGCCGATCCGCGAAAAGTACGAGCGGGAAGGTCATCCCTTCCACGCCTCGGCCCGGCTCTGGGATGATGGCGTCATCGATATGCGCGCCACCCGAGCCACCCTCGCCGCGAGCCTCGCTACGACCCTCTCTACGCCCATCGAGGACACACGAACCGGGGTGTACCGGTTCTAAAAAGAAGGCAGTGCACGGATGAACACGGATGAACACGGATTGAATATGACGAAGCGCGATGCGCTCTGGTTGGGTTCCAGGTGTGACTCGTTTTGGACGATCCCTGGTTTCATCTTTGATGCAGGCGGCTCTCTGAAAACCCGGAGGCCTCTTCCATTTTTTATCCGTGTGAATCAGTGTTCATCCGTGGACCGATTTCGTCCGGAGTCCCACCATGCCGCATGATTCCCGCACGCTCCGCATTGCCAACGCCGGTGGCTACTGGGGGGATGATCCCTATGCGCTTCGGCGGCAGGTGATGGGCTCCCTGCCGGTGGATGTCATCTCCATCGACTACCTGGCGGAAGTCACCATGAGCATCCTGCAGAAGCAGAAGCTCAAGGATCCGAGCGCGGGCTACGCGCGCGATTTCGTGACCCAGGTGGAACCGCTGTTGGAGGAAATCCTCCGCCGTCGGATCAGGATCATCACCAACGCCGGTGGCGTGAACCCTTCCGGTTGTGCCGAGGCCCTGGCCGCCCTGGCTCGGGCCAAGGGCTTGAAGCTGCGCATCGCCGTGGTGGAGGGCGATGACATCGCCGGGCGCATGAGCGAGCTTCGCGCCCAGGGCGTGGATTTCCGGAACATGGAAACCGGCGAGGCCTTCGACGCCTATGCCGACAAGGTGCTGGCGGCCAATGCCTATTTCGGTGCCATGCCCGTGGCGGAGGCCCTGAAGAGCGACCCCGACATCGTGCTCTGCGGGCGAGTGACAGACACCGGGATCACTCTGGCGGCCCTCATCCACGCCTTCAACTGGGCGCCTGACGACTGGGATCGCCTGGCCAGCGGCATCGTGGCCGGGCACATCATCGAATGCGGCGCCCAGGCCACCGGCGGCAATTTCACGGACTGGCGCAAGGTGCCCTCCTTCATCGACATGGGCTTTCCCATTGTGGAGTGCGAGGCCGATGGCTCCTTCGTGGCGACCAAGCACCCGGGCAGTGGGGGGCTGGTGTCCTGCCAGACCGTGCGGGAACAGCTCCTGTACGAGATGGGCCATCCCCAGAGCTACCTCACGCCGGATGTCATCGCGGATTTCTCCACCGTCCAGTTGGCGGAGGATGGCCCGGACCGCGTTCGGGTCTCCGGGGTCAAGGGGCGTCCCGCCACGGATCTCCTGAAGGTCAGCATCGCCTACGCCGATGGCTTCAAGGCCAGCGGTTCGCTGATCGTGTCGGGTCCCGATGCCCGGGCCAAGGCCGAGGTCTTCGCCCGTACCTTCTGGGAGCGCTGCGCCCAGGAGATCATCCGTGCCCGTCTGCTGCCCCTGGAGAGCGCCTGCACGGAATACGTGGGCGACGATGCCACCCATCGCGCGCTCACGCCTTCCCAAACGGCCACCGAGGTGCTGCTGCGTCTGGGGGTCCGCGGCCATGAGCGGCAATCCCTGGAGGTCTACCGCAAGCTTCTGCCCTCCATGATCCTCTCCGGTCCCTCCGGAGTGGCGGTCACGGGCGGCGCTCCTGCCATCTCAGAGATCGTGAGCTACTGGCCCGCCCTCATGCCCCAGGACTGCGCCCTGCCGACCGTGCGCGTCCTGGAGGTGCAGGCGGGCGGGGACCTGAGGGAAGTCTTTAGGACCGGCGAACTCCCCTGGCTCGTTTCCAAGGGCCTCCCCGGCAGCGATCACCCGCCTGCGGATCCCTGGGACGAGGAGACCGTGGCGGTGGGACGCCTGGTGCGGGTGCCCCTCATGCGCATCGCCCACGCCCGCAGCGGCGACAAGGGCGACACCGCCAACATCGGCCTCATCGGTCGTTCGCCGGAGTGCTACGCCTGGATGCGGGAGAACATCACCGCGGAACGCGTGGGGCGCTGGTTCGACAGTGTCTGTCGAGGCGAGGTGCAGCGCCACTTGGTGCCGAATCTCTGGGCGCTGAACTTCCTGCTGGCTGAGGCGCTGGGCGGAGGCGGCACCCTGAGCCTCTTCATCGATGCCCAGGGCAAGACGCTTTCCCAGGCCCTCCTGCGCTGCGAAGTGGAGATCCCCGAGGCGCTGCTGGCCTCCATTCGTCCCGAGAACGCCGCCTGCGAAGGCGAGCTCGTACCCGGGATCCGTCGATGAAGGGTCTGGCCGGTTTTCCCATCGAGGCACCCCTCTTCCAGGGCGAGCGCATCCGGGTGGAGCGGCTGGCCCATGGCGTAGTACGTCTCGTGCTGACGCGTCCCGAGCTGCGGAACGCCTTCGACGGCGCGATGATCAGCGAACTCTCCCGCAGCCTCGAGGCGCTCGCCGCCTTGCCTGCAGGGCAACTGCGGCTCCTGCTCCTGGAGGGTGAGGGCGATGTCTTCTGCGCCGGGGCCGACCTCGGCTACATGCGGACCCTGGCCACGGCTTCCATGGCCCAGAACGTGGCGGAGGCGCGCAGCCTGGCGCAGCTGTTCCATCGTCTGGCCTCCTTCCCCGCGCCGGTGCTCGCTGCGATCCAGGGCGCGGCCATCGGGGGCGGCCTGGGCCTGGCTGCCTGCGCCGATATCGTGGTGGCCGAGGCCCAGGCGACTTTCGCCACCACGGAGGTGCGCCTGGGGATCGTGCCCGGCGTGATCAGTCCCTATGTCCTTCGGAAACTTGGCGTGAGTCGGGGCGGTGAACTGATGCTTACCGGGCGAAGAATCTCAGGAGAAGAAGCCCAGGCCATGGGCCTCGTCCATCACCTCGTCTCTGTTCCCTCGGATCTTGAAACCCGGTTGTCGGAGGTGGTCCTCGAATGTCTGAAGGCCGGGCCGGAGGCCGCCCGCCGCACCAAAGGACTGCTGCTCCAGGGGGTGCCCTTGCCGGATGAGGGCCTCACCGAATTCACCATCTCCGCCATCGCCGAGGCTCGGGCCTCGGCGGAAGGGCAGGCGGGGCTCAGCGCCTTCCTGGAGAAACAACCCGCTCCCTGGCGGGCGGGGTTGCCCCAGGGCGCGGGGCACCCATGACCTCGCGGCTGGTCATCGCCAATCGCGGCGAGATCGCCCGGCGCATCCTGCGGGCGGCCCGGGCGCGGGGCTGCGCCGTGGCGGTGATTTCCACCGCCGAGGATGCCGATGCGCCCGTACGTGCGGAGGCCGACGCCGTGCTGGAGGTCTCCAGCTTTCTGGCCGTGTCCGAGATCGTCGCGGCCGCCCAGGGATGGGGGGCGGAGCTGCTCCATCCGGGCTACGGCTTCCTCTCCGAGAACGCGGAATTCGCCGCCGCGGTGGAGGCGGCGGGCATCACTTTCGTGGGACCCACGGCGGAGAACATGCGGGCGCTGGGCGGCAAGGAATCCGCCAAGGCCTTCGCCCAGCGGTGCGGGGTGCCGACCTTGGAGGCCTTGTTGTCCCATGAACTGGCAGAGCTGCCCACCGAGGCCTGGGCCACTGCCTTGACCGCTCGAGGCGTCTGCACACCATTCCTCGTCAAGGCCAGCGGCGGGGGCGGTGGGCGCGGCATGCGGGTGGTGGCATCCATCGATCTGTTGCCGGAAGCGATTCGCCGCGCCTCGGAGGAGGCCCTGGCGAGCTTCAAGGACGGCACGGTTTTCGTGGAACGGTATCTCTCCGCGCCGCGCCATGTGGAGATCCAGATCTTTGGGGATGGGCAGGGCGGTGGCGTCTTCCTGGGTGAGCGGGAGTGTTCGCTGCAGCGCCGTCATCAGAAGGTGCTGGAGGAAGCGCCGAGTCCTGTGGTCGATGCGAGTCTTCGGGAAGACATGGGGCGGGCGGCCCTGGCGCTGGTGCGCGCGACCCATTACCGGGGCGCGGGCACGGTGGAGTTCCTGCTGGATGAGGCGGGTCGCTTCTTCTTCCTGGAGATGAACACGCGGCTGCAGGTGGAACATCCCGTCACCGAGCTGGTGTACGGGGTGGATCTGGTGCAGGCCCAGCTTGAGCTCGCAGAAGGCCGCTGGCCCGGGAGCCTGGGCGATCCCGCTGAATTCACCGTGCCCACGCCCCGTGGGGTGAGCCTGGAGGCGCGCATCCTGGCGGAGGATCCTCGCCAGGGTTTCCTGCCCACACCGGGGCCCTTGCTCGTCTATCGAGAGCCTGCGGGCGAAGGCATTCGCGTGGACAGCGGCGTGATGGAGGGCGGCAGGGTCAATGATCGCTTCGATTCCCTCATCGCCAAGCTCATCGTGTGGGGCGCGGATCGCCCCCAGGCTACCGCGCGCCTCACCGAGGCCCTGGAATCCTTCGTGATCCTGGGCTGCACCACGAACCTGCCCTTCCTCCAGGCGATCAGCCGCCATCCGGACTACCGCAGCGGTCGAGTCTCCACTGCTTGGATCACGGAGCATCTGGAAGCCCTCAACGCGTCCCTGCTGCCCGCGCCCACCCTGGCCCTGCTTTCATCCGAGACGTTCCGGGGCGCCCTCTCCGATGCCCTCGCGGGCATTGGTCTGCCCAAGGAGGGTCCGGCGGCCCGCTTCGCGGCCCTACATCATCCC
>JAYREN010000177.1:0-6704 GCA_041908845.1 Holophaga sp. | reverse complement strand
AACAGCAACCATCGTGCAACATTCCGGTTGAACTCTCAGAACTACAAGGGCCTCAACGATATCTACTCGGGTTCGCGCCGCAGCGACATTGCCGAATCCGGCAATTCCACCATGGAATTCAATAGCCTTTCCGCAGTGCTGGAACTCCAGTCTGTGCTCACACCGAACCTGCTGAACGAGGCCCGCATCCAGGTTTCCACGGAGAAGCGCCCCATCACGCCCAATTCCACGATCAGCTCTCCCGTCCGCATCGGAAAGGTCGGCACTTCTTACATCATCAATGCGGGCCAGTACTACATCGACCCCCGCACCACCGAGGAGAAAACGACCCAGATCCAGGACAACCTCACGTTCATGACCGGAGACTGGACCTTCAAGGGCGGCGTGGACCTGCAGTTCATCAACATGGACAACCGCTACCTTCCGAGCGGGAAAGGCAACTGGACTTTCCCCTCCTACCAGACGGCTCAGCAGTGGTTCCAGGGGGGCGCGCCCAGCGGCGTCAGTTACTCGCAAGGCTACTCGCCCCTGGATGGCGTAAGCAGCTTCGACGAAAAATACTTTGCGGGTTATGCACAGGCTCAGTACGGCGGACTCTTCAACAGGCGCCTGCTGCTGAGCCTGGGCCTCCGCTATACAGCCGAGATCTGGAGCGACAACCCCAACCCCAACCCCAAGCTGCAGGGGCTGGACCGGGCGCCCAACGATTCCTCCCTGGATCCCCGCCTCGGTTTCACCCTGGATCTCTTCGGGAACTCCAAGACTGTAATCCGAGGCGGTTATGGCTGGTTCAGCGTAGCCAACCCCGGGCAAACCGTTTCCGGCGCCATCATGAACAATGGATTGAACCTGCTCAACTATTATGTTGCAACCAGTTCCAATGCTGACGCATTCACAACGGGCCCCCTTTCCGCGGCTCAGCGCTGGAGCGGTCCTGTTACGGCCCAGGGTTCTCTGACTCCCGTCCCCGTGGCGACCCTGTTGGGTGACGCCATCTTCAGGGCGGATACCGTCTCTCCCACCATCATCGATCCCGACGCCAAGATGACCCAGGCCCGAGCCGTCTCCCTGGGAGCGGAGCAGGACCTTGGTAGTGGCTACACCGTTGGAATCCGGGGCACCTACAAGCAGTTCCGCAACCTCCAGTACGCCGTGAACATCAATCTCGCGCAGTACACGGAAGCCGGTGTCCCAGGCACGGGAATCTACAACGATGGCTACCCAACAACGTGGAACAGATTCTCTACGGGCACAGCTTTCCGCCCCTATCGAGCGATCGTGCGAGGTCGTCAGCTTGACCTCAGCGGTTTCGGCGACGTCATTCTTTCCAAGTACGATGGAGAGGGTCGCTATCGCAGCCTCGTGCTGGAAGCTTCCCGTCGCGGCGACTGGGGCTTCAGGGCCAGCGCCACCTTCGCCAAGGCCGAAGACAACAACTCCAACGAGCGGGCAACTCTGAATTCCACTTCCGCCCTCACGGAGAACCCGGCAGATCCCCTCGGTTCATACTCCCTGAGCGACAACGACCACAAGTTCCGGTTCACCCTGGCCTGGTACGCCCCGACCTTCTATGGCATCAAGGTGTCGGGCATCACCACTGCAACCACGGGGCGCCCCTGGAATGCCACCTACTTCGGCGATCGGAACGGTGACGGGAAATACATCGATACCTACGGTGGCCGCAACGCCTACCGACAGCCCAGCGAGAAGACCTTCGATCTCCGGGTTTCCCGCAAGTTCCGCTTCACCAAGCGATTCGCCCTCGAAGGCACCATCGATGTCTTCAATGTCTTCAACTGGGCCAACCAGTACACCAGTCAGACCACCTACACGACAGATTCCAACAACACTATCTTGAATGAAAATTTCGGAGCCCTCGACCGGCCGGACAACCGCACCCGCGAAGTGCAGTTCACCCTGAAGACCTGGTTCTAGCTCTCCGTGTCCCATCCCCATTCAGCCCCAGTCATTCCTGGAGGAAACATGATGACTCGCCTTACACGCAAGGGAGCCGCGACAGCCTCGGCCATGCTTTGCCTGACGCTTCCCGCCGCATTCCTGGCCCTGCACACGGGTTGCAGTTCCGACCCCAGTGCCTACGAGGACCCGGCCCCCTCCATTTCGGCCTTCACGACAGGAACCCGTCTCACGCCGACAGATCCCTTTGTTCCCACCCAGACGGGGACCACCTACACGATTGCTGCCGGAGGAACCGCCTTACTCCGGGCTAATTTCGGAGTAAAGAACGGAACTGCCGTTGTGACGCCCGGCAACATTGCTGTCCAGAGCAATGTGCCATTCGAGATCCCCAACGTTACGGCCACCACCACCTACACGCTCACCGTCACCAGCGGCGACGGGCAAAAGGCCACGGCCACCTGCATCGTAAACGTTTCCGCAGCTCCCTCTGGCCTAACTTACGCCCAGGAGAATGTCACCTACTACGCGGGCGTACAGATCCCCACCAACACGGCAACAGTGTTGGGGGATACACCCATGGCCTTCACGTCGAGCCCGTCTTTGCCTGCAGGGCTGAGCTTCGACAGCACAGGAAACATCATTGGCACCCCTCAGACTCCCGTCGCTCAGGGAACCTACACCGTGACCGCGGAAAATTCAGTGGGAAGGACCACCCGCGATATTCAGATCACTGTTGCGGCAACTCCCCTCAACTTCACGATTTCACCAGGGTCGATCGCCCTTGGTGGGAGTGCCATCCTGGGATGGGATGCGGATGATGTCCCAGGACTTTTCAGCAGCGTCACGATCTCGGCCAATCCTGCGGATTCATCGCTCACCAGCACCTTCACGCTGGCAGGCACAGACAATGTCAGCCCGGCGGTGACGACGACCTACACCATCTCCGCCACTCCGGCCACGGGGGGCCCTGCAGTATCCAGAAGTGTGAATCTGACGGTGGGTGCCGCTCCGGTGACCATCACCGGCTTCACGGCCAACCCCACTGTCGTAAAGATGGGTGAGGCAACCACGCTCGAGTGGGCCTACACCGGCATTGCCCAGGATCTGCGCTTGGACGGGGCCAGTGTTTTGAGCAGCCTGAGCCAAAGCGTTACTCCCAGCCGTCGACAGACCTACACCCTCGCTGGCTCCAACTCTGAGAACGTTACGCCTTCCATCGCAACCGTCGAGGCTGCGGCCCGTGGTCTGGAACTGCTGGCAGGCAAGCCCGGCGGCGGCGGCGGCAGAAATGGCAAGGGAGAGTGGGCCTCGTTCACCGCGCCCCAGAGCGTGGCCGCCGATGCCAGCGGCAATCTCTACGTTGCGGACACAAACAACAACATGTTCCGGAAGATCACTCCGCTGGGTGAAGTGACAACTATTGCGGGTCAATATGGGGTGCAAGGGGCCTCCGACGGTACGGCTGGCGATCCCCTGACTGCCACCTTCAAGAGCCCCCGCGGAATTTTCCCGGACAGCCAGGGCTATATCTGGCTCTGTGACTCCGCCAACGGCCTACTTCGCGTTATCACCCCAGCCCATGACGTGAAGACCGTCACCGGGTATGGGACTCTCCCAGTCCCGACCACCCCCCCCACCAGCCCCAACCAGATCACCATTACCAGCAACGATGGCACTACGGCCGTGGGGTATATCGCCGATTACAAGACCGCCGGGATCATCAAGGTGACTGTCAATCTGGCCACGATGGCCGCGACGACCACCACCATTGCTGGATTCACCGCAAGCGGACCCAGCGGCATCTGTTCGGATGCCAACGGCATCGTCTACGCATTGGACACCAAGGTTGGCTTGATCAAGGCCATCAAGAACGACACGGTCTATAACCTGACGGGCCATGGGATCACCTTTACGGCTCCCTACGGTGCGGCCGCCGTCACGAATGGCACAAGCACCTATGTGCTGGTGGCAGAACCGGGTTCCACGACTGTCCCCGACAACCGGGTCTATCGGTTCACTGTGGACAACAGTGGCGCGACCCCGATGGCCGTGGCAGGGAGCGGAATCACTCTGGCGGGCTCGGCCACCCTGGGCGCGGCCGATGGCGCTGGTGATGTTGCCACCTTCTGCGGTCCTCAGGGGATCACGGTAGTAGGCACCACGGCCTACGTTGTCGATGCCAAGAACAAACTGGTAGCCACCGTTCCTCCCAGCCTTCCCTCGACTTCACCTGTGTCACTCTTCAACAACACGATTCGAGCCCTGACGAATGTCAAGGACGCAGCGAGTTCCGCGGATGTAACGGTCACCACCTTTGCGGGGGCCTCTCGCGTAGCCGCCCAGGGCAATGTGCCCGCCACGGGCACGGCCACCGCCACTAATGCCCGGTTCAACAACCCCCAGGGCATGGTCGTGGATCCCAGCGGCAATATCTATCTCGCGGATACTGGCAACAATAAGATCCGAAAGATCACCCCGGCGGGTGTGGTTTCCAACTATCCCAACGATGCGGCCACCTTCAGCAATCCGATCATGGTGAGCCTAGACACGGCAGGAAACCTCTTCGTGCTTGAACGTGGCACCACCAGCTGCACGCTTCAGAAGGTGGCCACCGATGGAACCCTGAGCGCCATTGCTGCCACCGGTCTTTCCAAAGACTGCGGTGCCCTGGTCGCAAGTCCCGATGGAACATACCTGTTCCTCACGGATGTCACCAAGGTAAAGCGAGTGACCGTCAGCGACGGCACCGTCCTGCCCTCCACGGCGACCTTCACCAAGCTCGTGGGCATCACCATGGATGATGCAAACACCCTGTATGTGGTGGACCCGAGTCTCATCAAGTCCCTGTCCGCCATTGATGCCGCAACGGCCACTACAGTGGCTGGGAGCGCTAGTGGGTTCCTGGATGACGCTACCGGCACCACTGCCAAGCTCAATCAGCCCAATGGCATCGTATTCGTGAAGGATGGTGCCCAGGGCTACCTCTTCGTGTCCGATTTCTACAACAGCGCAGTCCGCAAGGTCACGCTGGGCGGGACCAATCCTGTTGCAACTCTTCTGGGTCGCCCCAATGCCGGTGGCACCACTGCGGGCCAACTGGGCGCCATTCCTGGGCGTGTCCTAGGCGACCAGGATGCCTCCAATCCTGAGGGAGGCTTGAATCGACCTCAGAGCATCGCCGTGACGAACAAGGGCGATCTCCTGCTGACCATGAACGAGACGATCATGCAGCTCACGGCTCCCTTGAACAAATAGCCCCGGCCCTGCCGGAACGAATCAGAGCGCCCCGGTTAGCCGGGGCGCTCTGCGTACGGGCTATGCTGGACCCATGCGTATCGAAGCCATCGCCATTGGAACGGAACTGCTCACCACCTCGCGGGTGGACACGAATTCGGTGTGGATCGCCCAGCGGCTGGCGGATCTGGGGCTGGGCTTCCATCGCAAGACCGCAGTGGGAGACAGCCGGGAGGATCTTCGGGAGCTGTTCCTGGAGGCCCTGGACCGCTCGGATCTCATCATCTGCACGGGCGGGCTGGGGCCCACCTTCGACGATTTCACCAAGGAGCTGTGGGCCGAAGTGCTGGGGGCGCCCTTGGTGGAAGACCTCGCCATCCGCGCGACCATCGAAGGCTTCTTCACGAGCCGCAACCGCCCCTGCCCGCCCAGCAACTTCAAACAGGCGCTCGTCCCGGTGGGCGCCGAGGCCCTTTCCAACCCCGTTGGTACGGCTCCCGGAATCTACTGGGAGAGCCCGAAGGGATTTCCCGATACTCGCCTCGTGCTGCTGCCGGGCGTGCCCCGGGAGATGAAGCGCATGTGGGAAGAACGGGTCGAGCCGCGCCTTCGGGCCCTGGCGGGCAGGCCCACGCACACGCTGCGAATGCTCGTGGGTTCCGTGGGCGAAAGCGCGCTGGAGGAGCGCACGAATCCTCTGAGGGAAAAGCACGGCGCCCTGGACTGGACCATCCTGGCCAGCTTGGGACAAGTGGAGCTGGTGGCCCGCAGTGCGGACCAGGAGGCCCTGGATGCGGCCCAACAGGATTTCGAGGCCGAGCTGGGGGCGGACCGGGTCTGCACCGGGCTAGGCAGCCTGGAGTCCACCCTGATCGACCTGCTCAAGACGCGGCGCCAAAGTCTCGCCCTGGCCGAAAGCATGACCGGCGGGCGCATCGCGACGCTGCTCACGGGGGTTCCGGGTTCCAGCGAAGTCTTCCTGGGCGGCGCCGTGGTCTACTCGCCCCACGCCAAGACAGAGTTGACGGGTCTTTCCGAGAACTTCATCCGCGAACACGGCACCGTTTCCGAGGCCATCACCCGTGCCCTGGCCGAGGGCATCCGCACCCGGCTCGGCACCCACTGGGGTCTGGCCGTCACGGGCAATGCGGGCCCCACCGAGGACAAGGGCGGCCCGGCCCCGGTGGGCACCTTCTTTATGGCGGTGGCGGGCCCTGAGGGCACCGTGGCTCAGGCCATGAATTTCCCCGGGGATCGCCAGGACATCCAGATCCGCGCCGCCACCTTCGCCTTGGACTTCCTGCGCCGACGGCTTTGATCTAAAAGTGATCCGCAAGTTGTTGAAACCATCGGGTGGTGTGGTGAGAGGCTTTAACCCCGTGTGGTGCGCCGGAAATTTATAGCGCCAAAGCATGATCCAACCGCGGTCTTTTCTCCTTTCTCGATTATCGGCCTGACTCCGCCACGAAGGAAAAGATCGTTGAAACCGCGAATGAACGCGAATGGGCGCGAATCCCCCAATCCAGGCCCGTCTGGGCCTGCGGCCCCCA
>JAYREN010000176.1:0-6715 GCA_041908845.1 Holophaga sp. | reverse complement strand
TGGGCCTGGCCCAGGGCCAGGGCCAAGCGCGGAAGATCCGTGAGCTCCAGATGGAGCTGGAGTTGCTGGTGAGCGGGATCCAGATATTCCCAGAGACGGTGGAGACGCTGCCGCAGGCGATCCCCCTCCTCCGTCAGCGAAGGCGAATCCGGGAAGAGCCGTTGGCGGAGATCCGGAGAGAAGAGGCCGACCAGATCGGCCATCAGTTGTCGCTGGTGGGAAAGGAGCAGGGCCCGGAGGTTGTCGAGGCTGCTGGCAAGTTGGTCTACATCATTGTTGGCGAGGGCCTGCTGGAGCAGGCCGCGGATGGTGGACTGGTCCTGGAGCAGGGAGAGCACGGCCTGCCGCAGGAAGGCGCCCAGCAGCAGGCTCTCCTCGCTGCCCTTGGGGAGCTGTTCGGCGGCTCTGGGGTGATAGACCCGCTCCGCCAGGCGCCCGAGCTCGGATTCCACCACGAAGAAAGTAGGGACCGTGGCGTAGCGCTCGGGGATGGAAGCATTGGCGGCTGGGTCCAGTCGCTCGACCAAGCTGAGCAGGGCGAGATGGCTCGCGAGGGCACGGGCGACGACCTTGAAGGCGGAGGGCTGATCCTTGCGGAGCTGCTTGAGCAGATCCCTCACCTCCAGGGGCAGGCGCTCCTCCAAGAAGCGCTCCTCGACCCTTGCCAGGGTCCAGCCCAGGTGGTTCCAGAGCCACTGGAGGCTGCCCCGGACGTGTTCCACGGCGGGCCAATGGATGCCGCGGTCCAGGGGACGGACCAGGCTCATGCGCAGGCTGGCAAGCACGTGCTGGACCAGTAGCAGGGGTTCGGCGCGAGTGCGAGTGGCCTCGGGAAGGGCGCCTTCCAGCAAGGCCTCTAGTCGGCGAATGTGGTCCAGGGGGCGGCCCGTGCCGTTACGCAGCGTCTGATTGAGGGCCTTGAGCTGATGGTTGAGGCGGAGTGGCAGATCCTGGGCGCCTTCATCCTGCCCCAGCACTTGAAACAGAGATCGGAAGTGGTCCCGGTTCTCGTGGAGGAAGGCGGTCCAGTGCTCCAGCATGTGGGGACCATCCTCGGAGCCCAGGGAGGTCGACATGGTCCGGAGGCTGGCGATGAGATCCAGCAGGTTGATCACCCATTCGGGTTCCTGGTAGCGATTCAGGATGTCGTAGTGCGCCGCTTTGGCCATCTCCCCGAGATGGGCCAAGCTGTGTTGAAGTACGAGGCCCATGGCCGGTCGGATCTCTCCCAGGCGGCGGTCGGAGAACTGATTGAGGAAGGCGAGGAAGAGGCCGAAGGCCCGCCTGAGCTTGGTCAGATGCAGGGATTCCTCGAGAACAGGGGCGGAATCCGGCGCGGTGTCGATGATGGGCGACAGGTCCGCGGCTCCCAGTCTGAGGATCTCCTCGAGCAGTTCCAGATCCCGACGGGATAGCCCCTTGGCCCGGATGAGTTCCCGGGCCTTGTCCAGGCGCTGGGTGGGCGGGACAGAAGAGGGCATGTCCCAAAGCATAGCCGCTCATTTGAAACTCGCCATATGCAGCACGTTGACTATCAGAGTGGTAGACTTCAGGCCTCCCCCCCATCGGAGGCAACCATTGGCTAGCAAGCTCGGTGAAATGCTTGTGAAGGCGCAGCTGATCACGGATCCGCAGCTGGAAGAGGCTTTGAAGATTCAGCGACGGGAAGGCGGAAAGCTCGGAAGTATCGTGGTCCGCCAGGGCTTCTGCTCCGATCAGGACATCGTGAGTTTCCTTGGGATGCAGTACGGCGTGCCGGCGGCGGACCTGGACCAGTGGCCCACCATCGAGCCCTCGGTCATTGCCCAGGTGCCCGCAGAGTTGGCCAACAAGCACAAGGTGCTGCCCCTGCAGCGGTCGGGCAACGTGCTGACCCTTGCCATGTCCGACCCGACGGACATCTTCGCCATGGACGATGTCCGTTTCCATACGGGTTTCAATATTGATCCGGTGGTGTCCTCCGAAATGGGCCTGATCCGGGGCATCGAACGCTACTACGGAGGTTCGAGCGGTCTGCGGCTCCGGGAGGATGGTGGACCCAAGAAGTCTGTCGCCGCGGGAGGCCAACCCTTTGCAGGAGCCGAACCTGGTGGTGGCCTTGGGGCCTTCAACAAGGGGGCCTTCGAGGATGCGGCAGATGAGGCGCTGGATCTCAAAGGGCTCGAGGACGAACTGGTCGATAGCGAGACCGAATACGAAACCTTCGACGAAGAAGAAAACATCAACGCCGCCGCACTGGCCAAGGGCAGCGAAGAAGCCCTGGTGGTGCGCCTGGTGAACATGGTGCTCATCGATGCCATTCGAAAGGGGGCTTCGGACATCCATATCGAGCCCTACGAAAAGAGCTACCGCATCCGTTTCCGCATCGACGGTCTTCTGATGGAGGTGATGCGGCCCAACATCAAGCTGAAGGATCCCGTCACCTCTCGCGTGAAGATCCTGGCCAAGCTCAATATTGCCGAGAAGCGCCTTCCCCAGGACGGTCGCATCAAGCTGCGGGTAAGCCTCGGGGGGCAGCAGAAGACCATCGACTATCGCGTCTCCATTCTGCCCACGCTCTTCGGTGAAAAGATCGTGCTGCGCCTCCTGGATAGCGACAAGCTCATGCTTGATCTCACCAAGCTGGGCTTCGAACCCGAGAGCCTCCAGCAGTGGGATCGGCAGATCTCAAAACCCTACGGCATGGTTCTGGTTACCGGGCCAACGGGCTCCGGCAAGACCAACACGCTCTACTCCTCCATCGCCAAGCTCAACCAGGCGGACGTGAACATCATGACCGCCGAGGACCCCGTCGAGTTCAACTTCGCGGGGATCAACCAGGTACAGATGAAGGAGCAGATCGGCCTCAACTTCGCGGCGGCTCTGCGGTCCTTTCTGCGGCAGGATCCCAACATCATCCTGGTGGGCGAGATTCGCGATTTCGAGACGGCGGAAATCGCCATCAAGGCCTCGCTCACAGGCCATCTGGTGCTCTCGACTCTGCACACCAACGATGCCCCCAGCACCATCAGCCGTCTCATGAACATGGGTGTGGAACCCTTCCTGGTAGCCACTTCCGTGAACATCATTTGCGCCCAGCGCCTCATCCGGCGCATCTGTGTGAAGTGCAAGGCGCCGGACCCCCATCAGCCCCCGGCCGAAGCCCTCCTGAAGATCGGTTTCACGGAGGAAGAGGTCAGCAAGGGCATCACGATCATGAAGGGCATGGGCTGCGAAAACTGCAACAAGAAGGGTTTCAAGGGCCGTGTGGGGCTCTACGAAGTCCTGGAAATGTCCGAGACCATGCGCGACATGATCCTGACTGGGGCCAGCGCCATGGAACTGCGCGAACAGGCAGTCAAGGAAGGCATGATCACCCTCCGTCGTTCTGGATGCCGCAAGGTGCTCGACGGCGTCACCACCATCGAAGAGATCGTCCGCGAGACGGTGCTCTGAGTTAAGGGAGACCTCCATGGTCGAAGCCAGCACCCAGTACGTCGCTCCCCTTCAGCAACTGCTGAAGACGATGGTGGAGTACGGTGGAACCGATCTCCACATCACTACGGATAGCGCGCCGCAGATCCGCATCGATGGGCGCATGGTCCCCCTCAAGCTGCCGCCCCTGGATTCGGCCCAGACCCGCTGGCTCTGCTACAGCGTGATGACGGACCAGCAGAAGCACCGCCTGGAAGAGGATCTCGAGGTCGATTTCTCCTTCGGCCTGCAGGGGGTCGCCCGCTTCCGCGCCAACGTCTACAACCAGCGCGGTGCCACCGCCGGTGCCTTCCGCACCATTCCCGAGAACATCCGCAGTTTCGAGACCCTCGGTCTTCCGCCAGTCTGCGTGAGCCTCTGCGAAAAGCCCCGGGGTCTCGTTCTGGTGACCGGCGTGACGGGCTCGGGCAAGTCCACGACCCTGGCCGCCATGGTGGACTACATCAATGAGCGGGAACCCCTTCACATTCTCACCATCGAGGATCCCGTCGAGTACGTGCACAAGCACAAGCGCTGCCTGGTGAACCAGCGGGAGATCCACGCGGATACCCACAGCTTCAAGAAGGCCCTCCGCTCGGCTCTGCGTCAGGATCCGGACGTGGTGCTGGTGGGCGAGCTGCGGGATCTTGAGACCATCGAATCAGCCCTGACGATTGCCGAGACGGGCCATCTCACCTTCGGCACTCTGCACACCAATTCCACGGTCCAGACCGTGAACCGCATCATCGACGTGTTCCCCGCCTACCAGCAGCCTCAGGTGCGCGCCCAGCTTTCCCTGGTTCTGGAAGGCGTGATCTGCCAGTCCCTCATTCCCAAGGCCAGTGGAAAGGGGCGGGCTCTGGCGCTTGAAGTGATGGTCCCGAACCCCGCCATCCGCAACCTGATCCGGGAAGACAAGATCCATCAGGTCTACAGCTCCATGCAGACCGGGCAGCTCAAGTTCGGTATGCAGACCTTCAATCAGAGCCTCTCCGACTTGGTCCTTCGCGGCGAGATCGCCCAGGACGTGGCCATGGGGTACAGCTCCAATCAGGACGAACTCCGGGAACTGATCAACCGGGGGGTGGGCACCCAGGGTGGAAGCGCTGGCAATGCGGCGGCTCAGGCCAGCCAGAAATCCGCAGCTTCTGCCCTCCTGGGTGGAAGGAACCCCAACATCAAGTATTCTTGAGGGGCTTTTCTGAACGGCGTTCCGGGTCTATCCTAAGTCCACGATTATCAATTCTCCAGGAAGAGGTCTTCTATGCCTGCATACGTATGGAAGGGCAAGAATCGGCTCGGCGAGGTCCAGGAGGGGATCATCGTCTCGGATTCCAAGGATCAGGCCTCGGCCACCCTCAAACGCAATGGCATCCAGGTGCTGATGGTCAAGCCCCAGACCACGGCCACCAAGGGCTTCGGCAAGGTCAAGTCCAAGGACCTGGCCATCTTTACCCGGCAGTTCAGCGTGATGATCGACGCCGGTCTTCCCCTGGTCCAGTGCCTCGAGATTCTCGGATCCCAGCAACAGGACAAGGGGTTCCAGCGGATCATCGATGCCGTTCGGAGCGATGTCGAGCAGGGCGCCACCCTGCAGGCCGCCATGGCCAAGCACCCCAAGGCCTTCAACGATCTCTATGTGAACATGGTGGGGGCCGGTGAGGCGGGCGGCATCCTGGATGTCATCCTCCAGCGCCTCTCCATATACATTGAAAAAGCCGTGAAGCTGACCAGCAAGGTCAAGGGTGCCATGACCTACCCCATCGTGGTGATCACCCTGGCCATCACGGTGGTGGTCATCATCATGGTCAAGGTGATTCCGGTCTTCTCCTCGATGTATGAAGGCATGGGCGCGCGTCTCCCCTTTCCGACCATCGTGTGCATGAATATCTCTAAAATTTTAATAAATTATTTTTATCTAGTTGCGGCCTTTGTCATTATTGTGGTCGTCGGTCTCCGGCAGTACTACAAGACCATCGGTGGGCGCCTTCAGATGGACTCCCTGTTCCTGAAGATCCCAGTCCTGGGGGACATTCTCCGAAAGACGGCCGTGGCCCGGTTCTGCCGCACCCTGGGAACGTTGACCAGTTCGGGAGTGCCCATCCTGGAAGGCATGGATATCACGGCTCGCACCTCCGGCAACATGGTGATTCAGAACGCCATCCTGAAGGCAAAGAGCGCGGTGGAGCAGGGCCGTAACATTGCCACTCCCCTGGCCGAGACCAAGGTTTTTCCGCCCATGGTGGTCCAGATGGTCGGGGTGGGTGAGGCCACCGGTGCCCTGGATGCCATGCTCAACAAGGTGGCGGACTTCTACGAAGACGAAGTGGACAACGCCGTGTCGGCCCTCACGGCCCTCATGGAGCCCCTGATCATCGCGGTCCTGGGCGGCGTCATCGGCTTCATCGTGATCGCCATGTATATGCCGATCTTCGGCATGGCCGATGTCATGGGCAAGGACTGAGGCGGATTCCTCACCATTAAAAAGGGGCGCAGGCTGCTGCGCCCCTTTTTCGTTGACCAGCGCAGGTCTGATGTTCAGCGTCGGATGAAACCGAAGGCCTGGAATCCTTCTCCCTCCCAGGTGATCGGGTCGGGGCGGAAAAAGCGGCCTTGATCCTCGACCGTACCGAGTTCGGCGGGCCAGGGAGCTGCGGAGACGAGTTCGGGATGAGTCTTTTGGAGGTAGATCCGATGATCGAGGCCCTCTTCTGGCAGCCAGGAACATACGGCGTAGACCAGCAACCCGCCGGGAGCCAGGCGGGGCAGTGCGGCCTCGAGGATGGCGCGTTGGTTGTTCACGAGGCGGGGCAGGTCCAGGTAGTCTCCCAGCCAGGTCAATTCCGGGTGTTTCCGCAGCGTACCCGAACCTGAGCAGGGGGCATCCAGCAGGATGAGGTCGAAGGATTGCTCGTTCTGGCGAAGCCAGGAAGCCACATCCTGAAGCACTATCTGCGCTTGGATTTGGCGCAGGGCGAGGGTTTGCTCCAGGCGCCGGGCCCGTCGGGGATCGGATTCCACCGCGAACAGTTCGGCGTCGGGCCAGCGGTGGGCCAGCGAGGTGGTCTTGCCGCCGGGGGCGGCGCAGGCATCCAGGATCCGCGCAGGGACTGCCTCCCAATGGAAGGACATGAGGGCCTGGGAGCTCAGATCCTGAACCATGCCCTGGCCCTGGGCCAGCCAGGGGCGAGGGAAGAGAGCGTCTGGCAGGAGCCGCAGAGCGCTCGGGAGGGCGGGATCGGTCTCGAGGCCTTCGGGCAAG
>JAYREN010000175.1:0-6730 GCA_041908845.1 Holophaga sp. | reverse complement strand
GGCGCGGGGCACTCAGTCGGGCGGCGCCTTCGAGGTTACGGTGCCCGTGCGCTTCCGGTTCCGGGATCCGGTGCTCGGCGAACGCTACCAGCCCTTGGCGGTGGTGCCCGCGGCCCAGGTGAACCTGGCGGAAAGCGTGAAGGTCTTTGACGACTCCGCGCCCAAGGAGGTGCGCCTGAAGGTGACGGCGGGAGCGGCTTCCCTCAACGGTCGCGTGCGGTTGAAGGCCAGCGCCGGGTGGAAGGTGGAACCCGAGGCCCAGGCCTTCGCCTTGGCGAAGCTCGGTGGGACCCAGGAGCTGGTCTTCCGCCTGAGTCCGCCCGCGGGGGCGGCTTCGGGTCAGCTGCGGGCGGAGGTGGACACGGGCGCGGGATTCAGTCCTGCCCGAGGGCTCGTGAAGGTGGATCATCCCCACATTCCTTTGCAGACAATGCTCCCGGAGGCCGTGGCGCGGCTGGAGCGCTTCGACCTTAAGCACAACGGGCGGCGAGTCGGCTATGTGATGGGGGCGGGGGACGACATTCCCCAGGCCCTGCGCCGCATCGGCTACGAGGTCGAACTGCTCACGGACGAGGCCCTGGCCCGGGAAGACCTGAAGCGCTTCGATGCCATCGTGCTGGGCATCCGCGCCTTCAACACCCGTCCGGCCCTGATCAACCTCAAGGCCCGCCTCCACGAGTACGTGGCCCAGGGTGGCACGGAGGTGGTGCTCTACACCGTGAACACGGGCTTTCCGGGCATCAACGCCGCCATGGTGACCGATGCCATCGGCCCTCTTCCCTTCAGAATCGGCCGCACCCGCGTGACGGAGGAAACGGCGCCCGCGCGCTTCCTGCGGCCGGAGCACCCGGTCTTCCACTGGCCCAACGAGCTCAGCGCCAAGGATTTCCAGGGCTGGGTGCAGGAGCGCAGCCTCTACCACGCCGAGGGCTGGGATGTCCGCTACACGCCCCTCCTGGGCATGGCGGACGCGGGCGAGGCGGAGGATGGCGGTGCCCTGATCGTGGCAGAGCACGGCAAGGGCCACTACGTCTACACGGGGCTCTCCTTCTTCCGGCAGCTGCCGGAGGGCGTACCCGGCGCCACGCGCCTCTTCGCCAATATCCTGGCGCTGGGGAGCCACCCGTGAATCCGCGAGAGGATCCTCCGCCCGTGATGGGCTCCTGGAACCGAATCTATGCGCTGGTGCTGGGGGCGCTGGTGCTGTGGATCATCCTCCTGGCGGTGTTCGGGCGGGTGTTCCGGTGAGTCGCCTCGACTGGCTGGTGCTCGGCGGCGCCCTGGTTTTCGTGGTGCTCTTCGGGCTCTGGAAGGGGCGGGCGCGCAAGGATGCGGAGGGCTACCTGCTGTCGGGTCGGGATGCCCGCTGGACCACCATCTGCCTGAGCATCATGGCCACCCAGGCCAGCGCCATCACCTTCATCTCGACGCCGGGCCAGGCCTACGTGGATGGCCTGCGCTTTGTGCAGTTCTACCTGGGGCTGCCCCTGGCCATGGTGGTGCTATCGGTGACGGTGGTGCCCATCTTCCATCGGTTGAAGGTCTTCACGGCCTACGAGTATCTGGAGGGCCGCTTCGATCTCAAGACCCGCGCCCTGGCGGCCTTCCTGTTCCTCATCCAGCGTGGGTTGGCGGTGGGGCTAACGATCTATGCGCCCGCCCTGGTGCTCTCGGTGCTGCTGGGGTGGAACCTCCAGGTCAACCTGGCGATCGTGGCTGGGCTGGTGATGATCTACACCGTTTCCGGAGGCACGCGGGCCGTGTCCTGGGCCCAGAGCCTGCAGATGGTCATCATCATCTGCGGCATGGTGCTGGCCGGGATCATGGCCCTGCGTCAGCTTCCGGCGGAGGTGTCCCTTCCCCAGGCGCTGCACGTGGCCGGGGCCCTGGGCCGCCTGAATGCCATCGACGCCTCCCTGGACCTCAACAATCGCTACACGTTGTGGTCCGGTCTCATCGGTGGTTTCTTTCTCGCCCTTTCGTACTTCGGCACGGACCAGAGCCAAGTGCAGCGCTATCTCACGGGCAAGTCCATCACCCAGAGCCGTCTGGGCCTGCTGGCCAACGGCCTCTTCAAGGTGCCCATGCAGTTCCTTATCCTGATGCTCGGCGTGCTGGTCTTCGTCTTCTACCAGTTCAACGCGCCGCCGGTCTTCTTTAATCCCGCGGCCGTGGCCAAGGCCCGCTCGGGACCGGAGGGTGCGGCCTTCAAGCAGGCGGAAGCCGAATACCGAATGGCGGTGGATCATCGGGCCGCGAAGGTGCAGGGCTTCCTGGCAGCGCGTCAGAGGGGCGATCAGCCCGCCGAGGTCCAGGCCCGAGCGGAGCTTCAGGCCGCCGATGTCCGGGCCAAGGTGGTGCGCGCCAGGGCCGTGGACGTGGTGCGCCGCAGCGACCCGGCCTCCGGCGGCAACGATGTGAATTACGTGTTCCTCTCCTACGTGTTGGCGAGTCTGCCGGCGGGGCTCATCGGGCTGGTGCTGGCGGCGGTGTTCTCGGCGTCGATGTCCTCCATGTCGGCGGAGATCAACGCCCTGGGGGCCACCACGGTGGTGGATGTCTGGCGACGGCTCTTGGGGAAGACGGATCCGGCCAAGGAGGTGTGGGTGTCCCGCCTCGCGACTTTCGGGTGGGGCTGCTTCGCGCTGCTCTTCGCTCAGTACGCCAGCCGCCTCGGCTCGCTGATCGAGGCCGTGAATATCCTGGGGAGCCTCTTCTACGGCACGATCCTGGGCATCTTCTTGGTGGCCTTCTACCTCAAGCGCGTCACCGGCGGCGCGGCCTTCTGGGCGGCGCTGGTGGCGGAGGTGGTCGTGCTGGCCTGCTTCGCCTTCACGGGCATTTCCTTCCTTTGGTACAACGTTGTCGGCTGCGTCTGCGTCGTGCTGCTCTCCCTGCTGTTCCAAACCCTCGCACCGCCTAGGGCGGCAGGCGAGGCGTCCCAACGCGCCTGAGGCGCCCTTTTCCAGGAGTTGCCATGAAGACCCTATGTCTCTCACTGCTCGTTTCTGCCGTTGCCCCTGGTCTCCAGGCCCAGGCTCCCGCCCCGGTTGCCGCCCCCACGCTCGCCCAGAGTCTCGACCGGAGCCTGAAGGGCATGGAGGGGGAAGTGGTCCCCGCCGCCGAGGCCATGCCCGAGGAGAAGTTCGCCTTTGCCCCCACCCAGGGGGAGTTCAAGGGCGTGAAGACCTTCGCCGAGCAGGTCAAGCACATCGCCTCGGTGAACGTGGCCCTCGCGGCGGCCCTTCTGGAGGAGAAGCCTGCCATGGAGATCGGCGGGGACAATGGACCCGAGACACTCAAGACCAAGGCCGAGATCGTGAAGTATCTCAAGGATTCCTTTGCCTACCTCCACAAGGCCTTCGGCACCCTCACCGAGGCCAACGTGATGGGTCTGGTGAAGAGCCCCTGGGGCCAGGGCAAGGGGAGTCGACTCGGGTTCGCCACCATCGCCCAGGGACACGGCTTCAACCACTACGGCCAGATGGTGGTGTACCTCCGCATGAACGGCATCATTCCGCCCGCGAGTCGGCGTTGAGTTTGTGGTACTTGTGATTATTGAATTGAAAATTATTTTTAACATACAAAAAATTAGATCAAAATTGCATTCGTGTGGTCTAAATTTGGATTCATGGGTAATGACTCACGCGTTCAAGGAGCTACCATGACCACCACGGCCCTGCGCGACTTCCTCGAGATCCCCTACGACACCCTGGAGGAAATGAACCTCGCCTCCCGGCAGCAGCGGCTGGACCGGGTCTCGCCGGACAAGATCCGCGAGGAGCGCATGGCCTACCTGGCGGCGGAGAAGCGCATCAAGGCCGTGACGGTCTGTTTCACGGACCTGGAAGGCCGCTTCCACATGCTGGACTACGACAAGAAATTCCTGTTGGGGTCGTACGACAACCTGACCTTCGACGGCTCCAGCATCCGGGGCTTCTCCGTGCAGTCCGAATCCGATCTGCGCCTGGGGGTGGACTGGACCTCCTTCTACTGGATGCCCTCGGACATCTTTGGGCCCGGCAAGGTGCTGGTCTTCGGATTGGTGCAGAACCAGGACGGTACGCCTTACGAGGGCGACATGCGCGCTCGCCTCAAGGCCTACGCGGATGAACTGTACGAGAAGGAAGGCCTCGTCTGTCACGCCGCTCACGAAGTGGAAGGCTTCCTCTTCAAGGGGCTGGAAGCGGAGCGCCACTACCACGAGACGGGCCGCTTCGAGTTCATCAGCACGGGCGGCTACTACCACAGCCTGCCCGGCGACGCCCTGCGCCAGTTCATCGACACCGCTGCCGAGGCCCAGCGCGCCATGGGCTTTCTCAACGAGAAGGACCACCCCGAGGTGGCGCCCAGCCAGTTCGAGATGAACTTCAGCTACAGCGAGGCCCTCATGGCCGCCGACCAGGTACAGATCTACAAGCTGTTGAGCCGCCAGGTGGCCGCCCAGATGGGACTCACTGCCAGCTTCCTGCCCAAACCTGTGGCGGGGGTGAATGGCAACGGCATGCATACCAACCTGAGCCTGGCGAAGAAGGGCAAGAACCTCTTCTACAAGAAGGATGGCAAGGAGGGCCTAAGCTCCCTGGCCTGGGACTTCGTCAACCGGATCCTCTCCAACGCCCAGGAACTCTGCCTGGTGGCCAACCCCTCCGTGAACGCCTACCGCCGCCTGGATCCCCATTTCGAGGCCCCCAATCAGATCAAGGTGAGCCCGACGGATCGGGGTTCCATGGTGCGTATCCCCTTGGGCAATCCCAAGTCCGCCCGGGTGGAAGTGCGCAGCGTCGGCCCCGACACCAATCCCTATCTCAACCTCTACACCCTGCTCCGCACGGGGCTCGAAGGCCCCATCGTCGAGGCCGATGACAGCAAGCGGCCCCGCACGCGGTTCCTTCCCGACAACATCTTCGACGCCATCCGCCTCTTCAAGGGCAGTCGGTTCTTGGCGGAGATCCTGGGGGAAGACGTCCACGCGAAGTATGCCGAGCTGAAGCTGGCCCAGGCCGAACGCTGTCCCAAGGCGCTAGGCTCCGTGGTGAAGGCCGGTGAGGTGCAGTTCCACCACGAAGTGACCAACCAGTACCTCTGGAATCAGTTCTGATCGCTCAGGCCCTCGCGCCCTCCACCCTCATCCCCAGCGCTTCCATCAGCCGATGGTCGTGGCTCTCACCGGGGTTGGGGGTGGTGAGGAGTTTCTCGCCGGTGAAGAGGCTGTTGGCCCCCGCGAAGAAGGCCAGGGCCTGCATCTCGTCGGACATGGACGTGCGGCCCGCGCTCAGGCGGATGCGGCTCGTGGGGAACAGGATGCGCGCCGTGGCGATCATGCGGATGAATTCAAGGGGCGGCACGGGCGGCAGATCCGCCAGGGGCGTGCCTTCCACGGGGACGAGGTGGTTGATGGGAATGCTCTCGGGCACCGGATCCATCTCGGTCAATTCCTGGAGGAAGTGGATGCGGTGGTCGATGGTTTCGCCCATGCCCACGATGCCGCCGCAGCAGACTTCGAGTCCCGCCTGGCGCACCGCGTCGATGGTCTCCAGGCGCTCGTCGAACTTGCGGGTGCTGATGACGGTTTCGTAGAAATCCTTGCTGCTGTCGATGTTGTGGTTGTAGACCTTGCAGCCCGCGTCCTTCAAGCGCTTGGCCTGGTCCACCTTGAGCATGCCCAGAGTGACGCAGACCTCCATGCCCATGCTGGCCACGCCATGCACCATCTCCAGCACGGCATCGAAGTTCTTGTCGTCCCGCACCTCGCGCCAGGCGGCGCCCATGCAGTAGCGGGTGGAGCCGTTGGCCTTGGCCTCGGCGGCGCCCTTCAGCACCGCTTGCACATCCTTCAGGGGTTCGACCTTCAGGCCCGTGTCGTAGCGGGCACTCTGGGGGCAGTAGGCGCAGTCCTCGGGACAGGCCCCGGTCTTGATGGAATCCAGGGTGCAGAACTGGATCTCTTCGGGGTTCCAATTCTGGCGGTGAACACTCTGGGCCCGGAAGAGCAGTTCGGGAATGGGCAGGTCATGGATGGCGCGGATTTCGTGGGGGGTCATGAGGCCTTTCGCGACGAAGGACCTCAAGGGTACCACGGGCCCCTACTCGCCACTCAGCCGGTAGCCCACGCCTGGTTCCGTGAGCAGGAAGCTGGGGCGGTTGGGATCGACCTCAAGCTTCTTGCGGAGCTGGGCCATGTAGATTCGCAGGTAGTGGTTCTGGCCCTCACCTGCGGGGCCCCAGACTTCTGCGAGGAGCTGCTGGTGGGTGGCGACTCTTCCGGCGCGGCGGACGAGGGCTTCCAGGAGTCGGTACTCGATGGGGGTGAGTCGGATGGACTCACCATTCAGGCTCACCTCGCGTCGCTCCAGATCCACCCGCAGGCCTGCGAGGGTGAAGGTGGACTGGGGGGTCGCGGTCTGCACCGCATGGCGGAGGGCCACGCGGATCCGGGCCAGCAGCTCGGCCGCGCCGAAGGGTTTGGTCAGATAGTCGTCGGCCCCTTCGTCCAGGGCTCGGACCTTTTCTCGCTCCTGGCTACGGGCGCTGATGATGATCACGGGACGTCGACTCCAGCTTCGCAGCTCCCGCAGCACCGCGAGACCGTCCATATCCGGCAGGCCCAAGTCCAGGAGCACCAGGTCCGGATTGTGGCTGCGGGCCATGGCGATACCTTCCGAGGCCGAAACCGCCGTAACCACGGGATAGCCCTGGGTGCTCAGGATGGGCACCAGGAAACGTCGGA
>JAYREN010000174.1:1490-6794 GCA_041908845.1 Holophaga sp. | reverse complement strand
TTCGGTCGCTTAGTCATCACCCATTGGGTGATACCATAAACCCACTAAGTTCCAACTGCGGTGCGGGTTTCAACGCCTTTTCCCATCAAGGGTGATTAGGTCAGGATGATGACTCCAGAGACCCGAGCCCACCCCATTCCGGGGAATCCTCCTTGATCCCCTTGCCTTCCCTTGGGATTCTGGGGGGATGGAACGCTACACGCCCTCCCTCATCGAGCCCAAATGGCAGGCCTACTGGGCCGAGCATCGGACTTTCAAGACGCCCGAGGATCCCAAGCTGCCCAAGAAGTACGTGCTGGACATGTTTCCGTACCCCAGCGGGGCGGGCCTGCACGTGGGGCATCCCGAGGGTTATACGGCCACGGACATCTACTGCCGCTACATGCGGGCCACGGGCCACGCGGTGCTGCATCCCATGGGCTGGGACGCCTTTGGTCTGCCCGCCGAGCAGTACGCCATCCAAACGGGCACCCATCCGGCGGTGACGACCCAGAAGAACATCGCCACCTTCAAGCGTCAGATCCAGGCCCTGGGCCTCTCCTACGACTGGGACCGGGAGATCGACACCACGGACCCCGCGTACGTGAAGTGGACCCAGTGGATCTTCCTCCAGCTCTTCAAGCGCGGCCTGGCCTACCAGTCGGAGAAGCCCGTGAACTGGTGCCCGGCCCTGGGCACGGTGCTGGCCAACGAGGAGGTCATCGATGGCAAGAGCGAGCGGGGCAACCACCCCGTGATGCGCCTGCCCCTGCGCCAGTGGATGCTGAAGATCACCGCCTACGCCGATCGCCTGGTGGATGACCTGAGCCTGGCGGACTGGCCCGAGAGCACCAAGACCATGCAGGAGGAGTGGATCGGCCGCAGCGAGGGCGCCGAGGTCCAATTCCCCCTGGCGGATGGCAACGGCGCCCTGGAGATCTTCACCACCCGGCCCGACACGCTCTTCGGCGTGACGTTCATGGTGGTGGCGCCGGAGCATCCCTTCGTGGAGCGGCTCACCACTCACGAGCAGAAGGCCGCCGTGGAAGCCTATGCCCACCAGGCCATCAACCGCTCGGATCTGGACCGCAAGGCCGCCAAGGAGAAGACCGGTGTCTTCACCGGCGGCTACGTGATCAATCCCCTCAACGGCGCCAAGGTGCCCGTGTGGGTGGCGGACTACGTGATGATGGGTTACGGCACCGGGGCCATCATGGCCGTGCCCGCCCACGACCAGCGCGATTTCGAGTTCGCCCGCAAATTCGGCATCCCGGTGCTCCAGGTCGTGAGCACTGACGGCAAGCTAATAGAAGGCGAGCTGACAGAGGCCATGACGGAATGCGGCGTGGCCGTGAATTCCGGCGCCTACGATGGCCTCGCCACGGAGGCCTTCAAGAAGCGGGTCACCGAGGATCTGGAGAAGGCGGGCAAGGGTATACTGCGGGTGGAATACCGTCTGCGGGACTGGGTCTTCAGCCGCCAGCGGTACTGGGGCGAACCCATTCCCATCTACTTCCCCGTGGAGACCTCGGGCGATCCCCGGGACGGCGATCCCTACACCATTCGCTACGACCTGCCCATGCCCGTGGACGAGTGCGAGCTGCCCCTGCGCCTGCCGGAGCTGGAGGACTTCAATCCCGGCGAGGATCCCGCGGGCACCCTGGCGCGCGCCACGGACTGGCGCTTCTTCCAGAAGGACGGTCTCTGGTACGCCCGGGAGACCAACACCATGCCCCAGTGGGCGGGTTCCTGCTGGTACTACCTGCGCTTCATGGACCCCCAGAATCCCGAGGCGGGCTGGTCCCAGGAGGCCGCCCGACGCTGGCTGCCGGTGGATCTCTACGTGGGCGGCGCGGAACATGCCGTGCTGCATCTGCTCTACGCGCGCTTCTGGCACAAGGTGCTCCAGGACGCTGGCCACGTGGAGGTTCCCGAGCCCTTCGGCAAGCTGGTGCACCAGGGCATGATCCTGGGCGAAGTCGAGTACACCGGTTACCAGCACGGCGGAGCCTTCGTCCCTCGGGATCGGGTGGAGAGCCATCCCGAGGGAGGCTACCGTCTCAAGGGCAGTGGCGAAGAAGTCCTGATGGTGCGGGTGCCCGAGGAGGCCACGGAGAAGAAGGGTCCGCACATTGTGCTGAAGGCCGATCCCGCAATCCAGGTGGAGGCCCGGGCCTTCAAGATGTCCAAGTCCCGGGGCAACGTGGTGAACCCCGATGATGTGATCCGCGAGCACGGCGCCGATGCGCTGCGGCTCTACGAGATGTTCCTGGGCCCCCTGGAGGCCACCAAGCCGTGGAGCACCACGGGCATCCAGGGCGTGAGCCGCTTCCTGGAGCGCTGCTGGAACCTGGGCCAGAAGTTCACGGCCGACCAAGGGCCGGGCTCTGCCTGGCCCGAAGGTGGGGGGCTCCGGGGGGGACATCGCGAGCAAAGCGAGCAGGCGGTCCCACCCGGATCCATGTCAGCCGATCTCCTGCGCCTCATGCACAAGACCATCCGCAAGGTGGGCGAGGACATCGAGGCCCTGCGGCTCAACACCGCCATCTCCGCGATGATGATCTACCTCAACGAACTGGCGAAGACCGATCCCCTGCCGCGAGAAGGCGTCGAGACGCTGGTGCGGCTGCTGCACCCCTTCGCCCCCCATCTGGCGGAAGAAGTCTGGGAGACCCTGGGCCACACGCCCTCGCTCCAGGCCGTGCCTTGGCCCGTCTACGATCCGGCCCTATGCGTGGACGAGGCCGTCACGGTGGTCGTGCAGGTGAACGGCAAGGTGCGGGGTCGCCTCAGCATGGCCGCAGACTCGACCCTCGATCAGCGCCGGGAGGCCGCCCTGGTCTGCCCCGAGGCCCAGGGCTCCCTGGCGGGCAAGGAGATCGTCAAGGTCGTCGTGCCCCCCAACGGTACGCTGGTCAGCATTGTGGTCAAGTAGACAGCCATGCCTGCACCTGTCGTGATCGATTCCATCCTGGAGCTGGTCGGCCACACGCCGATGCTGCGGCTGCGGCGTTTCGCGCCGGAGCTGGCGCTCTTCGGCAAGCTCGAGTACCTGAATCCAGGCGGCAGCATCAAGGACCGCATCGGCGTGGGCATGTTGCGGGCAGCGGAGGCGCGAGGCGAGCTGATCCCAGGCGTCTCCACGGTGATCGAGGCTACGGCGGGCAATACGGGCCTTGGGCTGGCGCTGGCCTGCAAGGCTTTGGGCTATCGCTGCATCATCGTGATGACCACGAAGTACAGTCGGGAAAAGATGCAGCTCGTGAAGGCCCTGGGCGCCGAGTTGGTGGTGCTTCCCAAGGAGGGTGGCATGGACGGGGCCGTGGCCCACACAGAGAAGCTGGCGCAGAGCATCCCCCACGCCTGGCTCAGCCGCCAGTACGACAACTGGGACAACCCACACACCCATGCGGCCACGACTGCCGAGGAAATCTGGGAGCAGATGGAAGGCCGAGTGGATGGCATCGCCATCGCGGCGGGCAGCGGCGGTTCCTTCACGGGAATCGTCAAGCGGCTCAAGGAACACAACCCGAAGCTGGTGGCTTGGTGCGTGCAACCCCACGGTTCCTGCTATGGCGACAAGGAAGTGCGCGAGTGGAAGGTGGAGGGCATCGGCAGCACCTCCGTGCCCGCCGTGCTGGATCTGTCGCTGGCGGATCACATCCTGGATGTGACGGACGAAGACAGCCTCGCCACGGCACGGCGCCTCATCGCCACCGAGGGCTGCCTGGTGGGCGGCTCCAGCGGCTGCAACGCCTGGGCGGCGGAGCGCCTGGCCCGCACGCTGCCCGCCGGGAGCCGCGTGGTGACGCTGCTCTGTGATGGTGCCGAACGCTACCTCAGCAAGTTCCCCGTGGCGGACATTTCCCAGGAGTTGCCATGATCCAGCTCGATCTCGCCTCCGGCCTGCTGGATGCAGGTGCCGTGCGCCTGTCGCCCCGGGAGCCCTTCACCTGGGCCAGCGGCATGAAGGCCCCCATCTACTGCGACAACCGACAGCTGCTGGGGGTTCCCGAACTGCGCGGAAAGATCGCGGAGACTTTGGCCGCCCGGGCCGCGGAACTCAGGCCCACGCTCATCGCGGGCACGAGCACCGCGGGCATTCCCTGGGCCGCCCTCGTGGCGGAGCGCCTGGGCCTGCCCATGTCGTACGTGCGCCCCGAGGCCAAGAAGCACGGCATGGGGCGTCAGGTGGAGGGGCCGAACACCCGGGGCCATCGAGTGGTGCTGCTGGAGGATCTGATCTCCACCGGCGGCTCGAGCCTCAAGTGCGTGGAGGGCCTGCGGGCCGAAGGCGCCGAGGTGCTGGAGATCCTGGCCCTCTTCAGCTACGGCCTGCCCGCAGCCGAGCGGGCCTTCCAGGAGGCCAAGGTGGCGCTGCGGGTGCTCGCGACCTTCGAAGAATTGGCCACCCGCGCCGAAATCAAGGGCATCCTCCAAGGGGATGACCGGGCGTCCCTAACGGAATGGAAGCGGGATGCGAGCGCCTGGAGCCGCGCCAGGGGCGGGGCCTGAGGTCGCGCTCCCGCAATCAAAAAGGCTCACCTCAGAGGCCACAGAGAGGATCACCAGGGTGGATCCTCCCGGACTCCTTTTTTCTCCGTGCTTTTCTCCGTGATCTCCGTGTCCTCCGTGGTGGATCTTTTCCCGCCGCTGGATGACAACGGTGGAAGAAACCCGGAACGGAAGCAGGGCCAGGATCAACCTATCCCTAATACCCGTGAACGCATGGCCGGTCGTGGGGATCTATGGAGGGTAAAGATGCTATTCAAGGCTCCGGAGGATCTGCTGAAGGTGTGGTTGTCCCGGGTCAACGAGGGGGACATCGAGGGCATCCTGGCCCTCTACGACGAGCAGGCGATTCTCATTCCCACCTTCTCGAATCGTCTGCTCAACGGGCCGCAGAAGCGGCGGGATTACTTCGAGAACCTGGTTCATCGGGAGGATCTCAGCATCGCCCTGCACGAGAAAACCTTGGCCGTTCAGGCCCTGGGCGCTTCTCTGCATTCGTTGTGCGGCATCTATTGCTGGCGCTTCGCGGTGGAGGGGGAACTGCTCAGTTTCGAGGCCCGCTTCAGCTTCCTCGTGGATCTGGCCCGTCTCAACCCGATCCTCCATCACCACACTTCCCAGATCCCTCGCACCCTCTGACACTGGTGAGAGGCCTGTTCGGATCGGGACAGGGCGAACCACCCATTTCTGACCCGAGGGACCATGAGCCGCATTTATACACGCACGGGAGATGAAGGAACCACGGCCCTCTTCGGGGGGCGGCGGGTGCCCAAGAGCCATGTCCGCCTGGATGCCTACGGCACCCTGGATGAG
>JAYREN010000174.1:0-1480 GCA_041908845.1 Holophaga sp. | reverse complement strand
AGTTAAACAGTGTGATCGGGGTGCTGCGCCTGCATGTCTCGGAAGAAGCCGGAGCCCAGGCACGTCTGATGGAGATCCAGCAGGATCTCTTCGTGATCGGCGCGGTGCTGGCCACTCCGGAGGACCAGGTGGCGCGGCTCGGCGCCAAAATGACACGACCGACCTGGGAGATCGCCGCCATGGAGGCGGATATCGACCGTCTCAGTGCCCTGGCGCCGCCCATGCGGAACTTCGTGCTGCCAGGGGGATGCGCGGCCTCGGCCTATGCCCATTGGGCGCGCACCCTCTGCCGCCGCACCGAGCGTAAGGCCGTGGCCCTGGCGGAGCTCGAGGCGCTGCCCCCCATCGTCATTACCTATCTCAATCGCCTGAGCGATTGGCTCTTCGCCCTGGCCCGGGCCGAGAACGCCGTGGCCCAGTTGGGCGATGTGGAATGGATCCCCAAGGGCTGAGCCCTTCAGAACCCCAGCTCGGAATGGCGATCACCCAACTGTGCTTCGATGGCGGCCAAGTGCTCCTTTGCGCCGGGCGCCCCGGCGGTGCGGGCCCGTAGGAGCCACCCGTGGGCCGAGGCCAGATCCTTGGGGCCACCGCGGCCTTCACGCAGGTCCAGGGCTAGGTCCACCATGGCTTCGGGCACGCCAGCATGGGCGGCCTTGGCCAGCCAGGCCCGCGCGGATCCGGGGTCGCGGTGCCGGTAGTGCAGCCCCAGGCGGTGGGCGGCGGCGCCATCCCCGGCCTGGGCGGCCTTGAGATCGCCGTGAGTGGAGGCGGGTCGATCACTTCGGCCAAAGTGCCACCAGAGGCGGAACAGGGACAGGGGGGCGATGGACAGGAGCCCGAAGAGCCACCATCGGGCCACGGAAACGCCCCGGCGGTAGGTGCTGGAGGCGTCAGTGAAGACGTCTACGCCCTGACTGGCTGTGGAATCGATGAGCACGATCAGGAGTACCATGGAAAAGATGAGGAAGAGCCCGATGAGGGCGACGGCCGCGAAGAGCAACCACCCGATCCAGCGCCGGTCTTCTCGGGCCTCCGGCGGCAGGCACCAGTCGAACAGGCGCCGCAACACATTGGGAGGAGACGATTGCGGGAAGCTCATTCTTCTCCGCGCAGCAGGCGTTTCTCCGATAGCCGCAGCCAGTGTTCGGTGGCCAGCACGCCTTCACCGTGGTTCATGCGCTGAAAGTGCCCCAGGATGTGGCGCAGAGTGCGCGGGATGGCGGGCGCGAAGTAGGCCTTCTTCTGGTGCAGCAGCTGGTGGCCGAAGGTGCCGAGGGCCTTGAAGTTGCGCTGCAGGGCGCTGAGGTTGAGCTCTTCCCAGAGCAGGCGCTCGGACCAGCCCAGTTCCTGGCGCACCTGATCCGTGAGGAGGGCGCCTGCTTCCGGGGACCAATCCCAGTAGCCGTCGAAGAGCACGGAGGCTAGATCGTAGGTGGCGGCGCCCCGGCGGGCATCCTGGAAATCCAGCACCACCAGC
>JAYREN010000173.1:0-6807 GCA_041908845.1 Holophaga sp. | reverse complement strand
CGGGCTTCAGGGCGAAGGCCGGATGCACCAGGGCCTCGTGGTAGCGGTATTCATCGGCGCTGGAAAACTGGAGGTTGCCGTTGAGGAAGAGCTGGAAGCTGCCCCGGCCCCGGGTCATCACGATGCGCTGATAGTCGCTGTCCTTGGCGTAGACGATCTCATCGGAAAAGATTTCTTCTTCCACCGTCAGGGTGAACCTGTGGGCGCCCACCAGGCCGAGGCCCAGCAGCAGCATGACGACTCCGCAGCGGAGGCGGACCAGGCGCAGGGGGCCCATCTGGGACCTGAGCAGGAAGGTCGACCAGAGGCCCACCCCTGCGTTGAGCAACCCGAAGAGGAGGCTGGTGCGCACCAGGCCGAGCTTGGGCATGAGCAGCAGCGGGAAGAGCAGGGACGCGGCCAGGGCGCCAATGTAGTCGAGGGTAAGGACCTGAGCCACGAGATCCTTGAACTTGATCTGGTGGCGCAGGATGCGCATCAGGATGGGAATCTCCAGACCCACAAGCGTGCCCACCGCCATGACGATCACGTAAAGCGTTGGCCGGAAGGCGTGGGTGTGGGCGAAGACCTGGAACAGGATGGGCGCGGAGAATCCCCCCACCAGCGCCACGGCGAGTTCCAGGTCCACGAACCGCTGGGCCAGGCCTCGCTGGATGAACTTGGACAGGTACGAACCCAGGCCCATGGCGCTGAGGTACACGCCGATGACCGTGGAGAACTGGAGCACCGAGTCGCCCAGGAGGTAACTGGCCAAGGTGCCCGCCACCAACTCGTACACGAGCCCGCAGGCGGCGATCAGGAAAACACTCAGGAAGAGAAGCGAAGCGTTAAGGGGTGTGCCTTCCGCCCTGCCGGAATCCGGCGCGGCGGAGTCCTGATCACCCATGGATGGCTGCCGCGATGATGATGCTGATGCCCAGGATCAGGCTGCCCAGAACGATGCCCAGGGCCGTGTTCTGGTCCACCTCGATTTCCTTGCGCAGGGAGAAGGGCAGTACCTTCACGAGCACGGCCCACACCAGGGCCAGAATACCCAGGCCCAGGAAACAGAAGACCGCAGCCGTCTTAAGGTGGCCCAACAGATCGTAGCCGTTCATCACTTGCCTCCTCGAAAACCATGGTTGAGCATGAAGGTGCGGTAGCCGCCGGGAGTCTGGCGAACGCTGGGGGGAATCTCGGCGCGGCGGCGGGAACCGAAGAATTCTTTGCCGAGAAAGCCATTGGCGCCCACGAGACCGAAGCCGCCGAGCAGCAGGAGGGCATAGAAGGTGCGCATCACTCGTCTCCTTCTGAAGTCTGGTTCGGGGCGTACATGCTCTCCTGCCAGCGGCTGCTCTCGAAGGCCAGCGCGCGGAACATGGCCACAATCGGCACCAGCAGGATGCCCAGCAGGGCCAGCCCCGGGTACAGCCACCGCAGCACCCCCGACCGCAGTTCCACGATGAAACCGGGCACTGGGGGCTTCGGGCCTTCCCACTGGGGCGAGATGGCCAGCACGTAATCGCCCTTGGGCAGGGAGGACAGGTAGATGGTTTCGCTCTGGCCTCCCTCACTCCAGGGCCCATCGCTGTCCGAGCCACGGTAGTAGCTGGCGGACAGCTCGAAAAGCTCCGCCACGCCCGTGGTTTGGTTCACCAGGGAGCCCTCCACCCCCAGCCAGTTGTTGACCACGGGGGCCTGGAGCTTGATCTCCAGGTTCTTGCTGTCGTCTTCGATGCGGAAGGGCGTCGAGAAGAAGATGGGCTCCTGGGCTGCCTCAGGGGGCGGAGCGAGGCCTGCCGGCGGCGGAGTCCGTTCCGTCAGAGTGTAGCTCTCCCGGTAGAGCAGCTTCTCCTTGTGGGTGAAGCCTTCGAAGATGAGGATGACCACGAGGAGCGCCAGAGCACCGAGCATCCAGAGCCCCATTTGTCGGGCCCTGGACCAATGGGGATTGGGCTGGTTGGAGGCGATCCCTTGGGGCGTGGGCGGCGCGCCCTTCAGGGCGAAGGCCTTCCAGATCTCGCTGCCCTCGGTGTAGGTGCTGCAGGACCAGTTCACCTCTTCGCCACCCCCGGGGTGGCGCTGGATTTCCTCCGCGAGGCTGAGGGGGGCCTTCACGAACTCGGCGACCTGCACCCGCTCGTTCTGCTCCACCTTCCAGTAGAACTCGCCGTAGACCCCCTCGACGAAGGCTTCCACATCCTGGAAGCGTTTGTGGACCTCGCCCTTGTACAGGATCGCCTTGCCATCGGGCCCCGTGCGCTTCAGTTCCGCCGGGGGGACGTTCTCCGCCAGGTTCCAGTGGCCATCACTCTCCACCAGCCAGTGGAAGCCGTGCTTGGGGTCCATGAGCAGGTATTCGCCCCAGCCGTACCTGACCCCTTCGACCACGCAGGCTCGGCGCAGGTAGCCTACGCAGATCAGCGGCATGCCGCCGAGACGGCCCTCGGTGCCCAGGGGGATCCACATGCGGGCATCGGGCTGTTTCAAGGATTTTAGGTAGGTGAGCTTGCCCTGGCTGGCATCCAGCAGGCTGCCGCAGCTGGGGCAGCCCACCCGCTGGGTTTCGTCCGGGGCCCGCAGCGCCAGGGGGGCGGCGCAGTGGGGACAGGGCAGACTCAGGGCCTTCTTCTTCTCCGCAGGTGCGGCAGCGCCGCCGCTGAGTTTGAGCTGCTCCAGGTCCACCTGGCGGCCCGGGAAGAAGATCGGCGGATCCTCGGAGAAATCGAGGGTGGCGAAGGCGCCCTCCGCCCCACTGAGATCCGCGAAGCGATAGGTGGCCCCCAGTTCTACCGCCCAGGGGATTTCGCCCTCGGCGGAATGGAAGGCCCCCTCGCTGATTTCGCCCACGACCCAGCGCCCCTGGGCGCCGAGTTCCAGTTCCATTCCGGCGCGCAGGGTTTCCGGCAGGGGCACCGCTTGGCGGAGATCCTGCCGAAAGGTCAGGTAGGCCCGGCCCTGTGCCTCTGCCAGCCAGCCCCAGCGGCCATCCTCGAAGGCCAGATACCACTCATTCCAGAAACCCCCGAGGGGATGCTTGAGCTGGGTGCGGCCCAACAGCGCAAAGCCGTGGCCTGCGTAGTGGCCTCGCATGCCCAGCCGCAGGGGCGAGTTGGAGTCCACCAGGGCGCCGACCTTCCCGATGAGCTGGGGATCCCGGTCTGTGCGGGCCGAGAGCGCCTTGCAGTATTCGCAGACCGCCACCATCGTGCCGGGCCGGAAGGAGAGCGGCGCACCGCAGGAGGGACAATTGGCCTGATAAGGCATGGCGAGCATCCAGGTATCTACCGCGATGATGAGACCAGGGTCCGGGCGAGACAAGGGCTAGATTAGCGGGAGCATTCGTTCCAGCCCCTCTCGGAATTCCGCTTCCGAGGTCAGCAGGCTCAGCACCAGGAAGGCCTCCGAAGGCAGGTCGAAGAAGTGCCCCGGTTGCACCAGCACCCGGGCCTTCCGGAGCAGGCGCAGGGCGCAGGCCTCGGCGGAATCCAGGGCGGGGCGCCGGAGGAGGACGGACCATCCGCCTTCTACGGGCAAGCGCGATAGATGGGGAAAGGGCTTAAGCGCTTCGTCGAGGTGGTGAAGATTGTCCCTCAGACGGTGACGGATCTGCTGCTGAAGCGTGGGCGCCATCCCCAGGATGGCCGGGGCGGCGGCCTGGGCGGGGCTGGACACCGAGAGAAACTGGTCCGCGATGAAGGCAAGGGGTTCCAGCAGGGCCTTGGCGGGGCCTCGAGCGATGATCCAGCCCAGCTTGATCTGGGGCAGGGCGGCCACCTTCGAGAGGCCCGAAAGCACGAACACGGGGCAGGGCGGATCCATGTCCTCCAGGGCCGTGGGGAGGTGATCCGGCGCGGGTTCCAGGCCATAGTCCGCGAAGACCTCATCCACGATCAAGGTCATTCCCTGACGGGCGCAGAGCGCCGTGAGCCCCGCCCACTCGCCTTGGGAGAGGAAGTGTCCTGTGGGATTGTTGGGATTCACCACCACGATGGCGCGGGTGCGGGGCCCACAGGCCGCCTCCAGGGCGCCCAGGTCCAGATGCCAGCGATCGGCGAAATAGGCGGGGATGGAAAGGGCGCTGAGGCCCTCCAGCCGCGCCAGCCACTCGAAGAGCGGGTAGCTGGGAGAAGGCACCAGCACCTCATCGCCGGGATCCCCCAACAGCTTGAAGAGCCAGGCATAGGCCTCCGAGGTGGAGGCGGTGAGCAGCAGGTCATCGGCCTGGACCCCGTGCCCATGCCAGGCTGCGATGGCCTCCCGGGTAGCAAGCGACCCCTGGGCCTCCGGGGCATAACCCAGGACCTCCGGGCTATGCAGCGCCTCCCGAATGGCCTCCTCGGGATAGGCCAGGGCGCAGCGGGTGGGATTCGAAACGGTCAGATCGACCCAAGGCACTCCCGCCTCCCGCAGCCCTTCAAGCTCCGCCGTGAGGGCGTTGGGCTGGAAGTGCTGGGGGAGGCGGGAGGAGGTGCGCACTGGACTAGGATGCCAGCGCGGTTGGGCTAGTGGGTGTAGATGTGTTCGCCGAGACGCTCTGTGGTGCCGGTGGCGGCAGCATCAACGGTCGCGTTAGTGACTTGGGTCCATTCCGAAGGCGTGTAGACGGGATTAGGAGTGCTGATTCCCGAGTTTCGATAGAAGGATTTGTTGGTGCCCCAATCGGTTCCGTTTCCAATAGCGTCGATTCGGTTCTGCCAGGCGGCAGTGTCCGCAGTAGTGGTGAGGAAAAAGATGTCATCTCCATTGAAACCGCCCGCAGCAGCTGAGGCGATTCCAGTGGCATACGATGGAAGCGACGCTGATGTGTGCTTGAACATCAGAACGGCACCAGGAGCGAGGGTTGTCTGTCCGCCGCTCAGGAGGGACGAAATCAGTTCTGCCTGGTTTGGTGTTTTTCCATCTGGGGCATCGGCATCGGCGTTGGCCAGCACCGCAAGATAGATTCCAGTCAAATCAGCATTCTCTGTTCCGACATTCGTTAGTTCGATCCACTTATTGTTGCTGACCCCTTCGTAGTACTGGCTGATGATGAGTTTCGGAACAGCAGGGGTTCCAACTGTAAGCCCAAAGGTCCCTTGGGTGCTCTTCCCACCGCCATCCGTGACGGTAATGGTAATGGTCGCGGAGCCACTGAGCCCGGTGCCAGGGGTGATTACCAGGCTGCAGGCCCCGTTCGTGTTGACAACACTCAAGGTGCCTGGAATCAGGGTTGTGTCGCTGGATGCGGCGCTGACCGTTAGGGCTCCGGCGGCGGTTTCCGTGTCACTGACCGTGAAGTCCACGGTCAGTGGCGTATCAACGGGCGTGGCCTTCGCCGCAAGACCCGTGATCACCGGAACACTGTTCCCGTCGGTCACGGTGAAGGCGAAGGTGCCGAGGGTGGTGGCCGAATTGCTGTCTGTGACATGGACAGTGACGGTGGCCGTGCCTTGGGTGCCGGTTCCAGTGAGCCTCAGGGTGCAGGCCCCCGTGACGCTGTCGGGTCCGGCCGTAAGGACAATGTTGGCGTCGGGGAGGACGGCCTGATTGGAGGATGTCCCGCTTACCAACAGGTTGTTCCGTGGGGTGCTGTCGTCGCCAACTGTGAACGCCACATCAAGGGGTGTGGTCAACACTGCTGTTTGGGCCCCGATGCCGGAAATGGTCGGCGCTGCGTTTCCGCCGGTCACAGTGATGACGCGGGTAATCGTGTTCGAGACCGCAGCACCGTCGGTTGCGGTGAAACTCACGGTGACGCTGCCAGCGGCATTGAAAGTGTGGGAGGCGGTCAGGCCATTTGCCGTGCCTTCGGAGCCGAAAGTCCATGTCGGGTTGGTGATCGTCCCGGTGGTGCTCGATGCGGCGCCCTGGAAATTGACTGTCGTGCCAGCGCTCACGGAGATGTTCCAGCTGGGCTCGATCATGTGGACATTGGGTTTACCAGTCTGTTCGAAGGGGGTTCCGAGCCCCAGCACATCCACCTCGGTCTTGAAGCTGGTGGGAAGTGTGACTGTTGTGCTCGGGAAGAAATTCAGGCCAGTGACTTGCTCGACTCGGGCTACCGAGGTGACATATTTCCAGATGTCCGCAACGGGGAGAGAGATGGCCGTGGGAGGCGTGTTGCTAGTGATCTGGTGAGGCGCCAGCACCGCGAGGGCCTTCGGGTTTCCCGGAGTGGTCTCGTAGACGACGATCTTGTAGAAGCCATTGGGAATGGCGATGTTCTTGGTGGAAAACGTTGCGGGTGTCGAGCTGAAGGTCGGGCCCGTATAGATCCAGATCCGCCCGAATTTATCGGCCAGACCTGGAACCCAGGAAGTCGGGTTGGTTCCTCCAACGGCCTGCTCAAGCTTGTTCCAGAAGTTGTTGTTCAGGTCTGCGATCTGGGGAGCGATGTTGGACATCCGGCAGGAGTCGTCTCCGGCCTTCTGGCCGTAGCGGTAGCCGATGTCCGACTGCATGACATTGTGGCCCCGAGTCCATCCGCTTCCCGAGTAGTCGCTATCGGCTACGCGAGGCAGCGCGAGACGGGTGTCCTCGGCAAAGGGATCGTTGTCGATAAAGGAAATGGCTGAAATGAACTTGAAGTTGGCGTAGGCCGTCCAGGCTGGATTCTTGAGGGCCTCGTCATAGCCGAAGCGGAAGGAACCGTTGGGGAAGGCGGTATCGGTCTGGAAGGAAGGTAGCGTGGTCAGGCTTCGACCCACGGCGGTAGGAACAGGATCTCCCGCGTAGGTTGGTTCGGGCGCCATGACCGTGAGAGTAGCGTTCTCGCTTGTGGCGGTGGCGTTATTGGAATCGGTCACGACCACGCTGTACAGCGCGCTGATTTTCCTCAAATCGGTT
>JAYREN010000172.1:0-6827 GCA_041908845.1 Holophaga sp. | reverse complement strand
AAAAAAAGCGGCATAACTACATTACGGATTCTTCTGAATCCGCCCTCACAGACGGTTGCGCTCCGTGATGTCCCGGCTCACCAGCAGCAGGGTGCCGGAGTCGCCGGGGGAGGCCTCTACGGTGGTAGCCCGGCATTCCAGGGTCTTCACGGAGCCATCCTTGGCGCAGGCGCGGAACGTGAATGTGCGGCTGACGGTTCGGGTGAAGCCCTCCTTGAGCAAGGCTGCAAACAGGGGGCGGTCGTCCTCGTGGATGAGTTCGGCGTAGTCGAGGCGCTCCAATGCCTGCTTCGAATAACCCAGGGTCCAGGTGTGAGATGGGCTCGCGAATACCGTGCCTTTGCGGCTGTCCAGGATGGCGATGAGATCGGCAGCATTCTCGGTGGTGATCTTGAAGAGGTTTTCGATTCGCCGCAGGGAGCGCTGCATGAGCATCTTTTCCGTGATATCCACGTGGATGATCACGCCTGGAACGCCGAGCTCCCGATTGGGCGCGGTGATCTGCAGGCCGTACCAACGCAGGGCTTCGGGACCACCCTGCTGATACTCCAGCTTGAGGTGCGGCACCTTCCCCTTGAGAGCCGATTGGATGCCCAGGGCCACGGTGGAGAGGCGCGCATCGGCGTCGGTCAACAACCGCTGGCATAGAGCCAGGTAGTCGCTGCCGGGGGCCATGTCCTGGGTGAAAGGATTGGAATTCTTGCACTCTTGCCAGGTGGGATTGACTGCCAGCAGGATGCCCGCGCCATCCACGATGGCCACGGAGGAGCGGAACGAGGCCAGAAGGCCGGTCAGGGCCAGCTGCATGGCTTCGGGACTGAGGTGGGAGAGATCCATGGCTGGGCCTTTGTCCATGGATCGGTCGAGAACCTCCCGATCCCAAATTCCGGTGGGGTGTTTCAATCCCCAGTGCTCAGAGCGCCTTGACGACCTGCTCCCCACCCAGCTGGCGCATCTGGCCCAGGATCCAGTCCTGGCGGCCGCGCACGTAATCGCTGGGGGCGTTCACGCGGAACTTGTGGGGATTGGGCAGCACGGCGGCCAGCAGGGCGGCCTCGCTGGCGGTGAGGCGCTTGGCGGACTTGCCGAAGTAAGTGCGGGAGGCGGCCTCCACGCCATAGATGCCATCGCCGAATTCCACGATGTTGAGGTAGACCTCCAGGATCCGCCGCTTGGACCAGGTGGACTCCAGCAGCAGGGTGAAGTAGGCCTCGAAGCCCTTGCGCACCCAGGAGCGGGTCTCCCAGAGAAAGAGGTTCTTGGCCGTCTGCATGGAAACGGTGGAGGCGCCGCGTTTCCGGCGGCTCTTCTCGTTGTGCTCTACGGCTTTTTCGATGGCCTTCCAGTCGAAACCGAAATGCTCGGGGAAGTTCTGGTCCTCCGCCGCGATGACCGCCACGCCCATGCTGGGGGCGATCTCTTCCAGGGGAACCCACTGGTGGCGGGAGACGTAGCGTTTCTCGCTGGACCAGGACTGCACCCGGCGCTGGGCCATCAGGGCCGAGAAGGGCACGGGCACGAAACGGAAGAACAGCGCGGCGATAACCGTGCTCCCCAGAAAGACAGCGAAGGCCCAGACGCCAAGCCTCAGCAGGCGCCTGGGCAGGGATTTCTTCTTCGATGCAATCTTCGCCACGGCCCGTCTCCCCCTCTATTTACGCTTGGATGGGGGAAGAATGCACCCGTCGGCTTGACTTCACTTGGGGTTCTGGGGGGCGTCGCGGCGGAACCATAGGGATTGGCCTGCTACGGGCCCGGCCTTTTCTTCCAGCTGGGCGAGCTGGCGGGGAGTCAGGGGCGTGAAATCCCGGGCAATGGCCACGTCCTCTTCCAGCTGGGCGATGTTGTCTACACCGAGAATCACGGTGGAGAGGGGGAAGGAGAGGGCGTACCGCATGGCCTCCTTGATGGTGAGGGTGCCGGTGCGGGTGATCTTCACGGCGCCCCTCTGCTGCTCGAGGGGCGGCGGTGTGTAGCCCTTGAGCAGTCGCCCTCGGGCGGGGATCTTCATGCCGACGATGCCCATTTCCCGCTCCACGGCGAGATCCAGCAGGCCGCGAAAGCTCAGATGGTGGGGATCTGCGGCGTTGAAGGCCATGAGCACGGTGTCGAAAGGAAACCGCTTGATGGCCGCCATGAGTACTTCGGGATCCGTGTGCCCGCTCAGGCCCAGGTAGCGCACGAGCTTTTGTTCCTTGGCCTGCTGGAAGGCCTCCAGGGCGCCGCCCTTGGCGAAGACCTTGGCCACATCGTCCATGGTGCTCATGGCGTGGAGCTGCCAGAGATCCACGTGATCCGTGTGGAGCAGCTCCAGGGATTTTTCCAGCAGCTTGAGGGAGCCATCCCGGGTGCGGTCATGGGTCTTGGTGGCCAGGAAGGCCTCGCTGCGGCGACGCTTCATGACCTTGCCTACATACTGCTCGCTCCACCGGGAGGGGCCGCCATAGATGGCCGAGGTGTCGAGGTAGTTCACGCCCAGATCCAGGGCCCGCTCCAGGATGGGGATGGCCACGGCTTCGTTGTTGGGCTTCTCGAGGGCGGCCTGGCAGCCCAGGCTGAAGAGGCCCACTTTCTGGCCCGTTCGGCCGAGATTGCGGGTGGGCATGGCCCTGGCGGTGGCGGGATTGAAGGGGCCGACTGCGGCTGTGGGCCTGGGCGGTCCCTGCGGCTGGGGGGCGTCCATGGCTGGGAGGCGTTGGGCGATGAGGCCTGCGGCCACTCCCGCGCCGAGTTTGAAGAGATCCCGGCGACCAAGCCCCCGGGTGCTGGAGACTTCATCCTGCTTGGGCATGTTTCCCTCCGCGTGCGGACGGATCCAAGTATCGCCCCGGATGAATGAGAGAGCATTCTGAATTCTCGGCCCCCTTCTGGAAGAATGGGAGGCCAATGAGAACGGAGTTCCCTTGACCACCTACCCCGAGCAGCGGCGGTATCCGCGGATGAGCACCTCGGGGCTGCCGTATGGGGTCCGCTTCCAATTCCAGGGGCAGGACATCGGAGATGTTCTCCTCGCCAATCTGAGCGCCTGCGGCTGCGGGCTTGAAGTGCAGATGGCCCACGCCCGGAATCTTGAACTGGGTTCCGTGCTGGAGGCCTTCTACCTGGACCACCCGGAGCTTCCCCTCGTGCCCCTGCAGGCCTCGGTGGTCCGGATCCTGGGCAAGGTGCCGGGCAAAATGCATGGCTACGCGCTGGTGGGGGTGGAGTTTTCGCTGATTACCGAGCTCGTGCGAAAACTGATCCAGGACCATGTGGCGGCCTGCATGGAGGAGGCCGCCCCGTGAGCTCCGATGCCATGGACCCCTTCCGGGCCGTCCTGGATCACCTGGACGGCGCCGAGCGTACCCACCAGTTGCTGTTCTTCCGTGGGCTCGACGGGGTGGGCGAGGATGCTGTGGCCGAACTGGAGCCCCGGCTCACACGGCCCGGAGTGCCGCGATCCCTCCGCCACTTGATCCTCGAGGGGTGCTTCTATCATGCGTGGCCGAGGGCGGTCCCCATGTTGTCCCGGGTTCTGCGGCACGAGGGGGATCCAGAACTCTTTGCCCTGGGAGTCGCGGCCCTGGGACGGATCGGTGGGGCCAAGGCCCTGGCCGCCCTCAAGGAACTCTCCCAACTCTGCTCTAGTCCCGGCTTCCAGACCCTGGTGGCGGAGGTTCTGGCCCAGGCGGACCCGGCCCAGGCCTGGGATCACCACATGGGGTTGCTGCTGACTGGCAGCGGCAACCCGTCTGTGGCCAACGAGGCTGCGCGGCAGCTCGGACCCTTGGTGGATGCCACCCGATTGGAATCCCTCAGGACCGTCCTGATGCACCCGGACCTGCTGGTGTTCAGACACGCCGTGCGCCTTGTGGCGAGGATCCCATCTGAGGAAGCGGCGACCTTCCTGGCGAGTTTCCTGAAAGAGTGCCATCGCGAAGTTCTTGAAGACAGGGCATTGAAGGAAATGATCTCGGCCATTCGTGGGTTGAATCGGGAGGCCGCGCGGGAGATGGCTCTGGCCCGACTTTCCGCGCCCTTCGCGGAGGCGGAGGCCGAAACCCTGGAACACCTGGGGGCCGAGACCGGCCCCCAGGCCATCCGGTCGGCGAAGGCTCTGTGCGAGCGGGCCTCTGGAGCCGTGGACCGCTTCCTGGCCCAGGTGCTGCTGGCCGTGGCGGAAAACAAAGGCGGCACGCTGCAGAGCCTTCCCACGGAATGGCTGGAGGAACTGAACCTCAGGGCCCGGCGACTGGCCTTTGCCCTGGATACAGGGGCCGAAGGGTTGGCGGGCATGGTCAAGGTCCGACTGCTGCCCCAGGAGGCCGCCCTGCCCATTCTGGAGGCCGCGCTGAGGCTACAGACGGGCCGGGAGGGTGTGGCCAGGGCCCTGGCCGCCTTGGCGCCCGCGTCGGAACCCGAGTTGATGGAGTTGTTGATTCGTCACCCCGACAGTGCCCTTCGGGCCGCCGCGCTGGAGGTGCTTGGGGAGCGCCAGGAGGAGGCTCTCCGTCCCGCCGTGCTGGCTGCCTTCCGAGATCCCATCAGCGATATCGCCCAGCGCGCCATGCTGCATCTGGGGCAGCTTCCCGGCGCTGAAAAGGTGGCGACGGATCTGCTGCGGAGCGGGCACCTGGAAGACATTCGCCTGGGTATTCGCTTCATCGGCCTCCATCGCCTCGGGGGGCTTGCCCCGGAGCTGTTGGAACTGGTGACCGGCTCTAGAGAAGAACTGGGCCTGGAGGCTCTTGAGGCCCTGGGTAGCAGCGCCTCGGTGGAGGTGGCCCCCGCGCTGCTGGAGTTGCTCCATTCGGGCCAGAATCCGCGGATGCAGCTGGGATTGGCCGAGGCTCTGCGCGACATGGGACAGGCGGAATGGGCGGAGCAGCTCTGCCTGAAGGCCGACGAGCTCAAGCATCCCCTCCTGCATGCGGTGGCCTTTGAAGGGCTGGTGGGGGTCCAGGAGGCCCTGGGGCAGGGCGGGGTACCGCAGATTTTGGCGCAGTTCCAAGGGGCCTGGGATGGTCGCAATCCATGGGCCACTCGGCTGCGGGTGGTGCTGGTCCTGACGAGGCTGACCCTGGAGGATCGAAAGCTGTGGGCCGAACTGGCCACCCTCGTCCAGGGCGCCTTGGTGGAGAGTCGAACCGGGGGCGGATGGGCCGGCCAGGATCTGGCGAAGGTCCAGACCGTGGCCCGGGAGCTTGCCCGACGCGCCGGAAACTGAGCCCCTCGACAGGCCCTCCGGCCTAGGGCATCCTCGCTGGGGAGGCCGTTATGGCGGAACTGTTGAGTGGTGAGGAACTGGTCGCGTTGGTGAAGCGGGTTTTCATTCCCCAGGCCAACGAGAAGGCCCTGGCAATCCTGGTGGACCTTCCGGATGCCCAGACCCCTGATAACCAGGATTGGGCCGACCGCCGGGAGATTGCAAAGGCCTGGGTGGAAACGCTCAAGGCGCACCGCGAGGAACTGGGGATGAATGCCCATCTGGTGCTCTACCCCAATGTCCACACCAACAATGGTGATCTGCCAGAACGCTGCTGGTTCCACGACGGGGGTGCCCTGCCGACCACGGCGGAGGGTCTGGACCCCGCCGGGAGCATGACTTTTGCCGATCTCTACGCCGCCCATCCTATCCTCATCGCCCCCACAGAGTTCTCCGCCACGGCGCCCCTGAAGATGGCCGCGAAGAAGCACCCCATCCGTGCCGCCACCATGCCCGGCTTCCGCCAGGACATGATCCCCGCCCTGCGCTTGGACTACACGGAGGTGAATCGCCGGGTGATGTTCCTCAAGGACCTCCTGGACCGGGCCACGGGGGCGGGTTTCGTCTTCACGCATCCTGGCGGCGATGACCGCCTGCACCTGGACCTGCGCCACCGCGCCGCACATGCCTCTGGGGGCCTGCTTCCCAACCTGGGCGTGGCGGGCAACCTGCCCTCGGGCGAGGCCTACATCGTGCCCTTCGAGGGTGAGAGTGAGCCCAGCCGCAGCGCGGGCATCCTGCCGGTGCAGTTTGGCGCCGAAGTGGTCCGCTACCGCATCGCCAACAACAAGGCCGTGGAAGTGCTCACGGAAGGTCCGGCCTCCCGCGCCGAGGCCGAACATCTGACCCAGGAACCCGCCTACGGCAACCTGGCGGAACTGGGCCTGGGCGTGCTGGCGGCCTTCGGCGTGAAGCCCATCGGCGAGGTGCTGCTGGACGAGAAACTAGGCCTGCACATCGCCTTTGGCCGCAGCGAGCACTTTGGCGGCCAGGTCGGTCCCGCCCAGTTCTCGAGCCCTGCCGCCGTCATCCACATCGACCGCGTCTACGTTCCCGAGACCCAACCCGACATCCAGGTGGCCCGGGTGGACCTCATCTTGGAAGATGGCAGCACCCTGCCGCTCATGCGGGATGGGGAGTACGCGGTGAGCTTCGAGTGAGGTAGTTCAGGGCAGGTTGTTCTTGTAGATCCGGCCGTCCTTCATGATCACCCGAAGGTTCCTGGCCGGATCTTCGATCAGCTTGAGGTTTGCGATGGGGTCGCCATCAACGAGGAGCAGATCCGCCAGGGCCCCTTCCTGCACTATGCCGAGCTTCCCTGGATAGGGGTTCCGGGGGCCGGACAGGGTCAGCAGTTCGGCGTTGGTGGCGGTGGCCATGGTGAGCACCTCCGCCGGGGTGAACCAGCGGGTCATCTTCGCCAGCTGGGCGCCCTGACGGGCCGCCAGTTTGGCGTCGAACAGCACGTCGGTGCCCCAGGCGAGCTTGAGGTTGTGTTTCTTCGCCAGGGCGTAGGCCGTATCGGTGCCCTTGTTCATCTGGAGCTGTTTGGCGCGGTTGGTGGAACCCTCCGGGAAGGGCG
>JAYREN010000171.1:0-6879 GCA_041908845.1 Holophaga sp. | reverse complement strand
GTGCCTGGGTCTGCTGCTCTTGGTGCCCCAGGTGGCAACAGTGGTCTTTGGGCGGAACCTCCTGGTTGATTTCATCCGCACCTCGCCTCTGCAGGTGCTCTTCCCGCTGTTCAATATCGCCGTTGCCCTCGCCCTGGTCGCTGGACTGGTGTTGTTCTGGGTGGGGGCATTCAGGCTGGAGGAGCGGCGGCGGTGGGCGCTGCTGCCCGCGCTGATCTTCAGTTCGGCGATCCTGCTGGATCTGCTCGCGTACTACGTGCTTAGTGCCCAGGCGGGCCCCAGCTTGATGTTCCGGCGGCAGAGTTGGATCTTCTTTGCGCCGCTCCCGCTGCTGCCCCTCTCCTTCGCCTACGCCATCCTCCGGCACGGTTTTTTCGATATCCGGCGTGCGCTGATGCGCTGGGTCTCCTACTTCGTGGTACTCGGGGTTTCGCTTACCGCCTACCTCTGCGGTCTGGCCTGGCTCTTCGCCCAGGGAATAGAGGTCGTTCCCCCCAGTTGGGTCGGTGCCCTGGTGGGGCTCTCGGCCCTTCCCATCGGCTGGTTCCTGCGGTGGCTGATGCTGGCCCTTCGGCGCAAATTCCGGAGGGATCTGAACCAGGCCCGGGAATTGATCCTCGGGAGCCTGCGGGAAACCCGGAAGCGTCTCTCGGAGGAGGCCCTGCTGGCGGGCCTGAAGGCGAGTCTGAGCGAGGCCTTCCAGCCCCAGGTTCTGTTGGTGCTCCCAGTAGAAGGGCGTTCCATCCTCCTGCCGCCCATCCAGGACCCCGATGGCGAAGATGGCATGGCGGAGAGCCTCGGGCGACCGCGGAAGCTGGACCTGCCGCCCCAGATGATTCGTCATGCCCGGGAAAACCAGGAACTGGTGGTGGGCCTGGGCGGGGACGAATCGGAATGGATCCGCGAGCAGGGCCTGCAGCTGCGGGCCCACGTGGATGCCCTGGAGGCCCAGGTGCTCGTGCTGCTCATGGCGGACCGGAATCCCCATGCGGTGATCATCCTGGGCGGTAAATACGCGGAATTGAGCTACGGGCGCGAGGATCGCGAACTGCTCCGGGAAGTGGCCCAGGCGGCGGGGATCGTGCTCGAGACTACGATCCTGCACCGTCGCCTTCTGGATCAGGGGCGTCTTGAGCAGGAACTGCAGACCGCGCGAAAGATCCAGGAGAGCCTGATCACCTTCGAGGCTCCCGCCATCAAGGGATTCCAGCTGGCCCTGCGGTTGGAGCCAGCCCTGGAAACGGGCGGTGATCTGCTTTGGGTCAAGCGCCGCAAGCAGGGCAAGTGGATCGCTGCGGTGGGCGATGTGAGCGGGAAGGGGCTCGCGGCCGCCCTTTACATGAGCCAAGCCACGGCCCTGCTCAAGTTTGCCACCCAGGACGAGACACTCGATTTCGACAAGATCCTGCCCGCCCTGGATCGGACCATGCGCAACCTCATGGGCTCCCGGGATTTCCTCACGCTGATTCTGCTGGAATGGGACGAGACGGGCAGTTACCGCATTGCCCGGGCGGGTCATCCCCCGGCGCTCATCCTCCGAGGGCCGCGCCAGGAAGATGCCGAGGAGCTGACCGCCACCGGGCGGGGCCTGGGGCTGCGCCCAGCTTCACAGGGGGCCTGGCAGATCCAGGAGGGTGTGCTGCAACCGGGCGAATGGCTCGTGATGTACAGCGACGGCCTGACTGAAGCGATGAACCAGGCGGGCGAACTCTATGGATTGAGCCGCATGCAGGATCAACTGCTGAGGATGCGGGCTACGGGATCGGCGCGTGCCGCCTGCGAGGCCGTCTACCGGGATGTCGCCAGTTTTGAATGCCAGAATCGGGACGATCGCACCCTTTTCATTCTCGGACGGGACCCATCATGACTGAACCACCCAAGGCCCCACGCCCCCAGTCCTGGCTCGGCCCCGTGGTGGTCGCGCTCCTCGCCGGTCAGCTGGGACTCATCTGGGTTCAGGGCGGCCTCCTCCATCGCCAACACCAGGCGATCCAGGGACTGAGGGAGGATATTCAGAGCCTCTCCGAGAGCATCGAACTGGGGGATGGCGTGGTCTCCGAGCCCGAGGAAGGGGGTTTCGTGCCCGCGGGCAGAATACGCTCGGTGCGGCCACGGGCCAGCGTCACTCGGGTGGCCCACATCGCGCTCCAGGACGAGGAGACCGAACGGGCGACCCGGGACCTCGAGGAATCGAGGAAGTCCGCCGAGAAGGCCGTGAAGGATTCCCGCGAAGTCCAGGAGAGGCTCTCCTTCGAAGAGAACGCCCGCAAGGCGGAGGAGAAAGCCAAGATCGAAAAGGCCCAGAGCAGTGGACAGAAATGGATCTGGATCGGCCTCGCTGCGGGGCTGGTGGCCCTGGTGGTGCGGAGCTGGCTGCGTCGGCGAGGCTGACCTTGAACTCGCTTCACGAGTACCTCCAGGCCGACCCCGAATGCCGGGACCTCGCCGTGGGCGCAGTTCTGGCCGTGGGCCCCCTGCTGGAGGATCCCGACCCCACGCTGCTCTCCCACATTCTGGAGGAATGGGCCTTCGAGTTGGCGGCCCGCATGCCGCTGCCCTGGAGCATCCACGGGGCCATTGATGCGCTGAATCACTACCTCTTTCAAGAACAGGCTCTCCAGGGGGATCGGGAGACCTTCGACGACCCCGACAATGCCTTGCTGCCTCGGGTGGTGGCCCGGCGGCGGGGGTTGCCGGTGACCCTCTCGATCCTGTGGATCGCGGTGGCGCGGCGGCTGGGGCTGGACGCCTTTGGCGCGGGGCTCCCCGGGCATTTCATCGTGGGCCTGCGGCTGGATCTCGGCGCCCTCTACTTCGACCCCTTCCACGGCGGTCTGCCTGTGGGTGAGGAAGAGGCGGCGCGCCTCGTGCGCCGCAGCACCGGGGGCCGCACAACCTTTGACCCAACGATGCTGGAGCCTCTGCCTCATCGCGAAATCCTGGCGCGGCTCGTGAAGAATCTCCACGCCCGCTTCCTGCGCAGCCAGCAGTGGGATGAGGCCTTCTGGACCGCGACCCATTTGATCTTGCTGAGTCCAGCTGATCCCCTTCCGCACCGCGACCGGGCCTTCGTGCGGCTCCGGCGGGGCGAGGCCGTGGAGGCCCTGCGGGATCTACAGGAAGCCATACGCCTGAGCCCGGATGCCGAGGCGCAGATCATGGACTGGATGGAACGGATGAAGAAGGGGTAGCGGGATGGATCTCACCCGGTTTTTCGAAATCGCTCGGACCAGTGGTTGGCAGGGCGTGGCCCTGTGGGGCGTCCTGATCGCCCAGGCCCTGCTGTGGGTGCGCCTCTTCCGCCTGCATATGGCCATCCGCCGCGAGGAGGCCCCCTGGGAAGAGTGCGTGGGAAAGATCCGCAGTGCCTTCCTCCGCAAGGTGAATGGCCAGGAGGAGATTGGCGAGCTCAAGGTGCACCGGTACGCCCCCCTGGTGGACAGGCTCCTGGCCCTCCATTTCGTGGAAGAGAAGACTGACCGCTTCGACCGCTGGCTGCTCCTCCGCTGGAAGATCAAGGAAGGCCTGCGCCCCTACTGGATCCGCTGGGGGCACCTGCTCATCGCCTTCGGCATCGTCGTGTGGTTCCTGTACGGGCTGGGCATCGATATCGGTCTGGACCCCCTCAAGCGAACCCCCTGCGACCCCCGGCTGCTGTGGGTCTGGCTGGGCTACGCCATGGTCATCGCCTGGAAGCTGGTAGGCCTCCACGGCAGCCTAGAGCGCGTGCAGCGGGCGCTACTGTTGCCTCGACGGGACGAGTAGGTCTTTAGGTGAGTTGATGCGATTCACTGCCGTAGTTGTCGCTGCGCCCCATTCGATTTTCAGTGGCACCTCGCCCACCAGCGAATGGGGCTTTTGAATTTCAATCTATCTAGTGGGAGAAGCTGTGATCGAACCCTTCGAAAAAGCGTTCTATCTGCTATTCCAGGTTTTAGGTATTTATCTTGTGTTCACCTTTGCTCGTCACCTTGCCTCGAATAGCACCGGCCCAAAGTGGAAAGCCTTCGGATGGGCCATTTCTGTGAGCTTTGGTTTGGCGTTCCTCGGGTGGGCTAACTACGGAACCCGGATTGAAAATTCAGACAATCTCTATGGTGGGGGTGAAACTGTAACTGATTTTGTGCCCACCGACCAAGAGCGAAATCACCACGGGCTGTTCACCTTCACGATATTGGTTGTGCCAACTTTGCTTGGCGTCGGTTTCGGCATTAAAGATAGATCCTTCCATCAGAAGGCAAAATCTCGAACTTTCCTGCCCACGAACTTGAGAGAAGAATCAAAGATCGATTACAACCGGATGTCCGAACTGGCCGAACAGAGACACCTGGAGTGGCTGAAGAAGCACGGACTGATCGAGTCGAAGCCGGAGTCCAAGTAGACCCCGACCTACTACCAGCAAGTGCTGGAACTGGTCTGGTCTTCCGGTGCCATCATCTTTTTCTCTGTGCCCTCTGCGTTGCTCGCGCATCGATCCTCTGCATCCTCGGTGGTGAGTCTTTTGAGGCCGGTGAATGTTCCGAGTTAGAGCACCGCTTCTTCGGTGAAATCCAGCATGTGTCCGGATTTGGCGGCCTTGGTCTGGAGGTAGCGGAGGTTGTGGGGGTTGGAGGCGATCTGGTGGGGCTCTCGCTGTACGTGGATGCCGGCTTCCTCAAGGGCCCCGATCTTGCGGGGGTTGTTCGTGAGGAGCTTCACCTTGCGGATGCCGAAGAAACGGAGCATCTCCACGGCGGCTTCGTAGGAGCGCAGGTCATCCTCGAAGCCCAGTTCGTGGTTGGCCTCCACGGTATCCAGGCCTTGCTCCTGCAGGGCGTAGGCCTTGAGCTTGTTGAGAAGGCCGATGCCGCGCCCCTCCTGGCGCATGTAAAGCACAACGCCGCCATGCTCGCCAATGTAGGCCAGGGCCTCGTGGAGCTGGGCGCGGCAGTCGCACTTCAGGCTGCCCATGACATCACCGGTCCAGCACTCACTGTGGATGCGAAGAGAAGTGCGTTTCCGGGCATCGAGATCCCCGGCCACGATGGCGAGGTGCTCCTTGCCCGTGAGTTTTTCGAGGAAACCGTAGACCGTGAACTTGCCGAAGATCGAAGGCACGTTGGCCTTGGCGACGAAGGGAACGGATTCAGTCTCGAACTGGGTGACCACCTCCAGGGGAGAATCCGCCTGGAGCTGAAGCTTGGGGGCACTGCTGCTGTCTTTGGGGCACATGGCGTGTTCCCGTGTAAAAGGATGAATATGAAGGCGTTTAATGGTGTTCATGGAACGTTTGGGGCGGGCGGCGGGTCCCGCAAGCGAAACGCGAGTGTTCAGGTGTTGGTGAAATCCGACTCGAGCTGGGCGAGGACTGCTGCGTCCATGGCCGCCTGGGCCCGATCGAGGGGGCCCTCCAGTTTCGCACCGGAGGCTAGGCGATGGCCACCGCCGCCGAACATTCGGCACACGGCATTGACGTCGACGCGCTGCCGGGACCGCAGGCTGCCTTTGATCCGGCCATCCTCCAGTTCGTAGAGCAGGCAGGAGACTTCGATGCCCCGCAGTTCCAGCGGTTTGTTGACCAGGCCCTCCATGTCGTCGTGAATGGCCCCGCACTGGTCCAGATCGGCCTGAGTCAGGGACAGGCAGGCGTAGCGGCCCTCGCCGAGAATCCGCAGGCCCTCGAAGGCGCGGCCGAAGAGCTTCAGCCGCTCGGGACGGCCCTGGTGGTAGAGATCCTGGTAGACCCGGGCGGGATCGACGCCTTCCTCGATCAGCCCGGCGGCCATGCGGTGCGTCTTGGGGGTGGCGTTGGAAAAGCGGAAATTCCCTGTGTCATCTACGAGACCCGCGTAGAGGGCCGTGGCCATGGGTGAAGGGAAGGGGCGGGGCATGCGCGAGGCGGCGAGATCGAACACGAGCTCTGCGGAAGCACTGGCTGTGCTGTCGGTGAATTCCTGATCGAATCCCTGGGGGGCTTCCTTCATGTGATGATCCAGGCAAACCTTCGCCGCCTTGGATGCCCGGAAGGCCGTGAGCATGCTCCCGAGGCGCAGCGGATCCGAGGCGTCCACGAGGATCCAGGCCTCCGGCCAATCCGCGAGCTCCCGGTGTCGGACCTCCGGATCGAAGGCTTCGATCCAGCCCTCGGGGTCCATGAATCGAAGGAAATGCGGCAGGTCCGGATTCACCACGATGCGCACTTCTTTGCCTAGATGCCGCAGGTAGTGGGCCAGGCCGATCATGGCTCCCGTGCCGTCCCCGTCGGGGTTCTCGTGGGTGGTGAGGAGGATTCGCTGGGGCTGGTCAAGGAATCGCGCGAAGCGTTCGAGCATCCGTTCGGCTTTCAAGAGGTGTGGCCCGGCGTGGTGCCGGGTGCTCTCCATTTTGCCTCAGAAGTGCCGAGACTCGCTTTTCTGGTTCTTCTCGGATTTGCGGGAACGACCGCCCAGGCCTTTAGGCGGCAGAATGATTCGTCCCGCCCACGGGATACCGTGGCCCAGAACGGCTCACAGCTTGGGTTCGATCCATGCCTGCTTTTATCCCCTTCATCCCCTCTATCCCCGCTAATCGCTGTTAAAAAACCGAACGACCACGTTTTCGAGCCTTCTCTCAGCGGATTCTGGTTTGGCAAAAGGCGTGGAAAAGCCTTTTGAACAGGGATGCAGGGGATGAAGGGGATTGCATTCATCGAGCGGCATTCTTGTTTGAAGCCTGGCCGGATGGGAACAGTGCTAACGCCTTTCCCTCTGATCCGCGAAGAGCTGATCTTTGTCTAGAGGAGCTCTTTTCGGCTCTCCAAACTCTTGGGCTTGAAGGACTTCAGCTCGTTGACCACATCGGCCAGCATGGCTCGCTTGATCGCATAGGGCAGGAAGGCGCTCTTGAAGCCCATGATGATGA
>JAYREN010000170.1:0-6908 GCA_041908845.1 Holophaga sp. | reverse complement strand
CCGGAATCACCCCAGTCGCCCCCGGAGCCGCTGTCGCCACCATCGCCCCAGTCGCCGCTGCTGGAGCTGGAATCGCTGCCCCCACCGCCCCAGCTCCCATCATCATGGTGATTGTGACTGTTGCCGCCCAGCATGCTGCCGAGCATCATGCCGGTGAGCAGGCCGCCGACACCGCCCATGCCACCTCCCTGCTGAGGTGGATAGTAGCCCTGCTGGCCCTGCATCATGGCCTGACCGCCATCCAATCCCAGGCGCTGGCGCGCGCTGGGCGGAAGTTCCTCGTCTTTTAAATCCTGGATCTGCACATTGCCGCAATAGCCGCAGGTCCATGTCACCTTGCGGAGGCCATCCCACTGCTGCTTCATCTTGTCGCCCGCCGCCGCACAGTTGGGGCACTTGGGAAAAGGATTGGCGAAGGTGTGGGACTGAAGCGGATCACTGCTCATCGGGCGCTTGGAAGCGCCAAGCTGTTCCCGCTTGTCTCCGCGCCCCTTCATCACGAAGTAGATCACCGCGCCGATGCCGATCAGCACCAGGAAGCAGCCGAGGCCTCCGCCGCCGCTTTCGTCTCGACGACGAATCATGGATGAGTGGGAGTGGATAAGCAGCGCTTGCATGGAGGCCTCACGGGACAGGCCTAGCTTACTCCAGGCCTGGGCCGGCCGGGATGCGGGATTCCATCCACAAGGGCTGAACGGCCCACTTCCACCGGCCAAAGGCACCCAGCCCTGCCATCATGGGCGGGATGCCCATGCCCACCGCCCTTCCCCCTGGAATCTGGACCATGCTCGGCCTGATGTCGGGCACTAGCGCCGATGGCACCGATGCCGCCATGATCCACGTGGATGCCGAGGCCTTCGCGCACGGCGACCCCTTTCTCGAGTGCCTGGGCCACCACCATTTGCCCTACTCGGCTGAGATCCGGTCAAGCGTGCTCGCCGCCGCGGCGGATGAACTGAAACCCTCGGAGCTCTGCATCCTGCAACGCAGGCTAGGCGAGTGCCACGCCGCGGCGGGACTGGCCCTGACCCGGCAGTTGGGCACAAAACCTCACCTCGCCAGCCTCCACGGGCAAACCGTTCAGCACCGCCCCGATCAGGGAGCCACGCTGCAACTGGCGGATCCCTACCTGCTCGCCGAAGCCATCGGGTGCCCGGTGGTATGGGATCTGAGGCGCCGGGACATGGCCCTGGGTGGTCAGGGTGCGCCTCTGGTGCCCATGACCGAGCTGTGGCTGCACGGTCGCAGCCAGCCCTGGGCGGCCCTGAACCTGGGCGGAATCGCCAACGTCACGCTCTGGGATGGAACCCGAGTCCAGGCCTGGGATCTGGGTCCGGCCATGAGCCTGCTGGACCTGGCCGCCACGCGATGGCTGGGCCAGTCCTTCGATCCCGAAGGCAGCCACGCCTCCGGAACGATTGCCGAGGATCTTCTGGAACGCTGGTTGGCTAATCCGTATTTCCGCCTGGCCCCGCCCAAATCCACGGGGCGGGAGACCTTCGGCTCCGCGTGGCTTCAGGCCGAGGTCACCGCACTGGAGCAGCTTACCCTGGAGGATCGCCTCGCTACCCTGGCAGCCTTCACTGCGGAAGCCTGTGCTCGAGAACTCACCGTATGGGGCAACCCCCTTCCCCGTAGCACGACGCTCTGGATTTCGGGCGGTGGAAGTCGGCATCGTCGTGTGCGCCAGGAGCTCGCCGCCCGCCTTCCGGCGTTCCGCCCAGAGGAAGATCGCTGTTTCCCACCCGGCTCCCGAGAGGCCATCAGCTGGGCCCTGCTCGGCGCCGCCAGCGCCGCCGGGGTTCCCGGCAATCTCCCCGACGTGACGGGGGCCCTGCGGCCCGCCATCCTCGGAAGTTGGACCTGAACCCGTGCGGCTCGCCCGCTGGATCGACCATCTCCCACCCTGGATTTCCTTCGGGGCGATCGCGACCACCGGGGTGTTCTCGCCGCTGGAAATGACCGCGATGGTCCTCCCCCTGGTGGCGGCGGCGGGCGTGGAGTCGCAGCGATTGAACATGGCCCGGTACCGGCGTGTGCTGGAGATCGCTGCCCTAGTGGCCCTGGCGGGGCAGATCCTGCTGAGGATCGGATTGGTTCCCACCACCGTGATCACCCTGTTCATCCTCTCTGGAATTCGCCTGACGCTGCCCAGAGAGGCTCCCCAGCGCCGCCAGCTCCTGCTCATGGGATTTCTCCTCTTCCTGGTGACCGCCATCGCCACCTTCGAGATGGAGTTCCTGTTCTGGGCCCTGACCTGGACCGCGAGTTCCAGCCTAGTGCTCTTCCACCATGCCTGGGAGGCTTCGGCGGCCCTGCGCAGGAGCCACGCACAACCGCCTCCTTACCGGTACATCCTGCCCTGGACAGTCGCAGCCCTCCTGCTCGCGACCCTCTGCTTCGCTGTCCTCCCCCGCCAAACACTCGGGCTACGGTTCTTTCCCTGGAGCGCTGGAGGCATTTCCGGCAGCGCGGCGGGGCTCAGCGATTCAGTGGATCTCTCGGGTCTGGGACCGATCTCTGGAAACCGAGAGGTCGTGCTCCGGCTCATCCCTCCCAAGGCGCTGGATGCAGGGCAGAGACAACGCTATGAAGAGGCCTTCGGGCTCCTGCGGGGCATCACCCTGGAGGGGCTCGAGGGTCAGCGCTGGGAGACCCTCGGCGACACTCCCTCGCCGCCGCGGATCCCGGGAACCGATTTCGATTGGGATCGCCTGATCGATCACCCGAAACACCTGGGGGCCGAGTTCAGCGTGGCACCCAATCCCTTCGGCATCATTCCACTCCCCATGGGAAACGTCATTTCCATCGCTCCCCAGGGCATGCCGATCCGCACAGGAATCGGCGGCAGCACCCGCTGGGCCTTTCCCTCTCGCCGCCCCGTTTCACTCAAAGTTCTTGTCGCCCCAGCCTCCCCCCAGATCGAACCCTTGAGTCCCCGGCGATTCGCTCAGCTCACCGCCCGGGGAGAGGGCACCGGGGCCGCCCTGGCCTGGAGCCGCCGGGTAGCGCCTGAAACGCAACCGGCCTCGGCCCTGGCCCAGCGCCTGAGCCGCGAACTTGGCTCCTATGCCTACACCACGAGTAACCCCAGTGGGCGGGCGCCCAATCCCCTTCAGGATTTCCTGGAACGCACCCGAGCCGGGCACTGCGAGTACTTCGCCTCGGCCCTGGCGCTAGCTCTTCGCCACCGGGGCGTTGCGGCCAGGGTCGTGAATGGCTACCGCCTGGGCCCATGGATTGAGGAAGGGGGCTATTGGCTGGTGACCCAGGACCAGGCCCACAGTTGGGTGGAATACCACGACCCGGAAAACCTTCAATGGTGTGTGGAGGACCCAACACCCTCGGCACCCTCCGAGGGGCTCTCCTCGCAGAGTCTCTGGGCGGCGGTACAGCGATGGACCGATGCTCTGCGGTTCCGATGGGACCGCAACGTGGTGCGCTTTTCGGATCAGGACCAGCAGGACGGCCTCGCCTGGCTTCAGGCCAAGGGTTCATCGCTTCCAAGTTGGAAACCGAATCAAAAGGTTGTGGCCGCGCTGGGCGTCGGCCTGCTGGTCCTGCTCGCCCTGCGTTTTCTGCTGCCAAGGTGGCTGCGAACGCGAACAGGCTCTGACGCCAACGGCGGCCCCAAGGGCATCGCCGCCCTCAAACCGCTGCTGCGGAAAACCGGGCGCCAGTACCCCCCGGAATCCGGCGAGACCGCTCGGACCTGGCTCCTGAGGCTCAGCATGGTGCGACCGGACTTGAATATTCAGCTTGCCGAACTGGCCGAGGAAACGGATGCCGTGGCTTATGGCGGACGCGGAGACGCGAGGCTGAAGCCGATGGTCCGCCAGCTTGCCCGCCTCCTGGAACAGCAGAAACGCTAGTCGCCGAGACGCTCCAGCATCCCGAAGCGCGCCAGGATGCGCTTCTCGCCCCCCTCGAAGCGCACGGTGTACGTGAGGCCATCGCCACTGCCGGTGGAACCGAGGATCACGCCCCGACCGAAGCGAGGACTCTGTACTCGGGTGCCCTTGGGCCAGCCGTTCGAGGCGGCCAGCGGTGCATCCATCGACCGGCCCTCCGGGGGCGCGGCTTCCCTGGGCCTCGTTTCCACCCGCTCGTTCTCAAGTCGCGTACGCTCGAACATTCCGCGGATGCGCTGCAGCTCGGAGGCCACAGAATAGCCGCCGCCCCCTTGGGCCGGGCGCGGCGCAGAGAAGGCCCCCTGGCCGCTCTGGTACAGTTCCGTGCCCCACCGGATGGGCGTTTCGAGCGACTCTGGGGGCAGTTCCCGCAGGAAGCGGCTGGGCATGCCGAGCATCTCGCTGCCCATGACCCGCCGCCGCCGGGCCGCCGTGAGGAAGAGACGCCGCTGGGCGCGGGTGATGGCCACGTAGAACAGACGCCGCTCCTCTTCCAAGCCTTCATCCGTCTCCCGAGCATTGCGGTTGGGGAAGACATCCTCCTCCATGCCCACCACGAAGACCACCGGGAACTCCAGCCCCTTGGCGCAGTGGATGGTCATGAGACTGAGCTGGGCGGCTTCTTCCAACTGGTCGGTGTCCGACGCCAGGGTGACCCGGTCCAGGAATTCGGGCAGCCGCAGCCCCAGGCTCTCCGCATCCGCAGCGGCATTGATGAACTCCTCCAGGTTGCGCAGGCGCCCCTCTGCCTCCAACGTCGCTTCGTCCTCCAGCATCTGGACATAGCCCGATTCCACCAGCATCCATCGCACGAGGCCCGCCAGCCCCGTGGAGGTAATCTCCCCTGCCCCGCGCTGGAACAGATCCAGGAACTTGCCCATCTCGCGCTGGGCCCGGCCCTTGAGTTCGCCGGACTTCATCAGCGCCCAAGCTCCCTCCAGGGGCGTGCCGCCCTCGGGAATGGCTCCTTCGATGCGCCCCAAAGTGGTCGGCCCCACGCCGCGGCTGGGGCTGCTGATGGCCCGGCGGAAGCTCACCAGATCGTAGGGATTGGAGAGCAGCCGCAGGTAGGCCAGGAGATCCTTCACCTCCTGGCGCTCGTAGAACTTCACGCCGCCCACGAGCCTGTAGGGCAGGTTCACGGCCCGCAGCGCTTCCTCCAACTGCCGGGACTGCCAGTTGGCGCGGTAGAGCACCGCGATCTTCACCTCGGGGAAACGAGCGCGCTCCTCGCGGATGCGATCCACCACCCACTCGGCCTCCAGCCTTCCTTCGTCCGTGAGCTTGAAGGTTACGCGCTCGCCTTCGCCCAGGTCCGAGCGGAGCCTGCCCTTGCCCTCCAGGCGCTGGGTGTTGTTGGCGATCACGTCCGAGGCCGCCTCCAGGATCTTCTCCGTGGAGCGGTAGTTCTGCATCAGCTCGATGCGTGTGGCCTCCGGAAAATCCCGCTGGAAGTCCAGGATGTTGCGGATATCGGCGCCCCGCCAGCCGTAGATCGATTGATCTTCATCGCCCACCACACACAGATTGTGGTGCTGCTTGGCCAGGTGCTGCACCAGCAGGTACTGGGCCCGATTGGTGTCCTGATACTCATCCACCAGCAGGTAATTGAAGCGCTCGGAATAGACAGACTGGATGCCTGGCTCCCGGAACAGCCGCTCCATGTGCAACAGGAGATCGTCGAAATCGCAGGCGCGGTGGTTCTTCAGGCCGGTCTGGTAGAGGGTGTAGGCATCCAGGGCCTTGCGGGTCCAGGGATCCAGGGCTTCTTCCAGGGCTTCCTCCGGCAGGAGGCAGCGGTTCTTCCAGTCGCTGATGAGTTCCAGCACCTTCTTGGGGTGGAACTGCTTTTCCGGCAGCTTCAACTCTGTGAGCACCTGCTTGATTAGGGCCTTCTGATCGGACGGATCGAAGATGACGAAATCTCGGCCCACGGGTGTTCGATCACCTTCGCGGCGAAGCACCCGCGTGCAGAAGCTGTGAAAGGTACTCACCCAGAGCTGCTCCGTGGGCACGGAAACCAGCTTCTGCACCCGCTCCCGCATCTCCTCGGCAGCCTTGTTGGTGAAGGTCATGGCCAGGATCGCCCCGGGATGAACCCCCTCCTCTTCGATGAGCCAGGCGATGCGCCGGGTGATCACCGTGGTCTTGCCCGAACCCGCCCCCGCCAGGATCAGCAGCGGCCCCTTCACATGCTGCACCGCCTCCCGCTGGGGAGCGTTCAGGTTGTGCAGCAGGGGATGATCCAGGGAAGGCGTGGTCATTCTTCGAGTCTAGCAAGCCAAGGGTGTAAGCCCGGTGGGAAGCTACGTCCGGCCACGGAGCGGGAAACCATGGAATGCTAAAGGGGTCTTTTCGAATCTCTGGAGTCTCCATGCGCAAGTCCTCGCTCTCCCTCCTTGGATTGGCCCTCGTCCTCGCCGCCCCTTTGGGCGCCGCGCCAAGGCCAAAACCCTCCCTGCGCGTCGCGGTTTTCAGAGGACTGGGGGCTGATCCGGAGTGCCTGACCGACGCCATCGAGTCTCTCAAGATCGACCCCGCCATCCAGCCCGAGATCCTGGGGGCCGCCGATATCGTTTCTGGGAAGCTGATGCGCTTCGATGCCCTGGTCTTTCCAGGGGGCGGCGGGCAGCGGCAGATGGGCAATCTGGGCGACCTGGGCAAACGGGAAATTCTGAATTTCGTGCAGAAGGGTAAGGGCCTCGTGGGCCTTTGCGCCGGGGCCTACATGCTCTCGGATACGCCCGGCTACACCTGCTTTCACCTGGGCGGCTTCGAGGCCATCGATCGGGAGCACGACGAGCGCGGCAACGGCATGGTGCGGTTCTCCTTCACCGCCGCGACCCTCGATATCTTTCCGGAGTTCAAGGGCCTGGGAGACGCCTACATGCAGTATTTCGAAGGGCCCGTGCTCATTCCGGCGAAGAGTAGCAAGGGCACAGCCCTGGCCGTCATGGAGAGCGACGTGCACCTGAAGGGAGATTCCCCGGCCAACAT
>JAYREN010000169.1:0-7005 GCA_041908845.1 Holophaga sp. | reverse complement strand
AAAGCTCTCGTAGAAGGCGTTGATGTGCTCCTTGCGGGCCTTCAGGGCCTCGGCGGTGATCTTTTCCTGCAGCTTCATGGCGCCGTAGATGATGGTCTCGGGCCGGGGCGGACAGCCGGGCACGTAGACATCCACGGGCACCACGCGGTCGATGCCCTGCAGGGTGGCGTAGGTGCGGTATACGCCGCCGGAACTGGCGCAGACACCCACACTCATCACCCACTTGGGTTCGGCCATCTGGGCGTAGATCTGGCGCAGCACCGGGGCCTGCTTGTTGGTGATGGTGCCCAGCACCAGCAACAGATCGGACTGGCGGGGACTGAACCGCAGGGCCTCGGCGCCGAAGCGGCTGAAGTCGTACTTGCTGGCCATCATGCTCATGAACTCGATGGCGCAGCAGGCGGTGCCGTAGGGCAGGGGCCAGAGGCTGTTCTTGCGGCCCCAGTTCATGATGGCGTCCAGGCGGGTGGTGAGGACCGCGTCGTCGATGCTCAGTTCCGCCATCTCAGCGCTCCCACTCGAGGGCACCCTTGCCCCAGACGTAGATGTAGCCCACCAGCAAGGTGGCCATGAAGGCGATCATTACCCAGAAGGAGGCGAGATTGCTCTTGAACTGCACGGCCCAGGGCAGCAGGAAGGCCGCTTCCACATCAAAGAGAATGAATAGCACGGCCACCAGGTAGAACTTGACGCTGTAGCGCCGCCGGGCGCTCTCCTGGAACATGGGCACCCCGCATTCGTAGGGGGTAAGCTTCTCGGCCCGGGGGTTATTGGGCTTGAGAAACCTGGGCAGGAGCCAGCCGGAGACCCAGAGGATGCCGATGCCGACCGCCAAGGCCAGCAGCAACAAGATGAGGGCAGGGAGAAAGGGCGTGTCGGGGGTCGGCATGGGGACATCCAGGGGAGCAGGGTCCGGGATGGATGATACACCGCGGAACAGCCTCCCCTGGGGTGTCCCTCGAGGGCAGTCCGTGACGGGAGGTCGGGTGAAGGGATAGAATCGGGGTTCCAGAGGAATCCATGACCGACCTGAAGCAAGCCGTGAAAGAGATGATCGTCCAGCGCCTGAAGCTAGAGGGCATGACTGCCGCCGATATCGAGGACCAGGCCCCCCTGTTCGGGGACGGTCTCGGCCTCGACAGCATCGATGCCCTGGAACTGGTGCTGGGGGTCGAACAGACCTTCGGCGTGAAGATCGAGGACGAGGCCGCCGGCATGAAGGCCTTCCGCAACGTGGAATCCCTTGCGGCCTTCATCCAAGAACACCAGCGGGCCTGATGGATTCCGTCACGGACCAGCTTCCGCACCGATTCCCGTTCCTCTTCGTGGACAGGGTGCTGGAACGCGAACCGGGGGTGCGGGCGGTGGCCGAAAAGCTGGTGAGCATGGGGGAGCCCTATCTGCAGGGCCACATGCCGGGCCGCCCCCTGGTGCCCGGGGTGCTCATGATCGAGATGCTGGCCCAGACTGGGGCCTTTCTGGACACCGAAAACCACGGCGATATCCCTGTTTTCCTGGCCCAGGTGGTGGATGCTCGATTCAAGGCCCCCGCCTTCCCCGGCGACCGCCTGCGGCTGGAGGTGCGCGCCGAGGCGGCTTTCGGCGGCCTGCAGCGCATCGAGGGTACGGTTACCTGCGAGGGCCGCGTGCTCTGCACCGCCAAGCTCCTGCTCAAGAAGGGCGCTCCCATGGAGCGACCTCAATGAGAAGGGTCGTCGTCACGGGTCTCGGCCTGGTCTCCAGCCTGGGGCTCAACGCCAAGGCCACCTGGGCTCGCGTGCTGGCGGGGGATTGCGGCGTAAGCCCCCTGCGCAACCTGGCCATGCCGGGAGAAGAGGTCCAAATCGCCGCCGAAATCGACCTCCCTGCGGATGCGCCGGGAGGCAAGCGGGCTAATTTCTGCGAAAGCCTGGCGCTGCTGGCCCTGGAGGAATGCCTGGCCCAGGCGGGGCTCGACTTGGAGCAGGGCGACCCACGTCGTCGGGGCGTGTTCCAGGGGGCGGCGACTTCGGGCCTACCTGCGGCCGAACGCTACGTGCTGGAGCGGACCGCCGGTGGCCGTGGCCGGGCCTCGGAGCCGGTATGGGAAACCCCGGTGGTCGTCACCGACAGCATGGCCCAGCGCCTGCTGGCCATGGGGCCCCGCAGCACGATCATGAACGCCTGTTCCAGTAGCCTCCTGGCCCTGGGCCAGGCCTGGGAGCGGATCGCCTGCGGGGAACTGGATTTCGCCGTGGCGGGCGGCGTGGAGGGGCTCTGCCGCACCACCTTCGCGGGCTTTTCATCCCTCAAGGCCATGGACACGCGCCCCTGCCGCCCCTTCAGCCGGGATCGCGGCGGGCTGAATCTGGGCGAAGGCTCGGCCCATTTCCTGCTCGAATCCCTGGATCACGCCCAGGCCCGAGGCGCTCTAATCCTGGGCGAGGTGATGGGGTACGGCGCCAGCATGGACGCCCACCATCCCACGGCCCCACATCCCGAAGGGGACGGCGCAGCTCGGGCCATGGCCATGGCCCTGAACACCGCCCGGATGCGCCCGGAGGAAATCGATCTGGTCTCCGCCCATGCCACGGCCACCCCCGCCAATGACGGAGCCGAGTGTCAGGCCATCAAACGCGCCTTGGGTGAGGCCAGCGCCCGCGTTTCCGTGACCTCCAGCAAGAGCCAGTTCGGGCATACCCTCGCCGCCGCGGGCTCCATGGGGGCCGCCGTGGCCCTGCTGGCCCTGCGGGACCAGGTGGTGAGCCCCACCCTGCGCCTGGAGGACCCCGACCCCCAGTGTGATCTGGACTGCACGCCCCTCGTACCCAGGGAACGCAAGCTGCGGGCGGCCCTGGTGAATGCCTTCGCCTTCGGCGGGAACAACATCAGCCTGGCCCTGCTGCGCTGGGAGGGCCGATGAACGCCGAGATCGTCATCACGGGCCTGGGGCTCGTTTTGCCCTGTGGTGACGGGATCAAGGCCGCCCAGATGGCCTGGGAAGCCCAGGAACCCAGCTTCTCGGGAGTTCCCGAAACCCTCGGGACGGGGCTGGGCGGCGTCTGCGGCACCTTCAGCACGGCAGGCATCATCCCCGCCATGGTGAATCGGCGATTGGACCGGGCGACCCGCTTCGCCTGGGTGGCGGCCCGGGAGGCCTTCCACGACGCGGGGCTGGAACCCGAGCGGCTGGGGGATCGTCTCGCCATGGCCACCGGCACCATGGCTGGAGGCAGCGAAGCCGCCGAGGTCTTCATGCGGCCCTATCTCGCCCGGGGGCCCGAGGCGGCCTCGCCCATGGTCTTCCCCAACTGCGTGGCCGTCTCCATCAGCGGCCATCTCTCCACGGCCTTCAAGTTTCGCGGCCCGAGCATCACCCAGATCGGCCGGGAGAACAGCACCCTGGTGGCCCTGGACCAGGCCGTGCGGTGGTTGCGCTCGGGGATGGCCGATGCCGCCCTGGTGGTGGGCACCGATGGCCTTTTCCCGCTCCTCACCGAACTGCTCCGACGCACACATCTCTCCGCGGGCAAGAACCTGCCCAAGGTCGGTTCCCTGGGGGGTTTCCTGCCGGGCGAAGGGGCCCAGGCCTTCCTGCTGGAGACGCGCAACCGGGCCGTGGTCCGGGGGGCGCCGATCCGCGCTTCGATCAGGGGCTTCGCCTCCTGCGCGGCCATCACCAACGATTTCTCCGCGCGTGCCAAGGCTCTGCGGGAGGCGGCGGCCAGCCTCAGCCCCAAGGGATTCGAGGGATGGATCGCCGGAGCCAACGGCCACCGGATGTTGGATGACCTGGAGCTTCCCCTCCGCAAGGCCTACGGATGGCCCGAACCCCGGTACCCCAAGCTCCTGTGGGGAGAATTCTGCGGCAGCGGCGGGCAGCTGCTGGCCGCTGCCCTGCTGGACCCTTCCCGCCGCACCCTCATCACCGCCCCCGCTAGCAGCGGAAGCCAGGTGGCGATGCGGGTGGAGAAGGACTGAGTCTGGGCCGTTTGATTTCTGCGCTAGCCTAGAGTCATGCCCGACCGCGATGCCCAGACCGTCATCCTGAGCCGTCCCACCATCCTGTTGGTGACGGGGGTGGGGGTGGGGCTGCTCACGCTGACCTATGTGCTGGGGGTGCAGGTGGGCAAGCAGAGCGCCGCCCTGCATCAGGTTCGGGCCCGCACGGCCGGCGAAGAGCTGGTGGAACTTCCGGCCTCCATCGACGAGCAGCTGAAGCTCCTGGACAATCGGGAATTCGAGAAGACACGCAAGTCGGATGCCTCTTCCGAGCCGCCGGAGCCCAAGGAGGATGCCGCCCCCAAGGCCGAGCCCAAGAAGCCCGAGGTGAATGCCAAGTCCGAAGCCAAGGCGGAAACCAAGGGCGAGGAGAAGTGGACCCTGCAGCTCGTGGCCACCCCCGATGAAACCGAGGCGAAGCGGGTGGCCGAGAAGACCAAGGCTTCGGGCTTCACGCCCACCATCGTGAAGGGCAAGGGGCAGTTCAAGGTGCGCTTGGCCAAGACTGGAAGCCGGGCCGAGATGGAGGCCGCCTCCGCCAAGCTCAAGGCCCGAGGCCAGGCCTCGTTTCCGGTGAAGGCCGAGTAGGCCCTACTCGCGGGGGTACACCCGGAGGCTCTTGTAGCTCTTCAGCATCACCTTGCCCGGCGCGAAGCCTCGGGGCTTGCTCACGTCGGCAACGCGGCACCAGTGGACTTCGACCTTGCCGCCCTCCCGGGCCTTGGAGAAGAAGGCGGCGAGCTGGGCGGCGCGCTCCAGCACTTCCCGGGGCGGCTCGCTGATCTTGTCGGGGTTGCGGATGATGACGTGACTGCCGGGCACGCCTGCCACGTGCAGCCAGAAATCCGGGGCCGCGGCCACCTTGAAGGTGAGGGTGTCGTTGTCGGCGTCGCCCTTGCCGATGATCACTTCCCAGCCTTCCACCATCTGGCTGCGGAAGGCCTTCCCTTTGCCATCGGATCGTTTGTCATCCCTCTTGCTGGCTGGTTCCATGCGCTTCGCGTCCTTCTTCGAGACAGTCCTTGTCGATTTCTTGGGCGGGGGAAGGGCCTGGGGATTTTCCATCCGGGCTTCCAGTTCCAGCACCTGCCGCAGCCGTTCCCGTTCCAGTTCTACCACTCGCTGGAGGCCCCGTTCGGCGCGCTTGACGGCCCCGAACCACTTCTGGGCCGCAACCTCGACCCGCAGTCCCTCGGGTAATTGGATCACGGTGCCATCGGTGAGTTCCACCCGACCGGCGGCACCCTTGAGGCGCCACAGTTCCGAGGCGAGGGCCTGGGCCTTGGCGCGAAGCTGGAGAGCGGCCTCGTGGCGGATCCGGTCGCCCTGCAGGGCCTCGCCGTAGCGGGTCAGACGATCCCGTTCGCGCACCAGCTTGCGATCCGCCGTGGTCTGGCGCGGCGCGAGGATCAGCTTCTGGGCTCGCTCCAGGGACCAAGCCCGATGGCGCTCGAAGAGGGCGCCTTCCCCCGGCAGGATTTCCGCCAGCTCTCCGGCGAGGGCCGTGTCCAGCCGATCGCCGAAGCGCTCGCGCCAGCGACGCAGGGGAGGCGGATCGTCCAGGAGTTCGGGGGCCGTGGCGGGAAAGGGCGTGCCCAGGCCCATGCGCGCCGGATTGAGGTCCAGGCCATCCATGCGCAATCCGCTGCGGCCGGGGATGGCCTGGTAGCAGAGCCGCATCAGTTCGATGCGTCCCGTGACCGCCCGGCGCCGGAAGACCATGCCCAGCCAGCGTTCCCTGGGATCACCCTCGATGTCCTCGAGGCGCGCGCCCTTCAGCTCCTGGCCCCAGCGCCGGGAGAGATCCCCCTTGGCCTCGGCCTTCAGCACCTCCATGGCGGCATCCTTCTCGTGCAGCAGCCAGAGTTCGGGCGAGGGATTGAGGAGGAAGACCCAGGCCAGGCCCGGGCCTTGCGCTGCCCGACGCTCTGGCGCCCAGGTGAGCGCCACCGCCCGAGGCGAAACCCAGACCGACTGCACGGAGCCCGCTCCGGCACGCAGGCGTGCACGGGCAAGGGCGAGCAGGAGAGGAGCATCCATGAAAGTGAGGATAACCGTTGCCTGTACTCACCTGGGCATTGAGGGGCACGGGATGCCCTGAAAGGATTCACCGCAGAGGGCGCAGAGGGGAAAAAGAGAACACAGAGAAAAGCAGAGAAAAAACAACGGAATGATGCGACTCGGTGTGATCAGTTCTCTGTGCTCTCCTCAATTCACTGCGCCCCCTGTGGTTCAGCTGTTCGCCCCCGGAGTCGCAGCCCCATTCGGCTCTGGTAGCCTGGGGGGGCAACCTCGGAGTCCCCATGAACGAGCAGGACCCAGTCTCCCCGGAGATCCTTGAGCGGCTGGCCAGGCTGGAGGCCCAGGTGGGTTGGCTTACCCAACAGGCGCAAGCCAACGCTCCGAGGGAGGCCAGCCGCAGTACGGCCCCCATGCCCACCATGCCGCCGCCTCGACCGGTTCCGCTGCGCACCACAGCCCCCCCTCTCCGGCCGAGGAGCCCCCGCAAGCCCATCAACCCCATCGTCTGGGTGGCCACGGCGGGCTCGGCCATCTTCCTCATCGGCGCGGCCTTCTTCCTGCACTGGTCCATCCAGCGGGGCTGGATCGGTCCGGAGCTGCGGTTCCTGCTGGGGCTGGTGGTGGGCGGCGGTCTCAGCCTCGGGGCGGCCAAGCTCATGCTGGGGGACAGCTCCAAGCTGGGGGTGGCGGTGCTGCTGGCGGGGCTCGGCACCCTCACCTTCACCTTCCGCTGGGGGGCCTTCGAGTACCACTTCTTCCCACCGGTGCTGGGCTTCGTGGCCACCTTCCTCTGCACCCTGATGGCCGGGGGACTCAGCGCCCGAGCCAAATCCGGCGGAGCCCTGTCCATCGCGCTCATCACGGGACTGCTCACGCCGGTGGTGTTCAGCCAGGGCGGTCATCACGAAGTGGCCCTGGCGGTCTACCTCGCGGTGCTCATGGCCTCGGCCCTGGCGGTGCCCTACCTGGCGAAGCTCGGCGCCCGCTGGGGCGTGCCCCGCT
>JAYREN010000168.1:0-7194 GCA_041908845.1 Holophaga sp. | reverse complement strand
CCCCTCCTGCCCAGATCCCCCAGCCTCCGCTGGAGACGGTTCTCCAGGAAGTACTGCTTGGAGTCATTGAAGAAGATCCCGGTCTGCGCGTAGATAAAGTCCCGCATGCCCAGAAATTCCTGGCTGGTCATGGGCTGGTTCGTGACGGGCAGGGCCATGGGTGCTTGTCCAAGAGGCGAATCGGCTGATTTCAGCACGGCATTAGAAGTGGCGTCACGGTTCTGGGATGCCACTCGGGTCAGAAAGACCCCTTGGAAATTTCACCGGGAACCTCGCCTTCCAGGATCACCACCGCCAGGGCGAGGCCCGCGTCATGGGAGACGGTACCGTGCAGCCGTGTAATTTTCCGTGCGGCCAACTGATCGGCCAGGGCGCCCTCCGCCCACAGCCGCCCGTTGACATAGCGCAATTCCCGCCAAACCCAGCCATCGAGCCCGACCCCCAGGGCCTTGCCGAAGGCTTCCCGCAGGGCCCACCGCCCCGCCAGACGCTCCGGAAGCCGCTGTCGATTGCCCCTCAGCAGGTAGGCGGCCTCGTCGGGGTGGAGCATGCGATGGATGGCCTTCTCTCCGAAGCGTTCCAGGAGGTGGGCCCACCGGGCTGGGGGGCAGAGATCGCTGCCAAGCCCCAGGATCACAACAGCTCCAACGCGTACCAGTGGTCGCAACCATGGTGTCCCGTGGCACCCATGGGCCCACACAAGGGAGTGAATCCAACTTTGGCGTAGAGGCGCATGGCCCGATCCATGCCGGAAAGGGTCTCCAGATAGCAGGTGCGGTAACCCAAGGCCCTCGCCTGCTCTAGACAGAGGCGGATCATGCGCTCCCCGGCCCCGCATCCCCTGGCCTTGGGCAGGAAGTACATCTTCTTCAATTCACAGACCCCCTCCGGGCCTCCCTCCAGTCGCGCCACTCCCGCGCCGCCTAGGATCCGGCCACCGGACTCCAGCACGAAGTAGGCCGAGCCGGGCCGAGCGTAGGCCTCGCTCATTTGGTCCACCTCGGCGTCGTGAAGGGCGAAACCCGGGCCATCGGCCCCGAATTCGGGCATGACGGCGCGAATGATGGCGGCCACGCTCGCATCGTCCGCGGGTCGGATCGGCCGGATCTGGAAGTCCTCTGCCATGGGTCAGCCTCTTGGGGAACTTCGATTGTACGCGGCCCTCCCCTTGTGACGGGAAACACTCCACATGTGACCCCATTCACACGGAGCGGAATCAATACTTCAGCGATCGGGCAGCCGCCCGCACCTTTTTTTGGCGCGTGAAACTTCTACTTTCGAGGAGCGTGCGAATGGCTCAAGTGAAGGAAAGACCCAAACCCTTTCTGGTCTCCGACTACTGCAAAGGCTGCGGCCGGTGCGTGAGCGTCTGTGTGAAGGGCTGCATCGCCTTCGCCGATGAGATCAATCCCACCACGGGCGTGGTTCCAGTGGTACTGGACCTCGAGAAGTGCACAGGCTGCGGCCTCTGCATCGATGCCTGCCCCGAACCCTACGGCCTGCGGGCCCTGGAGGAAGGCCAGGACTTCGAGCTGCAGGATCCGGCCAAGCTCTTCGGTGACAAGCTCACCGAGGCGCCTGTGCCCCAGGATATTCCCAACGAGAAGGTGGCCCTGCCCGCCTGCCAGCCCCTGGTCATCAAGGGCAACTACGCCTCGGCCATCGGCGCCCTGCTCGCCGGCTGCCGCCACGTCTTCGGCTACCCCATCACGCCCTCCACGGAAGGCGCCGAGCTCATGGCCAAGCTCCTGCCCAAGCTCGATGGCGTGTTCCTCCAGGCCGTCTCCGAGGTCGCCGCGGTGAACCACATGTACGGCGCCGGCGGCGCGGGCCTGCCCACCATGACCTTCACCTCCAGCCCCGGCTTCAGTCTGATGCTGGAAGGCGTCAGCTACATGATCGGCGCCGAAGTGCCCGGCGTATTCGTCAACGTGATGCGCGGCGGCCCCGGCCTGGGCAACATCGCCCCCGAACAGGCGGACGTCAAGCTGGCCTGCCACGGTCTGGGCCACGGCTACACCCACGCCATCAGCCTGATGCCCAGCACGCCCCAGGAGATGCTCGACCTCACGATCCTGGCCTTCGAGCTGAGCTTCAAGTACCGCAACCCCGTAATCATCCTCGCGGACGGCTACCTGGGCCAGATGACGGGCAAGGTTCAGCTCCCCACGGAAATGATCAAGCCCGGCATTCCCTCCTGGGCCGTCTACGGCGACCGCAACCACCGCCGGAACCTCATTTCCTCCATCCAGTTGATGGAAGCCGATCTCGAGAAGTTCAACAACTTCCTCCACGAGAAGTACAAGTCCATGGAAGTGGAGGCTCGCTCCGAGTCCTTCATGGCCGATGACGCCGAAGTGCTGCTGGTGGCATGCAATACGCCCGCCCGCGCCGCCAAGGGCGCCGTGCAGAACCTGCGGGACATGGGCATCAAGGCCGGACTCTTCCGCCCCATCACCATCTGGCCCTTCCCCAGCAAGCAGCTCATGGCGCACCTGCCCCATGTGAAGCGCATCGTGACGGTGGAAGCCAATGTCAGCGGCCAGATCGAGAACGAACTCCGCCTGTCCATGAGTCACGCCGGGGTGGAAAAACTGCCCCCGATCACGCACGTTCGCCGTTCCGGCGGTCTGCTGCCCCAGCAGGTCGATGTCGTCGAACACGTGAAGTCCATCCTCGGCAAGTAAGGAGCTCCGAATGTCCAACGTCTTCTACGATAAATTCGAGCGTCACGCCCACGGCGAAGGTCTCAAGGGACAGAGCACACACTACTGCGCCGGTTGCGGCCATGGGCTCGCCCACAAGTACCTGGCCGATGCCATTCAGGAACTGGGCATCCAGGACAGCACGGTGCTCGTGAGCCCCGTGGGCTGCTCCGTGTTCGCGTACTACTACTTCGACACCGGCAACACCCAGGCCGCCCACGGCCGGGCCGCCGCCGTGGCCATCGGCCACAAGATGACCAACCCCGAAGCCACCGTCATCTCCTACCAGGGCGACGGCGACCTGGCCTCCATCGGCCTGGCCGAGACCGTGGCCGCCGCCCAGCTGGGCGCCCCGATCACCGTCATCTTCATCAACAACGCAATCTATGGCATGACCGGTGGCCAGATGGCCCCCACCACGCTCATGGGCCAGGTGTCCGCCACCAGCCCCGATGGTCGCAAGAAGGTCAACGGCGAGCCCATCAAGATGGCCGAACTCATCGCCCAGCTCGATGGCCCCGTCTACGTGGAGCGCGTGGCCCTCTTCAGCCCCGCCGAGCGCCGGAAGGCCGCCAAGGCCATCAAGAAGGCTGTTCAGATGCAGACGGAGGGCCGCGGCTACGCCTTCATCGAGGTGCTGGCTGAGTGCCCCACTCACCTCAAGATGATGCCCGACAAGGCCGAGCAGTGGGTCAAGGAGAACATGGTCCCCATCTTCCCCCTGGGCGTGAAGAAAGACGCCTCGGTGGAGCCCTGGTTCAAGCTGAACAAACCCAGCTTCGAGGCCAAGACCTTCAACAAGGCCGTGGGCACCACCACCGAAGCGGCCAGCCGCCACTGCAAGGGCTTCCCCACCCACCTGAACCCCATCGACGTCAGCCTCAAGCTGGCGGGTTCCGGCGGCGACGGCGCCCAGACGGCCGCCATGCTCATCGCCACCGCCGCCATCAACGAAGGATTCGATGGCACGCACATCCCCGCCTACGGCCCCGAAAGCCGTGGCGGCACGAGCTACGCCGATGTGCATGTGGCCAAGGACGAGGTGCTCAACCCCGCCAGCCACACCCCCGATATCCTCATCGCCTTCAACGCGCCCAGCCTGGCGATGTTCGGCACCAAGGTGAAGAAGGGCGGCTTCATCATCTACGACAACTCCATCGCCAAGGATGTGAAGCCCATGGATCCGAGCATCACGGTGGTGGGCGTGCCCTTCACCGAGATCGCCGCGGGCCTCGGCAAGCTGGTGGTGAAGAACATCGTGGCCCTGGGCGCTCTGCAGGCCGCCACGGAGATCTTCCCCAAGGAGACCATCATGGCTTCCATCAAGCAGGCCCTGAAGGACAAGGCCAGCCTGATCCCGCTCAACGAGCAGGCCCTGGAGGCTGGCATGAAGGCCGCCAAGGAATTCATGGCCGCCCACAAGAAGTAGTCGCTGCTTTCCCAACAAAAAGCCCGGCCTTCGTGCCGGGCTTTTTGTTGGGCGTTATTCAGGCCCATCCAATCATGGGACTGGGCGGAGTCGCGCCACCAGAGCTGTGAACCTCTGCAGGATCTTTGGCACCGAGGCAGCGGTGCGGGGGTCGGTCGGGGCGCCTTCGACATCCAGTTGCTGGTCAGCATGAGGCACCGTGATGGCCTCTGGCAGGGCCAAGGCGCCCATGTTGGCGAGGGTGGCCCGCCAGGCGACCAGCCCTCGGGCACCGCCGAAGGCCCCGGGACTCGCGCTGCAGAGCAGCACCGGCAGGTCGGACCAGGGGCTGGGTTGCAGGGTGCTGAGCCAGTCCACGGCATTCTTGAGATGGCCTGGGATACCCGAGTTGTACTCCGGCGATACGATCACCAGCCCCTGGGCCTCCCGGAGGGCAACATGCAGGGCCTGAACCTCCGCGGAGGGCGCCAAACCATCCTCGTAGAGCGGAAACCGCAGCGCCTCGCCCGCGAAGATCTTCACGTCATGCCCCTGCCCTTCCAGTTCTCTAGCAAGGTGGCGCAGCAGACGGGCATTCAGGGATGCGGCGCGGAGACTTCCGCCCATCAGTGCCAGGTTCATAGGGCCTCCCTTGGAGCGGATCGAGTGTGATCCCGAGCAATCTGGACTTGATTGGTAGAGCTGACAACCCTTTCTCACGCACTCCGTAAAAGCTCATACAGATCCAGGGCCGGAAGAATCGGAGGATGAAAAGGGCAGGGCCAATCGGCCCCGCCCTTTGACCTCGAACAAATGCTACTTGGCCGCGGCCTTCAAGGCGTCGACCCTGTCGGTGCGCTCCCAGCTGAACTCGGGGCGACCGAAGTGGCCATAGGCGGCGGTGGGGCGGTAGATGGGGCGGCGCAGATCCAGGGCATCGATCATGGCCTTGGGGGTGCAACTGAAAACCTCGCGCACGGCCTTCACGATGGCTTCGTCGGAGACGTGATTGGTGCCAAAGGTCTCCACGCTCACAGACACGGGCTCGGCCACCCCAATGGCATAGGCGAGCTGAAGTTCGCACTTCTCGGCCAGACCCGCTGCCACGATGTTCTTGGCGATGTAGCGGCCCATGTATGCGGCGGAACGATCCACCTTGCTGGGGTCCTTGCCGGAGAAGGCGCCGCCGCCGTGGTGGCCCGCACCGCCGTAGGTGTCCACGATGATCTTGCGCCCCGTGAGGCCGCAATCCCCCATGGGGCCACCGATCACGAAGCGCCCCGTGGGATTGATGTAGATCTTGGTCTTGGCATCGAGGAATTCCGCCGGTAGCGCAAAGCGGATCACCAGCTTTTCCAGCTCCGCGTGGATGGTGGCGTTGGTAACGGCATCGTCGTGCTGCGTGCTCACCACCACGGCATCGATACGCTTCACCTTGTCGCCGTCGTATTCCACAGTCACCTGGGACTTGCCGTCGGGGCGCAGCCAGGGCAGCGTACCGTCCTTGCGGACCTCGGCGAGACGCCGCGTCAGGCTATGGGCGTATTCGATGGCGGCGGGCATCAGTTCCGGCGTTTCCCGGGTGGCATAACCAAACATCAGCCCCTGATCGCCTGCGCCGCCGGTATCCACACCCATGGCGATATCCGGGCTCTGCTGGTCCAGGGCCACCACCACGCCGCAGGTATTGCAGTCAAACCCCTTGACACTATGGTCGTAGCCAATCTCGCGCACCACGTCCCGCACCAGCTGGGCCACGGGGATGTAAGTCTTGGTAGTAATCTCTCCCGCCACTACGACAAGCCCCGTGGTGACCATGGTTTCGCAGGCCACGCGGCTCGAGGCATCGTCTTCCATGGCGGCATCCAGGACGGCATCACTGATCTGGTCGGCAATCTTGTCAGGGTGCCCCTCGGTAACACTTTCCGACGTGAACAAGTGCCTTCCTGTCTTCGCCATGCGGATCTCTCCCGTGTGGTTCCATTGGCCTTGGATGCTCGGGCGCTGGAAGCGGTACAGCATATCAGAGCGAGGCATTTATTCCCTGGTCAGCACCTGATAAGGTAAGGAAACCTTACCCGTCGACATCCGACCTTTCTCCAACGGAGCGTCCCATGACTTTGAACCGTTTCGCCAAGCATCTGATAGGCGCCTTGGCCATCGCCCTGCTCGCGCTGGCCCCTGCCTGCGGCAAGAAGGGGCCCGAGGAACCCCAGGAATTCAAGGACATCACCCAGAAGGTCGGGGAGATGGACAAACTGAGCCAGCAGCAGAATGCCGCTGGGCAGGAACAGGCCCGCAAACTGAGGGAAGCCGGCGTCACCGATATCAAACCCGGCGAAACCATGCAGCTCACCGATGAACAGAAGAAGGCCCTGGAAGAGCGCGTCAAGGCCGAAAAGAACAGCTCCTACCAGGCCCTCCTCCAGGAAGTCCTGGACAAGGACAAGGAGATCAAGGATCTCAACGAGAAGATGGTGAAGCTGCGCGCCCAGCTCCCCAAGCCCGACATGGCCCGGGAGAACGACAACCACTACACCATGGCCATGCGCTTCCTCAAGAAGAAGGGCATCAAGGAGACTGAAGCCAAGCGCCTGATCAGCCGGGTCAACATCATGGAGAAGCTGGCCCCCGGTTTCGAGGTCTACCACTTCTACAGCAACGGCGTGTATGGCACCTGGGTCAGCCAGGGCAAGGCCAAGATCACCCCCAACGATCTGATCCGCGAAGAGCGCGAGAAGGTCGAGGGTGAGCGCGATGTGGCCGTGGCCCAGGGCGAAAAGCTCCAGGACGAAGTCAATGACCTGCTGAGCCAGAAGGCCATGATCACCTCCGAGATCGAGGGCCTTCGCACCGAGAAGACCAAGCTCATCGAGGACATGAACGCCCTCAGCGCCACCAACGAACAGCAGAAATCCAAGCTGAACAGCCTTCACTACGTGGTGGGCGACCGCAAGCAGCTCGAGAAGAGCGGCGTGATCATCGTTCCCGTCTTCGCCAAGGACCGCGCGGGCAAGGCCTGGAAGGACGATGTCTTCAACAAGTCCATCGACCTCCGCTCCGCCGACACCCTCGTCAGCG
>JAYREN010000167.1:0-7207 GCA_041908845.1 Holophaga sp. | reverse complement strand
AAGATGCAACAGCCATGCAAACAAGAAGAACTCTTTCACCTCCTTTGGCGATGGCCATGTAAGAAAACAAGGCGCACAGTCCTACGGCAAGAATTGAGACTGCTCTCGGAATGAGAATGTCTTGAGCAGCATGTATTGGAGTGACAAATTTGGCTTTCAAGTGTTGTGACCCTCTGGGAGCACGCCTAACGTATGGAGTTAACCGGCGCTGCCGTAGCGGCGCGTTGCGGTGGTGGAAGTGACTGGCAGAGGTAGCGTCCGGGTTGAACGATTGGTTAGGTTGCGAGGAACTGTCATCAATTGAAAATGTTAGATTGTGTCTTTGGTTCTTGGATTTCAATGCTTGTGATTCGATAGATTTCACCAGAGAAAAGCCCACAGTGGCCTTTCTTTTTTGCCGTGAATGACCCTACGAGATAGACATATCGATTGTTGTACTTTTCTGCGATTGGGCGAAGGTTTTCGGGGAGATTGACCCAGATGGCATTTTTGTAGATGTGAAATCTATAGTCATCGTTGTGAAGATAGAGGGCATCACCCTCAAATTCAAGATGAAGAAAGCCTGTGAGCATCACTCTGTGACCTTCGTTCCGTTCCGGTCTAGCTATGAGTTCAATAATTGAGACCGATTTCAGCGGTGAAGAAGAGAAAAGATACGCACTGTTTGAGAGCGCGAGAAGCAACAGCATGGTTGTTGGGAAGCGCATGGAGCAACCTAACGTATGGAGTTAACCGGCGCTGCCGAAGCGGCGCGGAAGGTGAGGGACGAGAAATCTGAACGCTTGTGGCGGAAAGTGACTCGCAGAGGCAGCGTCGGAGTTGAACGACCGGTTAGGACCACCAGCCGGAATCGACCGCCCGAGCACGCGGAATGCCTGGTTTCAGGGGCGAATGTGCGTGGTTGGAAATCCATGAACCGAACCCAAAAGTGAAAGGCTTTGGAGTTATTGCGTGAAGGGCAGGGCGTGAGTGTTGGAGTCACCACCATGATCGCAGAAATCCATGGGCCGTTTGTGAAACCACAAGCAATAACGCCAGTCGGTAGCGAAGCGAGAACCGTGGAGCTGATAACGGGAAGGCAAACGAAAGACCGAAAGAACGGGAAATGACGAGTGGGCCTAACGAAAAAAGCTAACCGGCGCTGCCGCTAGCGGGAAGATTGGCGGAGACGAGAAATCACAAAGACCGGAGGAGACGAACTGTTCGTAGCGGCAGCGTCCGAGTTGAGCGCTGGGTTAGGCCTTGCGTAGCACAAGAGCATCGATTGCAGTGACCGTTTCTACGAGTTCATTAGAAGCTTGATGCTTTGCTGTACCTGCACCGAGAATAGATGTGAACCAATTCCAGGAATATGTAATTGTTACTTTTGTTGCTGAATTTTCAGCTGGTTCTAGGTGGTATGACCATGACCAACCAGCGATAGAAATTCGCAGTATTGGATCACGACCAGGAACAGTAAAAGAAATTTCACGATTAGTTTCTTCAGCCAAACAACGGATTTTGGGCACATAACCCTTCGTTGAAATTGATGCGATTTTATAATTTTCACTGTCATAACGATTTCGAAGAAATGAATAAATCTGACTGGCTGGTGCTGCAACGGTAATAGTGGTTTGGATTTGTGGCATATTTGCAAACTCCTACTGGCCTAACGTATGGAGTTAACCGGGCGCTACCGAAGCGGCACGGTGGTGGGAGACGAGGAATCAGTGGGCTTGGTGGGGAAAGTGACTCGCAGAGGTAGCGTCCGGGTTGAACGATTGGTTAGGCGCGTTTGAGATGCTTGAAGAGAGCAATGAAAAGTAAGCTGGTCGTAATGATTTCTAGAATTCTAAAAATTGGCTCATTGGAAAAACTGAACATATACACAGCACCGATGGCGAGGCCGACGCCCCAGACTGCAAAAAACAGGATGTGGCGAAGATATTTCACCCAGGTCCAAATGAGCATTGCAAGAACGAACCCAACACCCAAAAGAAGCCGAGGACGGTCGAGGAAGTCCCATGCCGCGGCGAAAAGGAACAAGAAGCCCCAGGCAAGGATTAATCCGGATGTGAGGATTTTGAGAACCACGCGTGGCGCCTAACTAAGTATTAGGCGTCATCGTTGAGGCTTGGAACCTGACGCCTAAACAGGTAACAAACCGGGAAATGCGACATGCGGAGATGTTTGGTTTCGCCTGATTAGGCGACATGGTTTTCATGCTGCGATATTTGCAAGTGCTTATAAAAGGGTATATCCGTGGAATTGGAGGACGGGTGGAAAGTGTGCCCAAACCAGATTAGGCGTCATTGGGAGGGTTGTGTTTGTTCCTGAATAGGCGGCCCAAATTTTTCCGGATGGGAGTTGGTGTTCCCTTGGATCATACGCCGGGGTTTGGCGCCTTGGAAGATGCGGCCTAACGTATGGAGTTAACCGGCGCTGCCGAAAGCGGCGCGACGGGTCGGACGTTGACTCGCAGAGGCAGCGCCAACGTCACCATGCCCAACCTCACGCCCGTCCACGCGCGGGGCAGCTACAAGCTCTACGAAGGTCAGACATGGCCGCTCCCTAACCGCCGTTCAATTCAGAGGCAATCAGTTCCACACCCACCGTGGCATGTGGTACGCCTGAAGGCCCGCCAGCAAGGGACGGCTGGTTTTGCTTTCGGTGTTGAAGAGGCGGGTTCCCGAAGCCATCGTGGGAATCCGTAAAGGACGTCGGTTTTGGCGCAGGAAGCCTTGAGGAAAAGATCTGCTGATGTCGCATAGTTTGGCGGTGCTGACTGGCCTTGGTCCTTACTGATTAGGAAGACGGCGCGGAAAGTACCCCTAAATCAATCTGTTGATTTGGGGGTAGATATCGTTTTACGTATTCGCATAATGGGGTCTGAGCAAGAGGCTTTTGATTGAGATAGGTGGTGAAAGGCTCAGAATTTCAACCGATTCAGCGCGAATGAAGAGAGCCAGATGCTGCGGAAGGCGTTCGCAAAGTCTCCTGCAACACCCAAAACGTCGTGGATCTCGGGAACAAACGTGTTGTGTCCCATGCGCTTCGCCACTTTCATACTTCAAGTGTACCGCTAGAGTGTACCGTTGCTTGAAAATGCCAGATTTGGCCTTCGTAAGTGTTGATCACTTGTGGAATCAAAAAAGCCCCGAAACCTAGTGGTGTCGGGGCTTTACTTCGGTGGTGGCTGGAGGCGGATTCGAACCGCCGACCTAAGGATTATGAGACCTTCGCTCTAACCAACTGAGCTACCCAGCCGTGAAGGGCTAGTCTACCGTGGTCCGGCACCAAAATCCACGGTCCGTTTGGCACCGGAGAGGGCAGATTCGTAGGCGGCTTCGTACAGGTCGATGATGGGATCCTCGGCGAAGGTGGTCAGGGCGCGCTCCTGGGCCGCCACGCCAAAGGTCTTGCGCAGGCGTGGGTCCCGCAGCAGGGTGAGGACATCTTCGGCCATGGCCGCCACATTGCCCAGGGGTTCCAGAAAGCCATCCACGCCGTGGCGCACCACCTCGGGCAGGCCACCCACCCGGCTGACCACCGGGGGCACGCGATGGGCCATGGCCTCCAGGGCCGCCAAGCCGAAGCTCTCGGTGGCGCTGGGCAGCAGGAAGACATCGCTACAGGCGAGCACGGAGCTTATGTTGAGCTGCTTGCCGGTGAAGCGAACTTCATCCTCGAAGCCCTGATGGCGGGCGTAGGCCTCGGCCTCGGCGCGGTCGGGGCCATCGCCGACCATCACGAGTCGGCAGGGGTGCTCCCGGCGCACCAGCTCGAAGGTCTTCATCACGTCCATGACCCGTTTCACCGGGCGGAAGTTGGAGATGTGGGTGAGCACAGCGGAGTCGCAGGGGGCAAGCCAGGAGCGACAATCCGTGAGGGCGCCTTCGGGGGGCGCCACGAAATTGGGAATGACGTCGATAGGTCGATTTACATTGAAGGTGCGGTAGGTCTCATCCCGCAGGTAGGCGGAAACGGCGGTGACGGCATCGCTTTCGCGGATGGCAAGCTTGACCATGGGAAGGTAGCTGGGATCCGCACCCACGACGGTGATGTCCGTGCCGTGCAGGGTGGTGACCACTTTCAGGTTGCCACCCACGGCCATGCGGGCCAGTAGCGCGGCGTTGGCGTGGGGAATGGCGTAGTGGGCGTGCAGGATCTCCAGGCCATGGTGTTCGGCCACATCGGCCATCTTGGAGGCCAGAGCGATGGAGAAGGGGGCGGCCTCGAAAAGGGGGTAGGGGCTGGCCGTCACCTCGTGGAACCATACCCGGTCTTCGAAACCCAGCAGACGAGGAGGCACCGATGGGCTCAGGAGGTGGACCTCGTGACCCCGCGCCGCCAGGGCCTTCCCGACCTCCGTTGCCACCACGCCGGAGCCGCCAAAGGTGGAATAGCAGGAAATGCCGATGCGCATGGGAGGCTCCTGGGTGCCGAAGCGGGCCGATCAAGTCTATGATGGGCTCTATGTCTACGGCGTGCCCATGATCCTCGTTCTGATTGCCCACTACGCGATCCAGGGCCTTATCCTGCTGATCGTCGCCTCCAGCCTGATGTCCTGGTTCAGCCCCGACCCTCGCAATCCGTTGGTCAGGGGCCTGCATGCGGTGGTCGATCCGCTGCTGCACCCCATCCGCTCCCTGATGCCGGGGAACCTCGGCCTGGACTTCAGCCCCATGATCGCCATCCTGGTGCTCTGGGTTCTCCAAAACCTGCTCCAGCGCGGTTTCGCCTCCTGAGGTATCCATGAAGTTCACTCCCCTGGACATCCAGCGCCGCGAGTTCGAGAAGGGTTTTCGCGGCCTCGACGAAAATGAGGTGCGGGCCTTCCTCCACGAGGTGGCCGCCGAGTGGGAAGAGGTGCAACACGAGAATTCCAAGCTCCGGGATGAGGTGCTGGATCTGCGGGAGCGGCTGCAGCAGTACCAGGACCAGGACCGCATCTTCCGCGAGACCCTGCTTCACGCCCAGAAGACCAAGGAGGAGCTCCTGGATGCGGCCCATCGCGAGAAGGCGCTCCTGCTCAAGGAAGCCGATTTCAAGGCCGACGAGATCGTGCGCGATGCCCACCTTCGGGTCGTGGAGATGGAAGCGGCCATGCGCAACCTGAAATTGGAGCGGGTGCGCTACCTCCAGGAGATCGACGCCCTCATGGCCCGCACCAAGCGGTTTCTCCAGGAAGAAGCCCCGGAGATGTTCCCCCCGGCGGAATCCACCCGCAAGCTGGATGAGGGCCAGGCGCAGCGCATCGATCAGTCCGCCTCCACGGCGCCCCACGGCTTCCCCAGGCTTCCACCCGCGGGAAGCTGAGGTCTATTGCTCCACAAAGATTGGTTCTCTGGGATTTGCGGGAACGACCGCCCAGGCCTTGATGCGGCAGTTTGATCTGCCCCACCCACGGGATACCGTGGTCCAAAATGGCTCACAGCTTGGGTTTGATCCATGCCTACTTTTATCCCCTTCATCCCCTCTATCCCTGCTAATCCCTTTCCCGATTATCGGCCTGACTCAGCCACGAAGGTAAAAGCGCCTTGAAACCGCGAATGAACGCGAATGCCCCAATCCAGGCCCGCCTGGGCCTGCGGCCCCCAGTCGCGCGTGCGCGGCTGGCCTTTCAATCGGCGTTCCGCCCGGCCTCCAAGGGCTGGGCGATACGCCGATTGAAAGGAGGCGGGGCGGCGGTTGTAGGCCATTCGCGCGCCCGCAAGGGCGAATTCGCGAAATTCGCGGTTAAGTCTTTTTGGCGGAGTTTGGCCGATAATCGGGATCCCTTTTTGAAAAACCGAACGACCAAATTTCCGGGCCTTCTCGGATCGGATTCTGGTCCGGCAAAAGGCATGGAAAAGTCTGTTCAACTGGGATGAAGGGGATGTGCATCCGTCGAGCGGCATTCTTGTGTGGAGCCTGGTCGGAAAGCAGCAGCGCTAACACCTTTACCCGCAGAAGTGTGAAGAACCCATCTCCATGGATTAGCGAGAGAGCCAAAAAAAACAGAACAGGATTTCAGGATAGACAGGATGGCCTGCGCCTCGGGTGGCAGCGCATGCGGGCAAACCCATCCTGTCTATCCAGTCCATTGCCTGTTGAGGCTCGGGTTGGAGTTCCAGGTGCCTTGCCCGTTTCTCTATTTGAACGCGTATAGAGTAAGAGCCGCTATCCCAGTCCCAGCAGCTTGCGGGCCTCGGCTTCCATACGATCCAGAAGTTCCGCCGTGGTGCGGCTCTGCAGGTACACCTTGAGCTTGGGTTCGGTGCCGCTGGGGCGGAAGGCGGCGAAGGCGCCCGAAGCGAAGCGGAACTTCAGCACATTGCTCTTCTCGATCTCCAGGGCCACATCCCGGCGGTCCGGGCGGTCCAGGATGGGTTCCGAGGTGCCGTCGAGGCGGTGCAGCAGGCCCGTGGAGAAATCCTCCCAGCTCACCACCTTTTCACCCGCGAATTCCTTCAGGCCCGCCTGACGGATGCGGGTCATGGCCGCCGCAAAGCGCTGGGCGCCGCCGGGCTTGGGATCCTCCAGGTTCACCAGGCGGTTGTGGAAAATGCCCACGCGGCCCTGGAGTTCCTCCACGGCTTCCATGAGGTTCTGGCCCTTGGCCTTGTAGTGGCCCACCATCTCCGCCACGAGCAGGGCGGCGGTGACACCATCCTTGTCGCGCATTTCATCGGAGGGGCACATGCCGATGCTCTCCTCGGCGCCGAAGGCGTAGGCTTCGCCCACCGCTACGAGGCGGTGCATGCAGACGGCGATGTTCTTGAAGCCCGTGAGCGTCCAGACCGTGGGCATGCCGTGAGCCTTGGCGGTTTCCGCCAGGAAATCGGAGGTCACCACCGTCGTTACCACGGAACCCGTGGTGTGGTGCTGGGCGGCCAGATAGTCCAGGGTGAGCGCGGCCATGTCGTTGCCGGTCATCTGCATCCACTGACCCTTGTGCTTGAGCACCACCCCCAGGCGATCCGCGTCGGGGTCGTTGGCCAGGATCGCATCCACCCCGAGACGCTCGGCATCTTCCAAGGGCACGGTGAAGGCGGCCATCTCCTCGGGATTGGGCCGGGGCGCGGTGGGGAAGGTGCCGTCCTGCACGGCCTGCCGTTCACAGATTTCCAGGGGCAGCCCCGCGCGCTTGAAGAGTTCGGGCACGAAGGCGATGCCGGTGCCGTGGAAGGGCGTGAACAGGATCTTGGCGGGCGTAAAGACCTTGGGGCGCGCCAGGAAGCCCAGG
>JAYREN010000166.1:4962-7221 GCA_041908845.1 Holophaga sp. | reverse complement strand
GACTCCTGCGGTCCCACCCCCGGTGAAGCCCGCGCCCCTCCCTCCGCCTCCTCCCCCTCCACCGCCTCCACCGCCTCCCGTGGACGAGCCGCCATCTCCGGCAGCCCTCGCCGCGGATCTCCGAAGCCTCTTCGGCGCCGTGGTGCAGATGACGGCCGTGCCCGTAAGGCCGTCTGTCGATTCCCCCTGGGCCTCGGAGCAGCGTGAAGTGCTCAAGGAATGCGGCTTTCTCCAGCCGGATTTCAGTTCGGTCGCAGGCACGGGCGTCCAGCTGGGCCTGGGTCGCATGGACCCGATCACCCTGCGGGACACACTGCGCAACGCGCTCTCCGGCCTGGAGTCCATGACCCAGGGAAACATCCTGCTGGGGCTACCCGCCTTTCCGGCCGAAGAACAGGCCCTCCGCCGAGCCCTGGACTACCTCGGGCCCGAGTTGCTGGCCACGGCGGTCGCCGATGTCCACATTCGCCTGACACCCTCCCGGTTCACCCTTGCCCTCCTGGTCGCAGCCCTCCTTCAGTGCGTCAAGGATCGAGAGCTCTCCCTGGATGCCATCCGAGGCCGCCTGCAATTCGAGGGCTGGACCATCCAGGATGTGGATGCGCTGAAGGACGCCATTCTCTGGGAGTGCCACGGAACAGATACCAAGCTCCGCATGAGCCTCATGGACCGGGGCGTTTTCGAGCTGGATGCCCACCAGGTCACGATCCTTCTGCGCCAATTGGTGCGCGGCAAGCGGGGCGAAGGCCTCAAGGATCTCCTCAACCAGCTCCAGGCCGGTTTCGCCAGCCCTGAGGTGCGCCGCCGTCGCCTGGCCTCGGAGATTGTTGCGGATCTCGCGGAGTGTCTGGACGAACCCGCCCTCACCGCCGAGAACATCCTGAGCCTGCAGCGCACCCTCCACGAGCACATCCTCCAGGAAAGCGACCAGCAGTCGGGGCTCTGGAGTTGTCAATCCATGGAGGCCCTGCTGGGCCACTGGCTGCGCAAGTCCAATTTCGAAGGGGTCTACCGCGAGATGCTCGCCCTGGGCGAGCTGGCCCTCGCCAAGTCCGGCACCCCGGAGTGGAAGGCCCAGGCTGTGCGCGACCTGCTCTTCCGCATCGCCAGCCCCGGCAACATGGCAACCCTCACGAATCTGCTCCACCATCCCGACACCCAGATTTCCATGGGACAGCTTCACTCCCTCCTGGCCCTGCTGGGACGTCCCGCAGCCCAGCATCTGACCATGTGCCTGGAAGTCGAGGAAGATGCCGGACGCCGCGGCAGCCTTATGGACGCCCTTCGCGCCATCGGCCGCAACGCCGTGCCTCCACTCAAAGAGGCCTTGGCCTCGCCAAATCCATCGCATGTGCGAAACGCCCTGCTCCTGCTGGGAGAAATCGGCCACAAGCCGGCCTTCCCGGATGTGGCCCTGGCCCTCGAACATCGTGATCTGCCCGTGCGACGGGCGGCGGTGGCGGCGGTGGCCATTCTGGGCGAAGGCTCCCAGGCCGCCCAGGCACTTGCAGCGGCCCTCGGCCGTTCCGAACCGGGGCTGCAGCTCGAAATCCTCGCGGTCCTCTCCGAACTGAAGAGCCCCACCGCAGTGCCGGCCATCGCCGAATTGTTGGTGAACGCCAAAGGCTCCAGCGAAGAAACCGCCCGCATCCGTCTTCGCGCCCTGGAAGCGCTCGGCGTCATCGGGTCGGCCGATGCCGTTCCGGCCCTTCAGGATGTCTTCCGCAAGAAGGGCATCCTGGGCGGGCGCGAGAGCACGGCCATGCGCCTCGCGGCGGCCAAATCCCTTTCGGCCATCAACACCCGCGAAGCGAGAGAGGCCATTGCCCTGGCCATGGACGGGGAACCTCACGAGGATGTTCGCGCCGTGCTGCGCCAATACTTGATTGGCGGGAACAATTGAAGCACCCCGGGCGTCAGATTCACTGACCCCGAACTGGAGGAAGCATGTCTCTGCATATGATCGGGCCTGGCAAAAAGGCCCCTGAAATCGTCAACGCCGTGGTCGAGATTCCCTTCGGCTCCCGAATCAAGTACGAGATCGACCATGTCACCAATCTGGTCAAGGTCGACCGTGTGCTCTACTCCCCAATCCACTACCCCGCAGAGTACGGCTACATCCCCCACACCCTGGCCGATGACGGTGATCCCCTCGACATCCTGGTGCTCATCCAGGGCGCGACCTACCCTGGTGTCGTGATCGAAGCGCGCCCCATCGGCGCCCTCAAGATGCGCGACGACAAGGGCCAGGACGACAAG
>JAYREN010000166.1:0-4952 GCA_041908845.1 Holophaga sp. | reverse complement strand
ATGAGCGTGGCCATCAATGATCCCAATTTCGCCCATGTTCACGAATTGAAGGATCTCGCCCCCCATCTCCTGCGCGAGGTCGAGCACTTCTTCCTCACCTACAAGAATCTGGAAGCCAAGGATGTGCATAGCGAAGGCTGGGTTGGCCTGCCCCAAGCCATGGAAATCATCAACCAGTCCATCAACGCCTATCGCCATTAAAAAAAGGGGGCTTGGCCCCCTTTTTTTAGCAGTATGCTTCTCCGGTTTTCCGAGGTGCAACCATGGGCATGATCTGCTTTGACCTCGACGGCACCCTTGTGAACCCGCTTCCGGCGGTGAGCCACTGCATTCGCCAAACCTGCAGTAGCTTTACCCTGCCCTGCCCCTCGGAAGCCGAGATCCGCCCCTTCATCGGTCCCAGCGTGAGGGGGCTCTTCGGCCGGCTCCTGGGGCCCCGTGCAGAAGAACTGGACAAGGTGATGGCCACCTACTGGGAGGTCTTCGGCGAGGAAGGCATCTTCGAACACCAGATCTATGACGGCATCCAGCTGATGCTTGGCCGCCTGAAGCGCCAGGACCACCGGATCTTTATTGTCACCGCCAAGCCCGCCACCTTCGCCCGCCGCGTCGTACATCACCTCGACCTCAGCCTGATCGTGGACGATGTCTTCGGACCGGCGCCGGGCGATATCTGGCCGGGCAAGGTGGAGTTCATGACCTCGGTCTGCCAGGGCGGTGCCCTGTGCCAAGGCGGTTTCCTGGTGGGCGACCGGGGCGACGACATGAAGGCGGCCCGAAAATTCCAGCTCCAGCCCCTGGGAGTCACCTGGGGATTCGGGACGCGCGAGGAACTCACCGAGGGCGGCGCGGAAATCCTGTTCGAGAATATTCCCTCGCTGGACAATTGGTTCGCGAACCGACTGCCCGATCCCGAAATCCACGATCTGGTGACCCGCGCCGAGTAGCGCCAAACCGAGCCGTCATTTAGTTCATCACGGAATTGCGGAAGACTCCTGGATGGCCAGGGACTCGAAAGTAGTTGGGATGGATGGGTCCTCGGGGTTGGATCCAGAGGAGAAAATCTCCACGCGGAGGCACGGAGGAAAACAGAGGCTCGCGGAGGAAAGACGGGGCACAGGCTCACGCAAACCCGCTGGCCCATTCCGCCTTCCTGGTTTTCAACGAGACTCAGCCAACAAAAGGGAACCGCGAAAGTCGCGAAATGCGCGAAAGACGATGCGGAGAGCCGCCTGGGCCGAAGGCCTCCAGCCGCCCGCGAAGAGGCGGCCGCCATACCGATTCTCTTTCGCCCGCCCGAAGGACGTTTCACGGTTAATTCTTTCTCTGGCTCGAAGGATGTCTTCCCAATCACCCGGCGAACGATTGGATGTGGATCACCTGCTATCAAGAGATGAGGCTGAGAATGCCTGGTAGTCAGGTCCGCCTTTTCCCTCTGCGATCCCCCTCGGTTCTCCGTACTTCCGCGTTGAGCTTTTTCGCGCGCCAGCCGCCGCGACGGGCCAATGATGCAACCTTTCCGGGAGATGCGCGAAGACCCCATTCTTCTCTCCGTGTTTTTCCTCCGTGATCCCAGTGTTCTCCGTGGTGAATCCTGTCCTGAGGCTGAACGGCAACCCTTCCTGTTGCCAGATCGAAGACAGGGAGTAAAACTGTGCAGAAGCATCCGAAACAGCTGTCCTGAAACCTTCTGGAACGCTAAGGAGAAAAGTCGTGCCCAAGCCCCTCTCCGCACCACGGGTCGCAGCCATCGTCGGCCCCTTCATGTCCGGGAAGACCACGCTGCTGGAAAGCCTGCTCTTCGCTTCCGGTGCTCTTGCGCGCAAGGGTTCCGTGAAGGAAGGGAACTCCGTGGGGGATTTCTCCCCGGAGGCTCGTGCCCGCCAGATGAGTCTGGACGCGGATGTGGCCACCACCACCTACCTGGACGAATCCTGGACCTTCATCACCTGCCCGGGTTCGGTGGAATTCCAGCAGGAAATGATCGGCGCCCTGATGGTGGCCGATGCGGCCGTGGTCGTGGTGGAGCCCGATCCCAACCGTGCCATGATGGCCGCCCCCATCCTGAAGTTTCTGGACACCCACAAAATTCCCCACCTCATCTTCGTCAACAAGATGGATGGCGCCGAGGCCGCCAAGTACCTGGGCGCCACCGTGGAGGCGCTCCAGACCTGGACCGCCAGCCCACTGGTGCTGCGCCAGTGCCCCATCATCGAAGGCGAAACCCTGAATGGGTACGTCGATCTCTCCTTCGAGCGCGCCTTCCGCTACAACCCCCACCAGGAATCCACCCGCATCGAGATCCCCGCGAACCTCAAGGATGAGGTCGCCGCAGCCCGCATGGAGATGCTGGAAAAGATCTGCGCCCTGGACGATGACCTCATGGCCATGCTGCTGGAAGAGCGGCTGCCGGGCATGGAGGAAGTCTTCAAGGTCATGCGCGGCGGCTTCCAGGATGCCAAGCTCGTGCCTGTCCTGTTTGGCAGCGCGGATCGGGATGGCGGCGTGCGCCGCATCCTCAAGCTCCTGCGCCACGAGGCCCCGGAATACAGCACCACCGCAGCCCGCAATGAGATTCCCGGCGATGCGCCTCTGGCGCAGGTCTGGAAGACCGTCCACGCCATGCACATCGGCAAACAGAACTACGTTCGCGTCTGGAAGGGCGAGATCGCCGATGGCGCCACCCTCGCAGGTGTGCGCGTTTCCGGCATGAACAAGCTCTTCGGCCAGAAGCAGGACAAGGTGACCAAGGCCGTGGCGGGTGAGATCGTGGCACTGGGTCGCATGGATCCCATCAAGACGGGCCACGGCCTCACCACCCAGCCCCAGGTGCTCGAGATGCCCTGGCCCGCCTCGCCCCAGCCCGTTCTCCCCATTTCCCTCAAGGCCACCAAGAGCGGCGAAGAAGTGAAGCTCTCCAGCGCCATCGCCAAGCTCATCGAGGAGGATCTCTCGTTCATTCTCGAGCAGAATGCCGAAACCCAGGAGCGCATCCTGTGGGGCCAGGGCGAGATCCACCTCAAGAATGCCGTGCAGCGCCTCAAGGCGAAGTACAACGTGGAAGTGGCCGCCGAGAAGCCGCTGGTGCCTTATCGCGAAACCATCAAGAAGGGTTGCGAGATCCAGGGCCGCCACAAGCGCCAGACCGGCGGCCACGGCCAGTTCGGAGATGTCCACTTCCGCATCAAGCCCCTGGCTCGAGGCGAAGGTGTGGTCTTCACTGAAGAGATCGTCGGCGGCGTCGTGCCCCGCAACTACATTCCCGCGGTGGAAGAGGGCGTCCACGACTACTGCAAGCAAGGGCCGCTGGGCTTCCCTGTCGTCGACCTCAGCGTGTGCCTGTTCTTCGGCAGCTATCACGACGTGGACAGCTCCGACATGGCCTTCAAGACCGCAGCCCGCATTGGAATGACCGACGGCCTCGCCAAGTGCAGCCCCACCCTGCTGGAACCCATCCTCAAGGTGCAGATCAGCGTGCCCAGCGAGCACACCTCCAAAGCCCAGCGCATGGTGACGGGCCACCGCGCCGGCCAGATCCTGGGCTTCGACGCCAAGGATGGCTGGCCAGGCTGGGACGTAGTCGATGCCTACCTGCCCCAGAGCGAGATGAACGACCTCATCATCGAGATCCGCTCCCAGACCATGGGCGTGGGTTTCTTCACCTGGGCCTTCGACCATCTCTCCGAGTTGGAAGGCCGGGACGCCGACAAGATCGTCGAAGCTCGCAAGAAATCGCTCGAACATCACGCCTAACAACAGATCAGGTTTTGCCTAGCGGGGGCTTTGGCCCCCGCTTTTTTACATTCTGGGCTCTTACCTGGAAACGATATAAAATTCTTACACCGCGATAAAAAATACACCTCCGCTCCAGACGGACCTTGGAGTAGATTGAAGCGTTTGCATAGTGCCAGATCTCCCTTTCTCAATTCCATTCTCCAGTCCTTCGGTGAACCTCCGTTCACCTGTCAATGCTTGTGCCCATCGGGCAAGGAGTCCTGAATGAATACACGCACTACGGGCATTACCCTCCTCACCTCCCTCGCCTGCGCCGTAGCTGCCTACAGCCAGACCAGCACCACCTCCGGCGCCATCCGTGGCACCGTGCACTCCAAAAAGGGGGGCGTGGTCGCTGGAGCCTCGGTCATCCTGCGCAACCTGGAGACGGGCTTCGCCAAGACCAATACCACCGATGCGCGCGGCAATTACCAGTTCGCCTTCCTGCCTATCGGCACCTATGAACTCACGGTCACCTCGCCTGGATTGAAGTCGGTGAAGGACGGCTCCGTGCGCGTGAGCCTCGGCCAGACCACCACCCAGAACTTCGGCCTGGACAGCGCCGAAGCTGCCGCCGTGGTAGAGGTTGTGGCTGATGCCGCCGGCGTGGACACCGCCCAGATCAACACCCAGACCTCCATCACCCAGGAACTGGTGGAAGCCGTGCCCGTGAATGGCCGCAACTTCACCGACCTGGTCCAATTGACCCCCGGCGCCGCCGTGGGTGGCACCAGCTACTACACTTCGGTAGAAGGCGCCCGGGGCGTCCAGAATAACCTCCAGATCGACGGCGCCAGCTTCAACTCCCGCTTCAACAGTGAGCAGCGCGGCGGCACTCGCATCCCGTTCTCTTTCGGCCAGGATTCCATCCGGGAACTCCAGGTCATCACCAATTCCTTCGACGCCCAGTACGGCGATGCTGTGGGCGCCGTGGTGAACGCCGTCACCAAGTCCGGCACCAACGAAACCACCGGTATGGCCTTCTTCCTCTTCCGGCCCAATTCCATGGTGGCGAAAGTGAAGCCCGTGGCCTACGACCCCAAGGGGGCCCTGAATTCGGACGAGGCTCGCACCCGCAATTACCAGTCCATTCAGGGTGGCTTCAATCTTGGCGGCCCGATCATCAAGGACAAGCTCCACTATTTCATCAACGTAGAGGCCATGCGGAAGCGTGAGGA